>NZ_JBNVZS010000013.1:0-88943 GCF_052527395.1 Legionella pelazae
TCTATTTACTGTCTTTTTCAAGAAACGATTATAGTCTCGCAAAACGACTGTTTATGATAACAATTTAATATTTTATTTAACTCAGGCGTATAAATACTGAACCAGCGTTAAATATTAAGATTATTAGAGTAAAATTCTTAGGAGATAATTTAGCATAAACACTCTCAAAAATAACATTTTTCAAGACTGTAAATTTTAATTCAATCTAATTTCTACAAAGCCTTATAAAGAGCAAACTACCGACTACATGTCTGATAATTTATATATATGTTTATTTTTTAACTTATTATACGGATTATTTACATATCTTATATAAGCTTGCTAAGATACATGCCCTGTGGCAATAAATATTTTCTACTTGCACAATTGAAGAAATTTAAAACACTTAGCTAAATTCCTAGCTAATAGTATAAAAGTCATTAATATTTAACTTCAAAATCCTACTTTTAAGAGGTAGAAAATTTTTTGCAACAGATCCATATTTTGACAATTTATCATACTACTAGATAGTCATTAATGTACTAAAAATAGTTAGGGGTTAAGTATATGGTTAAGCATCTTATGGAAAAAAATTATGACAAAGACGTAGCAATCCTTTATCAAAAATATAATGATTTTCAAACAGAAAAAGGCTTCGACTTAATTAATCAACTTCAGATAAAAGCAGGAAAGCAAATCTTAGATATTGGTTGTGGCACAGGTGAATTAACCTATGTCCTTGCTAGAAAAGTATCTTCAGCCGGGAAAATATTTGCTATTGAACCAGATGTAGATAGATTAAAACTTGCAATCAACCATCAGATCTCCACAATATCCAGTGGTATCCCTCAAGCATTGAATTATTTGATGAGTTGCCAGAAAAATCTATAGATATTGTGTATTCTAATTACGTTTTACACTGGGTATCAGATAAAAAGAAGGCTTTTACCCAAATAAATAAATTATTAAGGCCTCAAGGTCAATTTATAATGAATTGTATTGCTGCGTATTCAAAAATTATTAGTGAAATTGAAACAGTCTCAGGATTAACGTATGAGCAATTTCAGAAGAAATATCCGTTAACACAAAAAGAAGAATGGTTAGCACTTTTAGCTGAATATAATTTCACCGTAATAGAAAACTGCTCAATTGAAGATTTTGAGTTTGCTTGTTTAGATGAGTTTTTACTATTTTGGGAAGCCACCACGCAAGGCAAATATAAACGCGAAAGCCTTTCTAGTAATAGGTACTATGCTCTGATTAAAAAATACCCATCTAAAATAAGATTGTTTGGAAATGAAACTCTCAGTGTTTTATGTCGTTCTAAAACGATATGCGACCTTTAGCAATTTATTTTTCATTCAGAAAACAAACGTTATTTAAGCTAAAATAGTTAACCCTTTATCGGCTATTAAATTTAGTAATTTTAAGGAAGTGCCTCTTGGGTGTTTCTCTCCTTGTTCCCATTGCCGAACAGTTGAAGGCGATGTATTTAAATATTTAGCGAAAACAACCTGACTGACAGGCTCTCTTAAACGCAAGGTTTTAATTTCTTGCGCTGTAAAAGATTTAATTGGAGGCAAACATAATGCATCAAATTCATGCATTGTAGTAGCATCTACAATACCAGCATCATAAAGACCTCTAGCAGACCCATGTACAACATCTAAAATTGATTTTTTCATTTTTCACCTACTCTAATTAGATTGCCAGAATCTAATGCATTCATAATTTCTATATCCGATAAAGAAAAATAAAGTTTGGCTAATTTTTTTAAGGCCTTAAGTTCCTTTTTTATAAACATTACCACCCAGATTAGCATCAAATAAACCATTATTCATTTCTGAGACTGCATCTATAAGCACCTGATCGGAAATCTTGTACTCTTGAGCCATTCAGAAAAGGCATTAATTTTATATATTTCCAATTTTTCTCTTTTAGATAATTAAACCACTTAGTGTTATAATTACAAATATTTATTAATACTAAACAGCTATGTTATAAAAATAAAAAATATAAAAATTTTCTCTAGGATGGAGCTCCTCTGTAGATTCCAAAAGAGGTAAAATGTAATTCTCAAAAAACGAAGGTAAACTACGCGAGCTTTATTTAAACAATAAAAACCAGTGAGATATTTTCTGTAGTCGTGATGCTAGCGAAAAGGTTATCGATCATATAGTAGGTATATCTAGACATGCCAAGTAATCTTTTATAAGAAATGTTAACTAACGAATCCAATTTATAATTTAATTAGATTCATTAGATTAATGAGCTAACTATTTTATTTTAACAGTTTTACTGCCAAATTTTTTCCGCAGTAAGTTTAGTCTTGGCAAGATTATAAATACCATCTTTAAAATGGCTTATATGTTGTTTCTTTTTTAAAGAACCTTCACCAAATACAATAAATTCGCGAATAGTTTTCTGCTTGTTATCAGCAAACTTAATTAAAACTTTGTCTGCCGAAAGATGAATGAAATGGTTAATAGTAATCTTAACATCCTCTTTTAATAGCGTTCCTTGCTTATCAGGTAGATTTATAATCGAATTTGCTGAATACTTAATAGCTAATGAAGAAGAATTAGCTGTTTTTTCGAAATGAGAATAAGCGAAAGCTTCACTAAAGACGATAGTGAATAATGTAATTCCTAAAAAATAGTTTTTTAAATTATTAAATCTTAACATAATAAACTCTTATAATTATTTGATTAATCTTGTTCCAAAATTCCTGGACTTTCCGTCTGGATATTAAAGATTAATGCGCGTAAGCACAATATATTTTTGTGCAATAAATAATTTCAATGCGGCAAAATGGAACACTTGCTTAATACTTCCGCTATAAATTTATTTAACTATTTTAAGCATTTATTAAAAGGAGAGATTAAATGTCTAAGTCTAAGCGCGCCGATTTTAGATTGATGAGCTGGCCACAGAAAGTTCAGGCAGTAAAGAATATACCTCGTGATTTAGTTGTACTTGATTTAAATTTAGATGATTTTGGTGTTACTTCTGGCGCCGATTTAGCTGAAATTTTTGCCGCAATTCCAAGGACAGTTAAAACACTTCATTTAAGTTTAAATCAAACTATTAAACATTCTGGCGATGAGTTAGCGCAAGCATTGATGGCTATTCCGCATACCGTAACCGCACTAGGTCTATTTTTTAAAGGAACTTGCGAAAGTTTGGGTGAGGATTTATCCCAGGCATTGATGACTCTTCCCGCTACCATTTGTTATCTTAACTTAAGCCATAATAATCTTGGCAATGAGCCTGTTTTAGATATATTGCAAGTAGTTAAAGCGCTACCGGCCCAATTGGTTTCACTTAATTTAAGCGCAAATAATTTGCAGGCAAAAACTACGGCTGAGTTATCTGCAATAATTCAAGCTATCCCTAATAAAATAAAGGTAATTGATTTAACCGCTAATGAACTCTTTACCTATAAATCGTTACGACAACGAGATGAATTACTACAGGCCTTAGCGCCTTATGAAAAAAATGGTCGCCTTAATCTAGCTCATAATGGTGAAGCAGCTTTTTTAAGGGCTTTATTGCCTGTATGCTCTATGCTTATTCAGCGTAAACTGCCCCTAGAGATTGCTTGTAATATCTTAGCAAAATTACTACCAGAAAAAGATAAACTTACAGTTATAGAAAAGGTTGATGAACAAATAGGTAAAATTTTTCCTAATCAGACTATTAAGCAATTTGTAGAATTTCATAAGCTAAATTTAGAAAAATTAATGCTTATTAATACGGCTAAGCGGGGGATTAAGAATTATCTAGCTTGGGCTGCGGATAAAACCAATGTTGCCATGTCGCGAGGCTATGAAAATTTTTTTACGCGGTTAGGGCATGGGCAAGCAGGTTGCGATGCAGCAAAAAAATTACTTATAGATCTAGATAATTGTTTAACACCAAATGAGGCAATTACGCTGATTAATAATTTTTTAGATCAGCCAAGTACGCGATTTTATACTAATTCATTAGCCTGTTTTCTCCTTGATGAGTTAATTAAACTACCCGACTCACCCTGGAAAAATATAAAACATTACCCACAGTATCAACCTATTGAGAATGTGAAGGCTACAAGCGAGCTAGCTAAATTTTAATGGCTAAACGATTTAACTTATTTTAAAGAGAATTTAGGATTAATTAAATAGAGTAGCTATTAAGCCAGCCAGGCTGGCTATGCCTACGTTCATTACTTTAATTTGATGGATACTTTAAAGTATCATTGGCAAAAATAATGATTTTTTCAAATCGATTATCATTCTTAGCAAATTGAAAGATAACCATAAAGGTTGCTGACACAGGCTCGCCAGTCATTTTAATACCTGCTGAACCAATTTCTAAAGCATAAAGATCTTTATTGGCTGTTTTAAAAAACATGAGCTCTTTCATCTCTAATTGTATAAATTTTTCTACAAAAGCAGGGAAAAAATCAACTGCCTTAACTTCACCTTGATGACGTGATACAACGGTACCTCCTTGTATAAATAATGCGATAGCTCCGTCAGCATCTAATTGGTTGAGTTTGCTTAAATATTTTTGAATAATTTGATGTCGTTGCTTTGTATCATTCATTAGCGCGCTTTGTGCATGTAGAGTAGAAGTGATAGCAAGAATAAGAATTATAAATAGTTTACGCATACAGTGGCTTCCTTGTTAATACTTTAAATTACAGTTAGATTTTAAATGATAGATTTAAGCATTAAGACATACGTAAAGCAAAGAAAAAATTTTATTAATATTTAATTAAAGGAAGCTAAGGGAAATTCACTATGAACGAAGAAAAGAAATACTGCTTAGCCATTACAGGGCTCTTAATTCTTTCCCTAATGATGTCACTTTCTTTATTGTTAGTGCCACCTATTCCTCAGCCCTTAAGCTATCATGATTTTGCTGATAAACGTGTATTTTTATCTATTCCTAATTTTTTCAATGTGGTGTCAAATCTATTGTTTATAGTAGGGAGCATGGGTTTAGTGTCTCTTTTTCATAAAACGATTAAATTGCTTAGTCCTGAAGTCAAATGGCCTTATGTAGGTTTATTTCTTGGTACCATTCTTACTGGTATTGGTTCTGCTTATTATCATTGGGCACCCAATAACTATTCTCTATTATGGGATAGGTTGCCTATGGGCATTATTTTTATGTCATTTTTTAGTGCCTTTATTCTAGAAAGGGTAAATAGATGGGTTGGTTTTTACTTATTATTGCCTGCTGTTTTAATTGCAATGCTTTGTACGATTCATTGGGAAATAATTGAACAATTAGGGCAGGGCGATTTACGTTTATATGGTTGGTCACAGGCATACCCAATTACAATGATCGCATTAATATTTCTTTTATTTGTATCTTCTTATACAAGTGAGCGATATTTAATAAGTGTCTTTGTTTTATTTGGATTAGCTAAGCTTACAGAAATTTTAGATAAACAAATTTATACGTGGTCTGGACACTTAATAAGTGGCCACACTTTAAAACATGTGTTAGCCGCTGGTGCAATCTTTTTAGTTATTCAATATGTAAGATATCGCAAAATTAAGGTTAAAGATTATCCTAAGCCCTCTATAAGGAGAATAAGAGGTCTAAAAATTAGTTGAATATAAAATAGGTCTATTTTTTTTAATTTACAATAGTCTAAATTATTAACTAAACTAACTTTATAACTTCTCTATATAGTAGAGAGCGTCATTTGCTAAGCTTGCTATGGCATTGGCAATTCCTTAAGCCAGTCATGTGTACTTATATACATTCGTATGCCTTAATCACCTGCGTCTTGTCTAAAACTTAGTGGGCAACCGCTATAGTTAAATTACCCCATTAAAACTGTAATCTCTCCAGGTGCATTTACTTCCACTGTAAACCCATTGGCAGAAATTTTAGCCGGCATAATGACACCGCTTTCTAAATCTACATATAAGGTACCAACAATAATAGGCGAACTGCTGTCAATGTCCATCTTAATAACGGCAGGACAAACCCCTTCTTCTTTATGCTTGCTACAACCTATCTTAACAATAGTCCATGGCACTTTAGTGGTCGCGTAAGGGCCAGCTGGCTCAGGCGCTGGAACGCCATCCACATAGGCATTGGTTGTGGTATCAGTCAGATTATGCGTGATCATCGCTTTAGGCGCTGCTAGTAATTCTGCGGTGAATAAACTAGTGATTAATATAGCAGTGCCTAGAATTGAGCGGTTCATTATTAATATCCCTTTATATTTATTTGGATTAGCAATTATTAAGAAATATCTTTATATGTCAAGTTTGTTTATTAATTTTATAGTTGTTTCTCAGCCAAATAAAAGGACTCTCAACCTTTACAACGATTAGGCTTTATCTTGTTATGGTTTGAGCATAGTTAGTATTCTAACTCAAATTGGTATAAATAATAGACATGGTTGGCAAAAATGAGTTCCTAAATTTGTCACAATTTGATTGACATAATATTTTAATATGTTATCTTAAAAGTTAATCACAAATTAAATGACAATATTGTCATAATAATTAAGTCAAAAATTTAAATCTATGTAAGTAAGGAGTTTTCCATGGCTAATTTTGAAAAACAAGCTAAAGATACGATGCAAAAAGGTTTAAATGAATTAGAGAAGTCAGGTTGTGATTGGCTAGATTACGTCCAAAAACATCCTTTGCAAATCATGTTTTTTGGACTAATAGGTTATTTTGCTGTAAAGGGCATAATTAAAGATTAGATTGCAAGCTTATCTAATTAAATAAACAAGCAGAGCTGTAATGCTCTGCTACATTTTAGGTTTAAATGGCCTATTAGAGGATGATTCTAAATTAGAAAAAGGAGTACGACATGACAACTAGTGTTGGTATGCAGGCTAAGTTCCATAATGCTCTTTATGCTCTTTGTGAGCTCGATTTTGACGCAGTTGCCGCCTATAAAGTAGCCATTAATCGGCTTGAAAGTGAAGTATATAAGCAGCGTTTAAGCGGATTTATGGATGATCATAAACGGCATATAAAAAATATAACTAATATCCTTAAAGCTCATCAAAAGGAAATTCCTATAGGTCCTGATATGAAACAGTATCTAACTAAAGGTAAGATAGTCTTAGCTAATATATTTGGCGATAAAGCTATCCTTAAAGCAATGGTTACCAATGAAATAGATACTAATACAGCCTATGAGCGAGTTAGTGAGCATACTAATAAATGGCCTGAAGCAACTGCAGTTATTATGCAAGGTTTAGATGATGAGCGACGTCATAAACAATGGCTTGAGGCGGCAATTGAAGAACTTGAGGCCACAATTGAGGAAAATCAATAGAGATTAAGATTAGGTCAAAACGACCTAATCTTCCTAGCATAGTTATTTACTTAACATACTTAGGGCATGTCTTAGTTTTTTACTTCTCTAATTAACCTTCTTAATGAAGATATGATATAAAAATAAAAAAATGATTAAATTTAATACTATTTTAAGCTTACTATATTAATATAAAACTATTAGATAGATAAACTTAAGTAACTAGTATGCCAACCACTGCAACCCCAACTCCTACTACAGCTTACATTTATTATGGGGTACTGAACTCACATACCTTATTAATATGCTGTTATCATAGTGGTCGCATGAACTCTCTAGCATTCTACTCTTTATATTCACAACAATTAAATCTTCAATATACACGGCAACTCAATAAAGATAAGAGCCCTATTAAAATTTTTCCAAAGTATAAGTGTACCTCAGTAACTATTAAAGATAGCAGAGACTATGACTTGGTTGAGCAAGCCGTTTTAACTGCGCTTAAAAATATAAAAGAACAGCTAAATGAGTCTAACCAAGAATTTAGGGAAGTCTCTTTTTACGCTGATGTGAACTTATGTTTTTTAGATAAACTCGAGATTGCTCGGTTCTTTATGGATAATACACTGGCTACTATATTTCAAGTACCGGTAAGTTGCGTTTTAGAAACAACTTTAACTGCGGTGGCAAAGAAGGCGGCAGAGCATCATCAAAAGCATTATAAATCTAAGGTTACAATCAGGACTAAGGAAAAAGGCTCAGACGGTAAGTATACCTATCCAGATGATAGTAATGAATTAAGTGAAAATACAGTAACAAAAATTAGTGATGAAACACTCACAAAAGCTAAGGAAATTACAGAAATTATTGAGACTACTAGCAAATTGGAAGACGAGATTAAGGATGAGTTAAATCAGGTTAAGAAAAAGAGGCGGTTACTAGAGCCTCAAACAGGTGTAGATGCTGTAGATATTCCTAACACAAGTAGTAGTACGTAGAAATATTTTTTTAGTGATTAATGAAATGAAAAAAATGATATTTTTTAATAAAGTTAACAAACCAACTTATAAAGTTGAGCTATCATTGAATCACTTCAAAAAGGATATAGATAATCGTTCTGAGAAATTAGCTTCAGTCTACAGCTATTTAGATAAATTAAAAGAAAAACAGCAATTCTTACTTCAAGAAAAACAGAAAACAAATGATGAACAATTAAATAGGAAACTACAACTTGTAAATAATGATATTAATTATTTAACTAACAAATTATTAGAAATCAAGCCAGAGGAAAAACTTAAGGAAATGCGACTTAAATATAAATCTTTAAAGACTCAGTTTGAAGCGATAAAAGAAGGAATATAGTAAATTTGGTTAGGATTTTTTCCTTGTGTAAGGTATCTAAGCTCACTGTATCATTAGCAAAATCTATCTCATAAAAAATTTAATTTAATTAAAAAAATTTTTATATTTAATAATTTGTTAATGTATAAGTATTAAAATTGGACTGTAGATGATAAAACGAGAAAATCATGAGAAGTCCAATATATGTTCACTATGGATTAAATGCAACAGGCATATTAATAATCAGTTGTTACCATGATAAGGGCCCGGCTTATATGAATTATAAGGGGACTACTATTCGCTATAAAGACACTAAAAACCTTGAAAATAAATTTCCAGATTTTAAAGAACCTGAGCAAATTCCGATTGCTCCTAATGACGATTTAGAGGTTGTTGAACGAAATTTAAAAGTAGCAATTACTGGGAAATTAGCAGAGATAGTAAATAAATTTGGTGTTAAAGCTGTTTCTGAGGTAATTTTTTTGGCTGATATAAATTTATGTGTAAATAATTATAACATTGCAAAATTTTTACTTGATGATACGTTAACAAAATTGCTTTTTCAAGGTGGAATTTCACTAGTGAGAACTTTAGAGTCAGGTACGTCTGAGATTGTTCAAAGAGGTATTGAAATTTATAAGAATCTCTCTGCGAATATTGAATTTAAGTCTGCTTTGTCCTTCCAAGTAAAAGGAAGAAAAGTGCCAATAGAATATATTGAAGCTGACGAAACTGTAAAAGGAAAAATTTTGGCAAAAAGAAAGGAAGTAGAACGTTTAATTCAAGACAAGGGAGTTAGCGCGGTAATTTTAATACCTGAGCCAGAGCTAGCAGATCCAGATCCAGGTGATGATATGGCGAGCGAAATTGAACAAGGGGATAAAATTAAGGAAAGCGGTGTTCCTGCGGTTAATGTAGAGCCTAATGTTTCTGTTAGCTCTGAGACTCAACGTCAGGTTAATATACTTAAGGTAATCATTAGTACACCTAAAGACGTTATTGCTAATGTTACAAGTCAATTAGAAGAGATGGAAGTAACAGAAACTAAAGAGAAGAATAAGACCTTAACTCAATAACATAAGTTAGTAAGGGTGAGTATTCAATAACTTAGATTTTAAGCCTTAAGCTTAGTTTATTTATAGAAGCAGGAGCAGCAAAAGAGTTTTAAATTTTAATAGAAATTGCTTAGCAAGCGCCTGACTTTTCTGGCAAGCTTACTTAATTAGACTAAAGCTTGCTTGATATTAAAAATTTAGGATAAATTAGATGGACTTTAAAAGTTATTTTCTAGTAGGTGGCGCAGGTTTTATTGGTTCTCATTTTGTTGATGCGTTATTAAGTATGGATACAACCGCGAAAGTAACAATTTACGATAATTTTTCTTCTGGCAAAGCGTGGCATTATCAGCAACACAATAAGGACGCTCGCTTTATAGTTATTAAAGGGGATGTTAAAGAAACAGATAAACTCAATAGGGCGATAGAAGGACATGATGTTGTGATGCATTTTGCTGCTAATCCTGATATTGCACGGGCCATTTCACAGCCAAGTATTGATTTTACTGAGGGAATTTATCTTACTTATCAAGTTTTAGAAGCCGCTCGCTTGGCGCAAGTTAAACGAATTATTTATACCTCGGGTAGTGGCGTTTACGGAGAGGTTGATATAGAAAGTCCAGAAGACCAAGCTGGTATGTATCCCATTTCGACCTATGGCGCTAGTAAACTTGCAAGCGAAGCTTTTATTTGTAGTTATTGCCATATGTTTGATCTAACTGCCTGTGTTTTTCGTTTTGCTAATGTTGTCGGACCTCGTCAAACGCATGGCGTAGGGTATGATTTTATAAGAAAACTAAGCGCCGATCCAACTAAGCTTGAAATTTTAGGCGATGGTTCTCAAAGCAAATCTTATATTCATATTCAAGATGTCGTTTCAGCCGTTTTACTGGCTCATAATAAGATGACGCAAAAATATGAAGTATATAATGTAGCTACTGGGGATTATATTAGTGTTCGTGACATTGCTAGCATTATCATAGAATGCATGGGTATAAAAAAATCAGTTCATTTCAAATTTACAGGTGGTAATAGAGGTTGGAAAGGTGATGTTCCAGTAGTACGTTTAAATATCGAGAAGATTCATTCGTTAGGTTGGCATTGTAAGCAAAATTCTGCCCAAGCCATCCAATCCTCGGCCTTGGCGATGATTAAGTACCTTCAAGAGACTTCGTTATAACACTCTCCAATAAGCTAAACCAAAACTGAGTCCCACATAGATACTAAAGATTGCTGTAGTAATAAAAATAATTTTTACAAGTTTAAAGTATGGTGAATGATAAGCATAATCTTCATATAACCAAAGGGTGATAATAGCAAGAAGAGCCCAGTAAGGGATAAAATCCACTTGATATCGTTGAACAGCAAAGGGAAGTAGAAGCAAAAATAAGGCATTAATGAGAGGAACAAAAAAGGTAAAGAGCAAAAACCACAATAAAGGAATCTTCTGATTTTTCTCTTTAAAATAGATCAAAAGTAATTTAGGTAAGGCTAAAACTAAAAGAATAAAGGGTGTTGTAATTAATACGCCGGCAATGGCTTCTAGATAATAATCGTTATCAATATGATACCGGCAGTCATGCCAAATTAACCTGATATAGGGAAAGGTATCAACTATTGTAAAAGGTTGTAGAAAATAAAAATAAAAACTATAAATCAGATTACGGGGAATTTTGCTTAGATCGTTTAATTCTTGATGTAAGGCCATTATGTTATTACAGGAAAGTTGCCAAATATGGCCAAGGTTCCAAATAGAACCAAATCGCAAATAATTATATAGCGCTAACATGAATCCAACTCCAGCGGCTGGAACAAATAAGGCAGTCACGAGAGTAAAAGGTGACTTGGTTGTGTATTTTAATAAATAAATGAAAAGAGCAGGCAGGAGAAAGAAACAAAGTAAAACAAAATGCGGCCTAGCGGCCACACAGAGTGATAAACACAGGCTAAATAAGACGATATCTTTTGTTTTGTATTGTTGGGTTATTTTATAAAGAAAAAAGAAAGCAAAACTCATAAAACAAAATGCAGACGCAATTGCTATCTCATAAACAACAGGCCTAGACATTAAAAAGGGCGCCCCGTTGGTAAATCCAAGCAACACACCCATGAATCCTAATTGCAGTTCCGAAATGTGGGAAAAATATTGTTCTTTTATCTTTATGATTAGAAAAAAGTTAATTATAAATCCTAAGGATAAAAAGAAAAACGCAGCAAGGCCATCTGAAGGGTAAAAACCTGTTAATAATTTAAACGGTAAATGAAATACTATAACGGGAAGTGGTCCGAAATAAAGATAATATTTATCTTTATATAAAGATGCATCATGCAACCTAAACTTATAATTTTGTACCGGATCATAAGGGTCCGGCAAATTAAGTAATTCTTGCGAGGGTTGTACCAATAAATTTAGATGTCCTGCGAGAAAACTTTGGGTTAAATATTGATATAAACTATGGGGTACAGAATCAACTGAGAGATGAAAAGTCGGATAAAAAGCATAGACTAGAAGAATATAGGTGACTAATGCCCCACGATAAAAGAATTTATCCCTCATCTAAACTAGCATCCTTTATTCATGAAAGGACTACCTTTGTTCCGTCAAAATCAAAGCTAAATCGCACTTCCTCTAAACCTGCTTGTCGCATGACATGGCGCAATTTATTACGATCAGCAGCATAAAACATTAAAAAACCACCGCCACCAGCCCCAACAAGTTTTCCACCAACAGCACCATTTTTTATACCAAGTTCATACCACTTATCAATCTGATTATCACTCATACTGTTTGAGCGTTGTTTCTTATACTCCCAATGCTCATGCATAAGCTCACCAAAACGTATACCATCACCTTGTTCTAGAGCTTCTTTAATACGGTAGCCTAATTGCTTGATAAAATGTAAATTCATTAACATCTTATCATCTCTGTGCTGAGTCTTATCATTTTGATCTTTCAGGATGTTACTTGCATTTCTTGAATAGCCGGTAAAAAATAATAAAAGATTATCCTCCAAATCAAAAAACATATCTTGCGAGATATTTAATGAAGTTGCTGTTACTCTGTCATCCTTATGAAAGGTAAAGCAAGTTAGGCCACCAAAAGCCGCTATATATTGGTCTTGTTTTCCTATTGGTTCACCTAGTCTTCCTATTTCGATGCAGCAGGCTAATTCAGCTAATTCTTGGGGATAGATTAATTTGTGGTTATATGCATATAAAGCTGCTAAGAGTGCTGTTGTAAAACTACCAGAGGAACCTAAACCCGTACCGGCAGGGATATCAGCAAGGGACGCAAGTTCAATTTGGTTAGAATGTAGATTAGGTAGACGTAAAACTTCCCGAAAGATTTTATGCTTTATCTCATCAACAGAATGAACATATTCCAATTCAGAATACTTAAGATAAATGCCTTTACCAAAAGGTTTCATGGCAGTGACATAAACATATTTGTTGATTGCTGCCGCAATTAAAAATCCTTCATGCTCTCGATAATAGGATGGTAAATCTGTTCCGCCACCCCCAAGCGTAATTCGCAATGGGCTACGTGCAATAATCATAAGCTCTCTCCAAATGAGGTACAGCGTTATCCATTAAGCTTTATACTGCGTTGCAAGTTCACACAGCTTTAAGTTATGTATTACTTATACACGCCTTCGCCTTAACTAAAATTTAGTGGATAACGCTATAACTTTAGCCCAGCTGCTATGGCATCATTATAAAAAGTTTTCACTGTGGTTAGAGAGTAATCATCTAAACTATAACCAACTAAGTGTAATTTTTTCAGTATATCTTTGGAGACTGTAATAATGTGGCAGCCAATTCTATCTGCTTGAAAGATATTAAACAGTTCACGTGTGCTAGCCCAGATTAACTCTGTTAGAGGGTTGGCTTTAATAATTTTTAGTGCCTCTACCATTAAAGGGATTGGATCTTGCCCAGTATCAGCAATACGTCCAGCAAAGATGGAAATATAACTGGGTACGTCAGGCGAAAGTGCTGAAACAATATGGCGTACTTGTTCTAAGGTCATAACCGCGGTGACATTAACTTTGATTTGCTGTGCTGCCAATTTCTTAATCAGGGCGTGAGAGGTTTCACGACGTGTATTTATGATTGGGATCTTGACATAAACGTTATTTCCCCAAGAAGAAATCTTTAGAGCTTGTTGTTCCATCTCGTTAAAATCATCTGCAATGACCTCAAAAGAAATAGGCCTATCGGGAATAAGGGTAAGAATTTCTTTTGCAAAGGCTTGGTAATCTACTACGCCTTCCTGGCGCATTAGTGATGGATTGGTTGTCCACCCTTTGATATGAGGTTTCTGATATAACTCTAAGAGATTGATTTTATCAGTTCCATCAGAAAATATTTTTACTTTTAAATTTTCAATTTTTTCATTCATTATTCGCTCTCACAAAGAGTTCCTTTCTAAGTAAACAGGTTACATTTAAGTTTTACCTGTTAATTTTGGATGCGATACCATCAAATGCCAAAGGACCGCTTGTAACGCTTCAGTATGCGGTGTTATTGTTTCTTGATTTACAGTTGGAATAATAATGCATGCATGAGCTACTTGAGCTGTATAACCGCCGTCTCTTCCTACAATCCCGACTATTTTAGTGCCTATCGATTTGGCATATTGTAAAGCGATTACAATATTTGGACTGATATTTTTGGATAAATCGCCGCCGCCTACTGAGAAGACAAAAACGATGTCTTTGGCAGAAAGTTTGCTAATTTTTAACCACTCAACAAAGGTCGTTGTCCAACCATTATCGTTGATTCTTGCAGTGAGCTCTGCAATATTATCCGTAGGTGTATAAGCTTCAATTCCAGCAATTTTACGAAAATCATTGACGGCATGTGAACAGTTGGCTGCACTTCCTCCTACGCCGAGAAAGAATAATCGTCCATTCGATTCTTTAAGACTAACAAGCAAATTAACTATTTGCTCGATGGCATTAATCTCTATTTGATTAATAATTTTTATTGCTTCATTTAAATATTGTTCTGTATAGACCATCTTCTTCTTCACTAAAGATAATTTCGGCTTCATGCAATGAAGGTCTGATAAGATACAGCCTCGCCACTAAGCTTTATAGAGCATTGCAAGTTCACTCGGCTTTAAGTCATGTATTCCATACACACTCTTTCATCTCAATTACTTGCGCTTTGTCTAAAGCTTAGTGGCGAGGCTATATCATTTTAAATGTAAGTTCTTTTTTAGGTAATTGCAAAAAATTTATTTCTTATTGCCTATTACCGTTTAAACTCCTTATAAACGAAGTTATAAAATCACAAAGTTAAATTATATTTTACTGTTGGGCGCATTCTGACTTTGATGATTCGCTTTAGTGTCCACCAGCTAGTATCTAGAGCATTCATTTTACTGTGTCCAATCCTTTCTTGATAATCGATAAATATAGTATGAATTTTATAACCAGATATAATTGGTTTTAAAAGAAGTTCAACAGGTAAAGCTGCTCCTTCAGCATCAAATTGTAAGGTATCTAGCATCGTTTTACGATAAGCACGCATGCCACTATGAAGATCAGTTAACCGTCTAAAAAATAGTAAACTTGCAAGCCAGGAAAATATTAGATTACCTAAATAATTAAACCAAGGCATAGCTTGCGGCTTCTTTTGTAATCGTGATGCATCCACTAAATCATAACCTTCTTTAAGAATAAGTGAAGCAAGTTCAGGAATTTTTTGGGTAGGATAAGTATTATCACAATCTAGAGTAATAATAACTTGGCGACTTGCTTCGCGTAACGCACGTTCCATAGCAGGGCCATAGCCACGAGGAGGGAATTGACGAATTACTTTGGCTCCACATGCTTTAGCAATCAATGGTGTTTCATCTTGGCTCGAATCAACAATAATAATTTCAGCTCCAGGTACAATTGTTTTAATATCTTGAATAACTTGAGCTACAGCCTGTTCTTCATTTTTAGTAATCATAGCAACAGTAACATATTTCCCTATAGGATCAGTATTAGCACTCATTGAGTTTTTTCTCCGCTAGCTTGCTTGCAACTAGAATAATACGAAAGGCGAATAAGGTAGGTCTTAGGCGGCTAATCCAATATTCAAGAGGATATAAAAACTTACAATATAATTTATAATAGGGCGAGGTAATAATACTATCTTTGCTGTGGTCTTTTTTGTTACTCAGTATGCGCTTAATAGTAGGTAAAAAGGCTCGTGCTAGAAAAGGGGTACAATCTACTTTTTCAATTTTGTAGGCAGAGGCTTGAACCATTTTCTTTGCAGAATGAAAAGTAAAGAAACGGATATGAGTACGATCCATAACACCGGTCATTTCATAATTAAAAATTCCAAAAATAAACCGTAAGCGGTTAAGCCAATTGACTACATTAGGAAGTGAGATGAGAATTTTCCCATCATCTTGCAAAAATTCTTGATAATCTCTTAGAATTTGTAAGGGATCGTAAACATGTTCTAATACATCAGAAAAAACGATGTAGTTAAACTTTTTACCTTGTAAAAAATCTCTGACCTTGGCTACATCATGCAAGTCAGCGCAAATAACTTGATGGACTCTTTTCTTTGCCTCTTCAGCGATCAAGGTGTTAGATTCCAGGGCAGAAACTTCATAACCAAGTTTTACCAGAGCGGCACCTAATAGACCTCTACCTGCTCCTACATCCAATATGGTTGCCGGGCCATTTATAGGCGGTATTTGTTTAAGAATACCTTCATTTACTTCTTCTAAGTAAGGATAATGACTTTTCTTTTGAAAATCTAAAATAAAATTTACATCTGACATGAATCAGATCCAGTTAGTTTATTTAAAGCATTTTTTAAATAAAGGGATTTTATTTGTAGGTAATCTCTTTGATCGCCATTTAAGGTTGCAGCAAGCTTAATAGCTCTATCTACTGCCATATCAATATTAATATATTCAAAATAACTAAAACGACCTAATAAGTATATCCCATGAGAAGCAAGCCAGGTTCTTACTTTGTTAGCATGTTCTTCATAACCTACGTCATAAACTACGTAAGCGTATGGTATACGGTTAACTTTTGCAAAGACGATAGAGTTATCACTAGGTAGCAAGTTACGCTTTTGTAAGCCAAGCTTAGTGTGGGTTAAAATTTCTGCATCTGACTTTTTCCAAAGTGCTGAATTTTTAGTACAGGTAATTTCTGCTTGCAAACTCCAGTGTCCTTTTGGCCCATTGACAGAAGAAAAGGTACAAGGATAACTGACTCGATTTACCCAAAATTCAGGTTCTGGAAAGTAAACAGCTGTATATTGATTAGGATCAATTCCTTGTATACCAAAAGAAATGACGAACATCGGGTTAATAATTAATTTTTCTGCTGCCGATTTAATATCAGCGGGTATGGCAATATTGATCTTTGCAATCAATTCATGGATGGGCATCGTACTAATGACTTGCTCATATTCTTTCATGTTGCCGTGACAATCATACAATCTAATTTTGTCATTTATAAATTGAATTTTGTTGACGGTGAATTGATAAATAATGGAGAGATTTTTTTTCCAAGCCTCACAAATTGCCTGGTAACCACCTTTCTTGGGATAAGAATAATAAAGCTGATGTAAGTAACCTTCTGTAGTATAACCTAAAGAAGATTTCAATATATCTTCAGGAGGCGGTGTTGGGATGCGATCCGCTATAGACATGGAAAGTCTCTCTACTGGGATATTCCATACCTTTTCGTTATAGGGAAATAAATAGCGTGAGCAAATACCTTCACCAAAGGTTTTTAAAAACCATTCCCGCATATTGTTTGGATTGGCATATTTTTCTTTGTAAGGATTAAAAATAAAATGACGGATACAGTCATAATTATCTTCTAGAGGAAGTGAGCCTAAGTCATTTTCAAAGGGGTATTTGAGCAGTCGATCTTTATAGGCAATTTTATTGTTGCGTCGACATTGAGCTATATTATCTCCTAAGGTAGCAATAATAAAATCTAAAATGTCCTCGTCACGAGAAAATAAAATGTGAGGGCCATAGTCAAAGGTAAATCCATCAACAATGAATGAGGAAGCATGCCCGCCAACATGATTTTTACTTTCCAAGATGTCAGGCGTATTTTTTAGAAAAAGGCTAACAGCTAAGCCTGATGGCCCTGCACCGATGACAGAAAGACGAGATGTAGGGATTGTAGGCTTATCTTCATCCATCATATAGTTGAGCCATCCAAAAATCTTAATCTCATAAAGTGAGGAATTTTAATTGATATCATTATATCTATTTTTCTGCAAACATTATCAAAAACTAATACTAGGTAAAGAAAGGAGTGTTATATGAGCTTGCCAGTTGCTATTTTAGCCGGTGGACTAGCAACGCGCTTGCTGCCGCTCACTGAAAAAATTCCCAAATCACTGGTAGAAGTAGCGGGCGAATACTTTATCAATTATCAACTTCGTTATTTACGCCAACAAGGAATATCACAAGTAGTGCTTTGTCTAGGTCATCTGGGAGAGCAAATTAAAGCTGTTGTAGGAAATGGTTCAGCTTATGATTTAGCCGTACGCTATTCCTGGGACGGACCTTGCCCTCTTGGCACTGGAGGCGCATTAAGGCAAGCTTTGCCACTTTTAGGTGAAGCATTTTTTATTCTTTATGGTGACTCCTATCTTCCTATTAACTTTAAAGCGGTAGAGCGAGATTTTTTTAAAAGTGGTAAACCCGCACTAATGACTGTTTTTAAAAATAGTAATCAAGGAGATAAAAGCAATGTCTTATTCAATAAGAATAAAATGATTGAGTATAACAAACGTAAGCCTTTGTCTGAAATGAATTATATCGATTATGGGTTAAGTATCTTGTCAGCATCGCTTTTAAAATCCTTTCCAAAGGGAGAGCCATTTGATTTAACAGACTTGTTTCATGATTTGTCCCTTCGCGATGAATTAGCAGGCCATGAGGTGTTTGAACCTTTTTATGAAATAGGTTCTATGGTCGGATTAAATGAGACAATGAAATATCTCTCTACCATCGCTAAATCGTAAGAAAGTGAAATGCTCGCTTTAAACGAAAAATGATGACAATAGCGAACGTAGGTTGAGCTAAACGAAGTGCAGCCCAACAAATGATGAAGATGTTACACCTCTTATCAATGTAACTGTTGGGCCTCACTTCATCTGGCCCAACCTACCTTTGCTCACCCTGTCACTCCCGCGTTAGGCGGGAATCTATTCTTCCAGTTTATAAATTAAGCTGTGTATCTTTTACATCCATCTCATTTAACATTTTAATAGCTTTAGTAACATGATCCCATGAATTAGAATTTGTTTCATCAAGTGATGCAAGAAGCTGATAAAACTGCTCTGTTTCTGGCGCTCTATGGCGAACTTTATTATGGAAAAAACGAGCTAGATTAGAATCAGATTTTTTCCATCTACTAAATATTATCAATTGGGAAACTAATTCATCGCGCGTTAAGGTTTTACTTGTTGCAGCTTGATTAAAGATGGTTCTTATATCTTCTAGACCTGCTACATGCTCTCGGGTTTTAGAAGTACAAAATGATTGAACTGCCTCAAAAAGCGCTTCTGACTTTAAATCACTAGGAAATTTTTGCTTAATGATAGCTTTCTTATTTTCTCCCAGAATACCTTCTAATGCAGACTTTTTAATAAGCGCTAAAGAAACTTTGGCAGTTTCCACTTGCTCTGGCGCTGTGTATTTAAAGTCTTTTGATTTAGTATACTTAGCTAATATTGTTATCAACTCAGTAAAGGCCCTATCGCCCATTAAATTCAAAGCTTCTGGCCTACATTCAGCAAGTTGAGTAGAAGATAAATTGGCGTCTGGACTCTCTGGACAGGTAAAAACTTGAGATTTAAAGTGATCAAAAATATTGCCTTTATAGCCTAATCGTTTTAAATAGTCGCTTGGCGATTTAAGGTTAATCTGCTGCTTTAGTTCCCCTGTTTCATTGCCAACTGTTTTGCGCGTAGCTAATAAGAAAGGTATCCCAGGCGCCAGATCATTCCAGTTTCCTCGCTGGTTTGCTACATCGGTCCCTGCGACTAACACATATAAAGTTGGCTCTATATTGGCACGTTGACTTCGTTCAATTTCTAGTCGTTGTAAGTACTCTAGCATTTCCCAAGATTCGATATAACCTCTCTTAGGTAAACTATTTGGAGTAGTATTATAGTAAAGGCCATAAGCGGCAATATCTATTCCTACGCGTAAAGGATAGGCATCTTGTATGGTTGCTCGAGCGATAGTTAATCGCTCTCTAGCATTAAAAAGTAAGCGATGATAGGTCTTTCCATTTAATTCTATTTTAGGATAAATTCGCTTCTGAAGATAAGCATCATTAACGGGTGAAATAATTGATCGTTGAACTTCAAATCCAAATTCATTCGATAAAATTGATCCAGCTTCCGATAAAATTTTTACCTGAGCAGAGGTTAAAGGGTTAGCATTAGTAAATAATATAGGTATTACTTTAGGCATAATATCGGTGTCTCCCTTTTACGCTGATGGAGCTAAAAAGATCTAAATTTAAACAATAAGTTGCTTCAAAGCAATATTAGATAAAAGAAAGGGCGAGAAAATGTAAACTTAAATGACATTTAGATCTTTATATAAGTGTTTATTAAAGCGCTACTAAACTAATAGCGCCGGACTTATTTTTTCTTACTGTTTTTATTTAATTAAAAATTTAACAATCAACTATTTTTAACTATTAGTTCCACTAGGATTAGCTCCAGGCGTTGGAAAAGTTAACAATAAATTATCATTGTTAGCAGTCCTCATCTTATCAAATAATTTAAGGCCGCCCTTAGAATGAGTAAAGGGATTCTGATCTAATGTTTCTTTATTTTGTTGAGTTGGTTTGTTGTTATCAAACATAACGTTATAGCTACTACTTAAGTTCTCCTCGTTGGCAGCAGTATGATCATAGGCTGCTTTAGATTTATTAGTTTTTAAATTAGTAAATTTGCTACCTGCATACCGTGCTGCATCAAGAAGATAGAGTGGCGAATTGACTGCTATAAGGGTAACAAACTTAATTCCAGCAAGCGCAACCAGAGTGCTTAACATAAGTAAGGCATTTAATTTTTTAGCTAGTTCAATAGCCGCCGTAGAAATGATAAAAACTGGTGCTAATAACGCTACGACTGGACGTTGAATAGTGGCTGAAAATAATTTATTACCTATCCCGGCCGGTAAAGGCCCAAAAATAGTATGCGAGAAGAGTTGCGTAATAAATTTAATTTTGTTGAAGCCAGTTGTTTGCTCTTGAAGGATTTTTGTTTTAACTTCGTCTGCAAACTTTGTTTTAATCTGTTCTTCTGTTTCATTTAACAGAGCAGCTTGAGAAGCAATATAATATTGTTTAAAGTCTTCTAAAGGCATTTGTCTGAGTTGTGTCAAACTAGAATTAATTTGATCTCTATCTGTTTGAAAAACAGCCTTTATTAATTTTCCTTTTAAAAAAGCAATTTCTAAGTCTTGCTTACCTTTATAAAATTTATTTTCAGCTTCTTGGTAGCGGGATGGTTCTCGAACTAAATCCTGGCTAGCTTGGTTGAGCTCTCCTCTTGTAATAGAATCTATTAAATTATTTTGAATTTTATTGATTAAAGAAATAGTACTTGCAATTGCGGTAGTTACAATTATGGCGCCAATTCCAACAATGATTAAACCAATATTGATGAGCCATGAGGTTAAACCAACTAATGTTCGTAAGGGTTCATAATAGCGTTTATAAAGTTTTAGATGATGATAAGCCTGCTCTATAAAATTAATAACAAGTTTTGCAGTAGCAGTAACAGGATCATTAGCAAGATCATCAATAACGTTAGGTTTCTTGTAAACTGCACCTAAAATTTGAAAGGGCTCGTCAAGGGAAATATTGTTAGCAGAAAGAAGGGAAGAGAGCTTTTTATTTGCTTTAATTTTATCTGAGTGCAAATGTATGGATAATTTTTTATAGAAGCTTTGTTGTTCCTCTTCTTCTAACTCCTTGAGTTCATCACTAATAATGAGATGAATCTTTTGCCTAACCTGGTCAACATCATCGCCATGTTGGACGCTATTTTGCTCTAAATAATCTATTAGATTTTGGAGAGCATTCTTAACTTTTTGTTCTACTAAACTCATAAATGCACACTATTTGCTGTAAAAAAGCGCACATTGTGACATCAATATGAGATCAGATCAATTATTAGCTTCCTAATATAATTAAATGAATTTAATATTTAATCAATTTGTTAAAATACTGATATTTCACATGAGAATTCTAAGTCAAATTTTATAGAGCCTTAAGCGTTGTAATTAGATTTATAATGCTACCTCTTCTAAATCGAATTCAACCGGCTCATGTTCTACCTTATTTAATAATATTTGTGACAACGTAAGTACGCTTACACTGAGTGGTAAAATGCAGATTAAATCAAGGGGGAAACTTAAAATCCCAATACCTCCAAAGGATCCTAAGTAAGAAACAGAAAGTAAGGAGATCATGTAAAACAGAAACCAATAAAGTCGTAGATCACATTGAAAAATACTTTTTCTGTGATATGCCAGACAAATAGCTAGTCCTATAATTAAGGCTAAATCAAGCTTCCATAATATAGTAAAGCCACACCAATATAGCATTAAGTTACAAAAGTAAAAGGCAATGTGGCAGCAAATTAAAGCACCCCTTAAGCGAAAAGGACGGGTAGTAGTAGGTTGCAATTTACGCATGGCTAAAAGAGAGATAGGGCCAATACTATAAGAAAGAATGCTAGCTGATGAGAGAAAGGCAACTAACTTTTGCCAGCCAGGAAAGGGCAAAAAAGATAATATTCCTACAAGGAAATTTGCATATAATGTCACATAAGGAATTTTATGGCGATTAACTTTTAAGAAAATTTTTGGTAAATGATTATTAAGAGCCATACCATATAAAATGCGTGAGGTTGCAGCTGTATAAACTAATGTAGTCCCAAAAGGTGAAAATGCTGCATCAAAAAGTAATAAACTAGCAACTATAGTAAGGCCGAGGAGCAAAGTTAAGCCTACAAGTGGCCCACTATCGCCAGGATAATTTAAATGTTGCCAACCATGAGTTAAATATTTAGCTGGAACTGCAGCAAGAAAACTGAGCTGTAACATGAAATATAATAAGAATCCGATAAGTACAGCGCCTAAAATAGCGATAGGAATATTACGTTGCGGGTTTTTAACCTCACCAGCTAACACTAGGCCATTTTGAAACCCGGTAAAGGCAAAAGCTACCCCGCCAGCAGAAAGAGCGGTAAAAATAGACACCCAATCTTCTTTGCTTGATAAATGAATAGAAATATTATTAAAGTTTGGCGCGTAATGTAAGAAAGAGAAAATAGCAATACTAGGTAAAATAAATTTAATAATACTGGCATATTTATTACACTCAGCCAGCATTTTTATTCCGTAGGAATTGAGTAAGACAACAAATAACATAATGAACATGGCGGCAACATAACCATAATTTGAAAGTTTAAGCGTTGCAGCATCGTTAACTGTTAAAATGGGAAAAAAATGACTTGCATATTGCAAAATAGCCTGTATTTCAATAGGGGTCATGACGACATAAGAGAGCCAGGATGTCCAAGCAAAGAGAAAGCCTACTTCCTGGCCATGTGTATAAGTTGGGTAATTAGACATACCTCCTGAGATAGGAAACATTGCGCCTAATTCACAAAGAGGGAGAGCAATAAAAAACATACAAAGAGTAGCAATAATCCAGCTAATTAAAGAATTGCTGCCAGCCATTTGAGCGCTAATATAAGGGCTAAATAACCAACCTGAACCAATCATACCGCCTGCAGCTGCAACTAAAACGTTTGTTGTAGAAATATCGCGTTTGAGCATGATTTTATCCTTCCTTAAATTAGAACGCCTGCAAATCTATAAAG
Source organism: Legionella pelazae (assembly GCF_052527395.1). Taxonomy (NCBI): domain Bacteria; kingdom Pseudomonadati; phylum Pseudomonadota; class Gammaproteobacteria; order Legionellales; family Legionellaceae; genus Legionella; species Legionella pelazae. The sequence continues at coordinate 23,571 of NZ_JBNVZS010000013.1, forward strand.
CTTAATTTAATTGCGTAGCTAATGGTTCAAGAAGCACTCATCTAGCGTACGAGCATTATACCATGGCTGTTAACAAAATGACTGGAATGTCTAAATTTAATGCAGTGTTTGAAGCGTTTGTCTAGCTTAATATTATAATTACATACATAAGAAAAGTGCTACTTATAAAATTACTCTCATCCTTTTAAGAAAGGAAGACTGATTGTTAAGAATTATAAATTTAACAATTTTTATCTATAAAGTTAAGCAATTTTAATGTAACTGATATAGACTAAATTTGATTAAGGAACGGTAATTTAGCAAAATTAATCCATTAAGAGATTAACCGGGATGAGTAAGGATTTAACATTTGTCAGGATTATTTTAATCATTTTAGCGGCCTCATTATTAATCTCGTGTGGTTCAGGCCCGGCTGCGTCTGATAAGCAGCAAGAGTTACCTGTAGAAGTTGAGGTTGCTTTTCCCTTAAAGGATAAGATAGTGGATTGGGATGAATATACCGGTCGCTTTCAGGCTATTGAGGAAGTTGACATTCGTTCCAGGGTAAATGGCTATTTAATGGCCATAAAATTTAAAGATGGGCAGTTTGTTAAGAAAGAAGACCTGCTTTTTATTATTGATCCAAGGCCATTTCAATATGCGCTAGCACGGGCACAAGCTCAATATAATTTAGCAAAGAATCAATATCAGCGTGTTTTACAGTTGCATAAGAAGAAATTTATTGCTACACAGGTTGTTGATCAACGTTTGCAAGACTTGCAAATAGCAGAAGCACAGTTAAAAAATGCCCTTGTAAATTTAGAGTATACTGAAATAAGATCGCCCATCAATGGTAAAATAAGTCGTTATTTGGTAAGCATCGGTAATTTAATTCGGATGAATGAAACTGTCCTAACAAAAATAGTCTCTATGGATCCAATTTATTTTTATTTTGATATCAGCCAGGCTGACTTATTAAAATACACTCGTTTAAAGCAAGATAATAAAAACTCACAAGAGATTTTATTAAAACTTCCAGATGAAAAAGATTATATGCATCGTGGTAAAATGAATTTTCAAGACAATGTCATTGATGAAAGCACAGGGACAATGCAGGCAAGGGCGATTGTCCCTAATCCAGAGAAGCTTATTTATCCTGGTTTATTTGGCCGTGCTAAATTAGCGGCAAGCAATGAATATGAAGCCTTGCTTCTTCCTGAACGAGCAGTAAATACTGAGCAAACACGTCATTTTGTTTATATTGTTAATCAAAAGAATGAAGTACAACGAGTATATGTAGAGCTAGGGCCTTTACGCGAAAATGGCTATTATGTTATTCGCAGCGGATTAAAAGGAAATGAATTAGTTGTTATTAACGGCATACAAAGTATTCAGGTTCCTAATCAAAAGGTTAAGCCTGTAATTATTAAATTAACGAGTAAAATGAACTAAAATAAGGCACTTAGAGAACCTTTAGTTATTAGAAGGGATTGATAATACGTAAATAAGAGCCCTGAAGGTACAGTATAGCGCCGCCCACTAAGTTTTAGACAAGGCGCAAGTGAAGCGAGGCGAAGGAGTGTACCTAAGTACATGACTGAGCCGAGTGAACTTGCAACGCGGTATAGAGCGTAGTGGGTGACGCTATATCACTTAAATAAAGTTGGGGCTCTACATAATTAAAAGGATCTAAATGCGTATTGCTCATTTTTTTATTGATAGACCAATATTTTCGACTGTCATTTCAATTATTATTGTATTGGTAGGATTATTAGCTTATTTTGATTTGCCTATTGAGCAATATCCGCAAGTTGTTCCTCCCACCATTCAAGTTCAAGCATCCTATCCTGGTGCCAACGCTGCAATAGTTGCTGCAACAGTAGCAACACCGCTTGAGCAAGAAATTAATGGCGTTGAGGGAATGTTATACATGGATTCACAATCTACCGATGATGGCCAACTAAGAATCACAGTTACTTTTCAGTTAGGTACTGATTTAGATGACGCTCAAGTTCTTGTCCAAAATAGAGTGGCAGTTGCTGAAGCAAGATTGCCTGAAGAAGTACGCCGTATTGGTGTTACAACCAATAAAAACTCACCCGATTTGATGCTAGTGGTTAATCTATATTCTCCCAATGGTAGTTATGATCAAACCTATATAGGTAATTATGCAGTTCTTAATATTCGCGATAAATTAAGGCGCATTGGTGGCGTTGGCGAAGTTCGCTTAGTTGGCGCAACAGAATATGCCATGCGTATCTGGTTAAATCCTGATTTAATGAATTCTTTTAATTTATCAGTCAATGATATCTTGGCTGCAATTCGCGCACAAAATGTCCAAATCGCAAGTGGAACATTAAATACTCAACCACAAGATACTCAATATAGTTTTGAATACAATATTCAAACGCGAGGGCGCTTGGTTAAAAAGGAAGACTTTGAAAATATTATTGTGAAATCAAGTGAGGGACGTATAGTTCGTTTAAAGGATATTAGCCGCGTAGAATTAGGCGCGCAAGATTATCGAACAAGAGGCTATTTAGGAAAAGATGCAGCAGTTGCTTTACCCGTTTTTCAGCGGCCAGGAACCAATGCTTTATCGACAGCCCAAGAAATTATGACAACCATGCAAGAGTTAGCGAAGGATTTTCCACCAGGCCTTGCTTATCAAATTGCTTATAATCCCACACTCTTTGTTCAGCAATCCATCAATGCTGTTTTCCATACTATTTATGAAGCAGTGATTTTAGTCGTTTTAGTTATCTTATTATTCCTGCAAAGTTGGCGGGCAGCAGTTGTTCCTATTGTGGCTATTCCAATCTCCTTAATTGGTACTTTCGCTGTCATGAATTTTTTAGGATTTTCTCTAAATTACTTAACTTTGTTTGGTCTAGTTTTAGCAATTGGTATTGTTGTCGATGACGCCATTGTGGTCATAGAAAATATGGAACGCAACATGCGTAGGGGCTTAAAGGCCCGCGATGCAGCGAGAAAAACTATGAATGAAGTAGGAGCGGCTCTTATTGCAATTGGACTTGTATTAATTGCAGTTTTTATGCCTACTATTTTTTTGCAAGGAATCTCCGGACGTTTCTATCAACAATTTGGTACAACCATTGCGATTGCAACGGCTATTTCTGTGTTTGTTTCATTAACTTTAAGCCCTACCTTAGCCACTTTATTATTTTCTAAACATAAGACTTATGACATTACGCAAGTTGTGTGGTGGAGAAGGCCTATACAGCGATTCTTAGTAGGTTTTAATCGAGTAGTTGAGAATACTTCTAGACGTTATGGTTATTTAGTTGCTCGCTTAACACGACACTCACTTATGATGTTGATTGCTTATCTTCTATTAATTATCTTAACTATCTTTTTATTTATCTATGTACCGCGCGGTTTTATTCCTCGTCAGGATCAAGGTTATTTTATTATTGCAGTACAGCTACCTCCCGCTGCATCTTTATCCCGTACTGATGCAGTCATGAAAAAGGCAGTAGGTAAAATTTTAACGATACCCGGTATCGCTAATGCTGTAAGTTTTACTGGTTTTTCTGGTGCAACGTTTACTAGCGCTTCTAATTCAGGTGCAATTTTTACCCCACTTTTATCATTTGAAGAGCGCAAGCAACGCGGCATTACTCATCAAGAGATCCTTGCTAACTTACGTAAAGAGTTAAGTACAATTAAAGAAGCATTTATTGTCGTTATTCCGCCTCCGCCTGTACGAGGTATCGGTAATGCGGGTGGATTTAAAATGATGGTTCAAGACAGAGAAGGTAAAGGCATGATGGCCTTAACGGAAGCGACTACCAATTTAATTAAAGCAGCAAATAAAACGAAGCAAGTGGCTTCTGCTTTTACTCTTTTCGATAATTCTACGCCTAAGCTGTTTCTTAATATTGATAGTGACAAGGCATTGCGCCTAAATATTCCTTATATTAATATTATTGAAGCCTTACAAGTGTACCTTGGTTCATTTTTTGTTAATGAGTTTAACTATTTAGGTCGGACATTTCGAGTAATCGCACAAGCTGCCGCAGACTATCGCCGTACAGTAGATGATATTTTACGCATTAAAGTAAGAAATAGTGTAGGTGATATGGTGCCTATGGGTTCTATTGCAACAGTAAGTAACACAACTGGTCCTACAAGAATACCACATTTTAATCTTTACCCAGCGATTGAAGTACAGGGTGATATAGCACCGGGTTATAGCTCGGATGAGGCATTGACAACCATGGAGAGTCTTGCCAAACATATTCTTCCACCTGGGATTGGTTATGAATGGACAGAAATTGCCTATCAACAAAAGATGATAGGTAATACGGCTGTTATAGCATTTAGTTTAGGCGTTATATTTGTATTTTTAGTTTTAGCTGCTCAGTTTGAGAGCTGGACTTTACCTTTAGCTGTTATCTTGATTGTACCTATGTGCCTTTTTTCAGCCATGTTGGGCATTAAATTATTAGGTATGGAAAATAACATTATGACGCAGATTAGTTTCTTAGTACTGGTGGGCCTTGCCTCAAAAAACGCAATTTTAATTGTTGAATTTGCAAGACAATTGGAAGATAGAGGTGAAAACCGCTGGAAGGCAGCAATTAAAGCCGCTAAATTGCGACTAAGGCCTATTTTAATGACCTCCCTTGCGTTTATTTTAGGCGTTTTTCCTCTTGTTATTGCAACCGGGGCTGGCGCTGAAATGCGCCGAGCAATTGGCGTTGCTGTATTTAGTGGTATGATTGGTGTCACTTTTTTTGGTCTTTTATTTACACCTGTTTTCTATGTATTAATAAGTCATTTTAGGCGAGTAAAGCCTATAGTATCTACTTAATGCAAATCAGCCACAAGGCATTAATCACATTGCCATGTTTTTAGTGGCAGCAACATACATAACTATTTAAAATTAAGAAATTAGGAAGGAGTTATACAAAGCAGTTTTTAATAATGTCATCTATAATGTTTTAAACAACAAAATAAATTAATCATAATGAATTTTACCAAAATAATATTATTTTCAGCTTTGGTTAGTTTACCCTTTAAAATTGCAGCGGCTGATGATTTCGTGAATACAACAGTGCTCATTATTAAGAAATGTTATGATGAGGGCAATAAAACGGATGGTTTGGCGTTAGCGAAATGTGTTGCTAAGCAAATAGAAAATACACCAAATCCGGATAATTATATAGTAAATCTTGAAGGGAAAGTGCCTCATCAATTGAGTTTGTATTTATACAATCCTAAAGGCTTTAAAATAACTTGTTTACTGACGGGATTTGAAACAATAGAAATAAAGAGCTGCAGTAGCGCGCCTGCTAAACCATTAAACCCTGAGCAGCAATTATCCATCTCACCACCTTAATGCCTAATCAAGCAGGGGCAGTGTAATAATTAATCATTTTGGCTTTAAATCGCTTAAATAGAAATATCACACTGAATGAAGAACCAATAATCATTCCCCACCATAATCCTATGCCTTCCATTTTAAAGGAAGTGGCTAAAAAATAACCCAGAGGCAGTGCGATGAACCAAAAACTAATGATAGATATTAATAAGGTAAAATGAGTATCCTTTAAACTACGCAAAGCGCCAAATAGAGAGATTCTTACCGCTTCTATGATCTGAAATAAAGCGCATAGACTAAAAAATTCTATAGCGTAATGAATGATAGGTAAATTTTGTGTTGCTTGCAGATTAAAATCAATGCCAATAAGAAAAGTAGGAAACAGCCAATAAATTAGCGCAATAAAAAACATGAAAATAAAGGAAGTAAAAATACCCCCATTGGCAGCATGTTCAGCTGCTTGCTTTTTGCCCGCGCCTAATAGATGGCCCATTCGTACGGTAATCGCTTGGGCCATGGAGAAGATGATGTTTATTAAGACACCTAAATACTGCAAAGCGACTTGATTAGCGGCAAGCATTTGACTACTAAATAAACCCATAATGAAGGTTAGTACAAAGAAAAAGCCAACTTCTATACAATACATAAATCCCATTGGTGCGCCAATACGGATAAGTTCAAATAAATAAACTGGTTTAGAAAAGGTTAACAAATTTTGAAAATAAAGCTTATTTTTTTGATTGCTTATTAAATAGATGATCAAAATTAACATGGTAAGCCAATTACTTACAGTTAAGCCCCAGCCAGCGCCCGCGATACCTAATGCGGGAAAACCAAACTTGCCAAAAATGAGTGCAAAACTAAAAAATATTGTCAAGGATACCGAAACTAAACTTACTTTAAAAACAAGCCTGGCTTGTCCTAAGCCAATAATGATTTCAAGTAAAGCAGTAACAATAAAATTAGGTAAAATCCCAAAGGTTAATGCGTGTAGATATGAACTTGCTAATGATGTTATGTTTTTCTCTTGGCCAAGCCATAGAAAGATAGTGGCCATATTCCAAAACAAAATCATACTGGGAATAACTACGATAAAGGTTAACCAAAATCCTTCACGGACAACTTGAGCAATTCCTTGAGCATCTTTAGCACCGAATTTATGTGATATAAGTACATTAATTGAGCTTAATAGACCAAAGATAATAACCGCAAATGTCCCAGATAACCAGCTAACTAAGGCGCCTGCTGCTAAAATTGTTGGGCCTAGATGAGCTAAAAATAATGTTTCAAAAAAAAAGACACCAGACTGGACTAAACCGGTGGCAGCTAAGGGAAGGGCCAATTTAAGTAACGGGTATAAGTTTCCCTTAAATAAATTCATAAACCATACTCTTTATCAAATTGGTTAATAATATGGACTATTAGCTGATAGATATCGGCTTGTTGATTACGGTAATTAGGAAGGCTTCTTGTTAAACAGTCTAATAATGCGAGTAAATTTAATAGATTAACAGTTGTTTGCCAATCTTTTGGTAAAGAATAACTTAATGATAAGCCTTTTAAAAAAGAGTTTTTAAAAGCGAGTGGCATATGATGCGCATAACGTAACATATTAGCTACATCAAAGAGAGGTGAACCCGAAAAAGCAAACTCCCAATCTAATATTCCTGAAATTTTCCATTGCTTATCTTCCTGAGATACTAGGATATTTGCTGGATCAAAATCACCATGAACTAAACATTTCTCGTCTTGGGAAGAGAAAAAGGGCCCTAATTGACTTAAGTAATAAGTTATTTTACTTATAATATCTGCCTCTAAGACTGAAACCACTCGGTCATTTTTTAGGCAACTTTTAGCATATTCAATATAGCTTGTCTCGGATGATTGCATTATTTGCATCTGCCGATTAAAAAAGCCAGGTTTAGGAAAGGTATGAGCGTGAATTTTAGTTGCTAAAGTACCCACCTCATACATTAACTCGTTCATATTGAAGGCTTGCTTACTTAATAATAAATCGCGCAAAGTGATACCAGGAAGATACTGCGTAAAGGCAAATTGATACCCTTGATAATGACCAATAAAATAGATTTCTGGTATAGGCAATTCTGTTTTTAGACGTAAGCTTAACTGCTGCTCTCGGTAAGCTGCCTCCGTATCGCGTAGATACAAGCGCAGAATATAGGGATTGTTATCTAAATCAAAATAAATTTTACAGTTTAAATTAGCACATCCTCCAGAAATTAATTCATATGAACGCATTTTTTTATTGGGTAAGGCTTTGTTGGCCATTGCCTTTATTAGTTCTGCTGAAGGATATAGCAAAGGATTTGTTTTTTCCCAGCTTTGCTTGAAAGTCACACGTATGCTCAGTAGTTAAGTTAATAATTAATGGCTATTTAAATAAATATCGGGCAGAAAAGCCGCAATATCGATATACTCTAGCAATTTAGTGGATTTATTACTTATTTTAACATGCTACTTAATTGAAGCAGAGCTTAAATAATCTTTTTTAGATAATCGGTAGAGTACATGCGGCCTTAAAGGGCTAGTGAATGCAATATTAGGGTGCTCAAAATCATCGTCAGGATCATAATGCATACCAATTTTTTCCATAACCCGCCGCGGCCGCGAAGACCAATTATTAAGAGCTGTAAAAGAAACAAGAGCATCTAGATTTAATTGGGTAAAAGCATAAGGCAAGAGCGCTTTCGCTCCTTCTGTCGCATATCCTCTATTCCAATAACTGGAATTTAGGCGTCAACCAATTTCTATAGCAGGCGTAAAATGTGCTTTAAAAGAAGGTGTAAGTAACCCAATAAATCCAATCATGTCTTTTTTTTCTTCTTTCAATTCAACAGCATACAGTGAGAAGCCGTATTGATTAAAGTGTTCAATACTATATTCAATTAATTGTTGCGTGCGTTGACGATTACCAAGACATAGTAAATACTGACACATACTTTAGGATCTTGATTTATTTTTGTTAAGGGGTCTAAATCCTTATCTTCCCACGTGCGTAGTAAAAGTCGCTGAGTTTCTAAAATAATCATTTTACGTCAAATTAAATTTGTATTTTTAAAAGAGAATTTATAAGTATCTTTTCCAAAAAGCTTAAGCTGCTTATTAAATATTTTTTATTGACAGCCCAGCCCTAATTGTCACAGTCATTTCAGTGAGTTTTTTGTTCAGCTTATTGCGCTACTTTTATGTCAGCATAGAGGCCTGACGGTGCTCAGTAGTGCGTTCATGAGTTGATAAGTACTCGTAAAGTGTTTTAATTTGTTTAGCAATTTCAGCAGATTGGTATCCTGCTACATTTTTACTAACTAATTTATTGGCAACATATAGTACATTTTTGTCTAGAATTTTATTGATTTTTTCAATGTCTTCAAATAAAAAAGCTTCTATTTGCGTAATTGTAGTTTCTATTGCATCTGAGAAAATAGCCCTAGCATCTTTTACTGGAAGGATAGATTTACTTCCATATCGATTATTATCTCGTATTATTGCATGATTACTAATATTGTTTATTCTATTGATTGCCACAGGATGATTAGGACTCAAAAGTAAAACATTCTCGTAAAGTTCAAGTGCCAGTAAAGGAGTATTTTTAAGTGGCAACTCTGTTTCATAATAAAAATCTGCAATGAGGGAAAGAATATTAGCTAAAAACTCAGGATTAGACGCTTTTTCACTTATTTTATTAAAAGTTTCCATAAACGCACTGGAATGGGGCTTTTCTTTAAAGGTGACTTTTTTTGCAGGACCATTCTTATTAGCAAAGAATGTTGTATGAATCGTTTGAGATATACTAGGTAGGTCCTTTAGATATGAAGGTTGCTCACCAATTGGGCAAGGTATGCTTTCAGCTACTGGACTGGCACTTATTTCATTATCATTATCGGCATCTTCCAAAATAACAGTTTTTGGCCGCTTGGAAGATTTTTTTATTACAATAACCTCTGATTCATCTTCATCATTTGAAGAGGATTCACCAACCCCTTTAAGCTGACGTTTCTTAAGAGAGTCGCTCTCCTCATGAGATAGTTTAGCGATTAATTTTTGTATGTCTTCAATAATATAATGATCCTGATCTACATCAGAATTTAAAAGTAATTTTTCAAATTTTTTAATTAATTGATTAGCACTTTGAGAATCACTATCTTCAACAGCAACCAAAAGTTGATAACTTAAAATTTCAAGCGCCTGCATTGATGTAAATGGTAATTCGAGTAACTTATTGTGATTAATATACTGCTTTATTTTTAAAATAAAATTTTTGTCTGAGCTACATTTGTATGCTTGTTCTAATAAATTTAAATAGCCAAGATGCAAATTAATATCTATAGATAAATTTGCTCGTTTAGAATAATCAATGGCTTTAGTGAGCCATTCTAAAGCAGATAATATGTCGCTTTCATTAAGTGTCTCATCATCTCGTTCGTCACTTAATTCCTCACTAATCATGTCGCAAACGTCAGCCAATAACTTATAACAGAACTCTATTTTATCTTTTATAATATTCTTATTTTGGACGGCACCCATTTCTTTGAAAACGGTTTCTAGTTCAATAATTAACCCTGGAACTTCCTGCCATAATTCCTTTATAGGTTCATAATTAAAAATTTCTTGATCATCTATAGTTGTCCTAATAGCATCACAGCTTGTTTGAATTATTTCACAAATAACATAAGTAAATGCATAACGAAAATCATTACTTCTTTTAAATTTTCGTTGTGACGCTAATTGATTTAAAGTTTGCAGGGCATGTTTATAGTGAATTAAAGCTTCAGTGTATTTTTTTTCATTGTAAGCCTCGTCACCAGCAATTTGATTAGGAGTATTAAAATAATAACGCATATATTTTATTTTTTAGTTAAAAGGGTAAAAATTTTAACACATAAAACAGGTCTGGAGGTACTGTTAGCCTTGTTTTTATTTTAAATACTAAGCTAAAAGTATGCTCATTTGTTTAGCTCTTGATAAATAACAGGATATAGCTGTAAAAAGGTAGTAAACACTATAAATACACTATAATAGAATCACTTCAGGTCTTTTTTATGTTAATTAAATTATGGATAGCCGTCTCTTAACTAAAGATGAATTAAAGTTCTTACAAATTACTGACCTACATTTATTTGCCTCAGATGAGAAAAGAGTGTTTGGTATTGACAGTAATAATCGCTTTAAGCAAGTAATTTGCCATATTAGGCGGCATGAACTTCATGATACCGATGCTATTATCCTGACAGGTGACTTATCTCAAGATGAGACGCTTGAGTCTTATCATCGTGTTGTAAAAACATTTAAAGATTTTAAAATACCTGTTTATTGGATTCCCGGCAATCATGACAATCTACCTTTAATGCAAGGTCTTTTTGCAAGTTCTTCTATACTTCGTTATGAAAAGGTACTTGCTTGCAAGTATTGGCATTTTATTTTTTTAGATACCCATATTCCGGGTGAAGGAGTGGGTTATCTTAAAGAAGAAGAACTAACCATTATTATAAAGGAAATAGAAAAATTAGAAAAAACCAGAAAAAAAATTGCACTTATTATGCATCACCATCCGATTAATATAAATACACCTTTAATGGATCAATATAGCTTAAGAAATCAAAACCAACTTTGGAAAAAAATAATTAACTCTCCCGTTCAATTAATTATCTGTGGTCATGTGCATGGTCATTATAGTTTAGAGCATCACAATATTACCATTGAATGTGCACCTGCTACTTGTTTTCAGATTAAAAAAGGCGCTACTGATTTAGAAATTGAAAATTTAATGGGATATACGATACATTTTTTTAAAGGTAGCGCTTATAGATCTTCCCCAGTTATATGGAATGCAATTTAATAGCATTATAGCGCCACCCACTAAGCTTTATTGCTCGGCTCAGTCATGTACTTAGTTGTACACTCCTTCGCCTCACTCACTTGCGCCTTGTCTAAAACTTAGTGGGCGACGCTATACCTAATTTTCTTTTATCAATAATTCCACTTGATTAGCTAACCAACTTTGTTTTATTTTTACCTTTTAGATTAAATTTTGAGAGGTAAATAGCTATCTATTAGTATTTTTAAAGTTATCTTTATAAAAGCATGATCGTTAATCTGTGTTTTGGTTGTTTGAATCAAGCAATTGATTCGGAGGTAAGTCTCTATGCGTCTTAATAAATTAGTATTACATTTATATAATTTTCAAAAAGAAAAAGGATGCCGAAGCCCGTTAGATGACTTCATTTGTAATGTAAATCCCATTGTTCTTTCAACATGTATGCGTCATATTTATGTCTTTGACCAATCCCAATTGGAAGGGCAGCAAGATGTTTTAAATAAGCTATTAACTTTCTTAGAAACTCCCCGCGAATATCAAACTAAAATTGAATATGATTATTTATCAGGAATAGAGGCTTACTCATTTTTATTACTTTGGTCAATTGGTGCATTAAATAAAAATAAACCCTTAGATGATCATCGTGTATTAGATTCTATTCGAAAAGTTTGTCTTGAGTATGAAAGATCAAGTTCAGGAAAGAAGAAAATGACTTATCAAGTAAATAAAAAGTTTTTAAATGCTTTTTTATTAGATGCTAAACGTATGCATCAGGCTTTGCTTGATAATCTAGATATATTAAAAGAAGAATCGCAGGGAGAGACTGCTCCTATAATTAAAAAATTTAAGCACGCCAGTAAACAATGTGCTCAAATGAGAGACAATGATTTTTTAGATAATCTCCCTGTATTTAATTACTCTTATTTCTTATTAGAGGAATCGGAGTTATTTTTGAAGATTCAGCAGAATTTGGAGGAAGTTAAAGATAATTTACAGGTTGAGTTATCAGGAAACCACCCAAAAAAGGAAAAAAAGGCATTAAGTTTCTTTTCTAATAGTCTGGAAGCAGAAAAAACAAAGCGAGAAAAAATCAAAATTAAAATTTCTAATTTAGATACCCTAATTTTAAAAGCTAAGTCAAGTTTAGCTAATGATGCAGATAATAGCAGCTCTCTCCCATTTAAATCGACTAATGATTTGAAAACAATAAGCCTGAATTGAATAATTACGGTGTAAGTAATTTTAGAGCCTATCAATAGGTTTCAATAACATTATTCTTATGTCTATAAAAAATTAAGGTTTGATTAGCCAAAAAAGTAAATCTTTAGTGCATGCTAAGCTTTTAGTAATCAATTTCTACCAAGCATTATCTCTCTAATAAAAATGGTTAATACTGAAGGACTTATAGTTATCTTTTAGATATAAGGTACTAAGCGATAATTTTTTTACATCTGAAAAGCAAAAAAGGGCTGTTTTAAAATTTATTAAAATGCTATAATTTTAAACATTAGTAACAATGTTTGGACTTATTTATGCAGGGCAAAGATGACAGATTTGACGTCATTGTTATTGGCGCAGGGATAGCAGGGGTAACCACAGCATTAGAACTTGCTAAAATTGAAGATCAGGGTAAAAAGCTTAGGATAGCCTTAATTGAAGCAGGCTCAGAGGTTTTACCAGCAACATGTTCAACACAAAATGAATGTAATAAATTGCATACAGGTATGCATTATCTTGCTGATCTGGAAACAGCAAAAAAGTGTTTAGAAAGCGCAATTGAATTTGCTAAAAAATATCCAACATTTATTGCTGGTAGAGAGTTTACACCAAATCCTTGTCTTGGGCGCCATTATATCCTTGATAAATCGACAGTTTCTCCCGAGCAAGCAAGAGAGGTTGCCGAGTATTTAAAAAAACTTTATGCGGAGAAAGTAGCAGAAGACCCAAGCAATAAAGTATTTGGCGAGCCTGAAGAATTTATTCAAGAGCTTAGCCGAGAACAGTATGATTTTATTTCCGATTCTATTCCATTTCGTGATGATAAAGGAAATATTGTAGGTACTACAGCTGTAGCAATGGCTTTTCAAACAGCTGAGGCCCAAGTTAATATTCCAAAGTTACAAAAACACTTACAACAACAAGTTCTAGATACTGAAAACATTACTTTCATACCAAATACCTATGTAACTAATATAGGTTTAACTTCTGATCATTTTGGTTATTATATCTGTACAAAAAGTACAGAATTAGACAGAGGCATAGTTCCTCCTTTGGAAGCTAATGCAATTGTAAATTGCTCTTGGCAAAATGCCGCAGTCCTTGATAAAGGCGTAGAATCCCATTTCGATAAGACTGATAGCAATAATAGTAAAGGCGTTAACCGCGTTAAGGTAAGTATTGAAATTGAATTGCCGCAAGAGTTACAACATCTAAATACAAGTCTTTTTTCTACAGGCCCGTTTTTTTCCTTTACTAATCTAGGAAATGGTAAGGCTATTCTTACTAGTGAGCGACTTACAAATATTGATTTCTATCCAGACGGGATGGAAATGCCAGCTGATATAAAGGAGAACATTGAAAAATTAAGAAGTACACCTATGTCTGATATGGCTAAAGGACTGGCTGAATCAATTATTGATGATTGTGCTGATTGCTTAAAGGATAAGTATAGAGCTCTTCTCTTACAGACTAAGTCAAAAGAAATAAAGATTCATGTTGGTATTGTAAACATTCCTGGTTTAAAGAAAGAATATACTAAAAAAGATATCTACTCCCAAGATAGTGTTATTCATTCGCGTAAGTCAGATGGTATAGTGCATAAATCACTAGGTTATATTTCTCATTTAAGTGCGAAAATGACTTATGCGGGACGAAATCCTGAAAAGGTAAAGAGCATGATAGATAAGGATTTAGAGTTAATTGAAAATTATGAAGCTTTAGTTAACTTAATTGTTCCTCAGCTAAAATTGACAGATGCTTACGCAACACAGGATGTGGCAGGAATAGAGCAGTTATTATATGTCGAATTTCGGCAGCAAATGCTTGAAATAATATATTCAGAGGACATTAATCCTAAGACTTTAACTACACTGGAAGGAACGTGTGATGGCTCTTTGAGGTCTAAAGTAGAGAATTTAATTACGGAGATCTTACAGTCTAAGAAAAACAATGGGGAAATTTATCAAAGTAAGCCAAGAAATGCATTTTTTTCTCCACCAGCAAATGCCTTAACTGGAACTGCAGCAAGGAGAAGAGATAACACAGATCAAACTTTACGTAAGGATATGTTAACTACTACTAATACTAAACCAGGGAGTAATGGGCCTAATACTGACACGTTGAAATTAAACCTTTAAAGGGATCAGTAATACATAAATGGATAAATATATATTATTAAATCTTATTAATCATTTACCCCATGCAATTTTCTGGAAAGATTGCAATTTAGTCTTTCAAGGCTGTAATAGGATCTTTGCTGAAAAACTAGGCTTTTCTGAACCGCAAGATATTATAGGCAAAACAGATTTTGATGTTTTACCCGCCGAAGCTGCAGCTAAATATCGTCGTGATGATAAACTGGTCATTGAATCAGGTAAGGCTAAGTTAGATTATGAAGAAACTTTCATTCAACCAGATGGTTCTAAAAGAACTGTATTAGTTAGCAAAGTGCCTTTCTATGATGATAAAAAGGTAATTGTTGGTATTTTAGGTATTTATACAGATATTACTCAGCGTAAAAAACAAGAAGAGCAGTTAAAGAAAGCGAAAAAAAGCTCTGAAGCAGCTAATCGGGCTAAAGATGAATTTATTCGTAATATGAGTCATGATATTCGTACGCCTTTAAGCGGTATTATTGGTATGTCCTCTCTGTTAGAGCAAGAGGCACATACGCCAGAGCAAAAAGAACATGCTCATATGGTTAACATGAGCTCTGAGCAATTATTAATATTATTAAATAGCGTTCTTGAAATTGTAGCGACAGGAAGTGCAATCGAGTCAAATATTAAGTTCTCTAAATTTAATATTTATGAATTGATTCAATATATATGTGATTTAGAACTTCCAGCTATAAAAATCAAAAATTTAGATTTAAAAATAAGTATTGATAATGAGGTTCCTAAATTTATTCAAACTGATCAAATAAAGCTTCACCGTATCTTATTAAATCTACTGGGGAATGCAGTAAAATTTACCAATAAAGGATACATTGAAATTATTGTTCGTGTGGAAAAAAAATGTGGTAATAAAATTAATCTTGAATTTCTAATTCGGGATACAGGCATTGGTATTAAGCCAGAAGATAAGCAGAAAATTTTTACGCGTTTTTATAGAGCAAATCCATCTGCACAAGGTATTTACTCTGGATATGGAGTAGGTTTACATATTGTTAAAAAGTATACCAAGCTCCTTAAAGGACATATTGCTGTAGAAAGTAATGTAGGTCAGGGGACTACCTTTTCCGTTACTATTCCCGTGCAAGCTGTAGCGAATAAACATGACTTAACGAAAAATGATGAGGCTCATAACTCTGTTAATGTAGTAAATACAACTGTATGGCTTAAAAATGGAGATAAGCCTTGTATTCTTATAGTTGAAGACAATGCTATTGCACTAAAAACAGCAGAAACGATTTTAAAGCAGGCCAGTTGCCAGTTTCAATCTGCGCAAAATGGTGCAAGAGCAATTGAACTTTTTAGAGAGTATAAATTTGATTTAATTTTACTGGATATCGGTTTGCCTGATATTTATGGCAATGAATTAACAAAAATTTTTAGACGTATTGAACAAGAAGAAAATCAAGTATCAACACCAATTATAGGATTAACGGCTTATTCACCAGCAAATACTGAGGCAGTGCTATTAAAAGCAGGCATGAATAAAGTTATTACTAAACCGTTTAGGTTAGCTGCACTTAATGAATTGCTAGCTACGTTTGTGAAAGATAAAGTAGCGATCAAAGATAATATAGCTAAACAAGCTGATTTAGTTAATTTATTTTCTGCAGTAAAACAACATCCGCTCGTTGATATAGAACAAGGCACTAATGCAATTGGCTCAGTTAATGCATTAACTGAATTATTACAAATGTTGCTTAATGAAACGCCTGCTCATTTAAATGAATTGGAACAAGCCTGGCTTGAAAAAAATATTGTCTTAATGAGTAGAGTTATTCATAAAATGAAAGGAGGCGCTTTATGTTGTGGCGCTGTTCAAATGCAACATGCTTGCCATATTTTTGAACAACATTTAAATAGTTTAGCGGTTCAGGAACTTGCTAACTTACTCCAGCAGTTTATTTTAATTGTCAAACATACCCTCATTGAAATTAAGACTTGGTTAGCTCTGAATAATTCTACACTACAATCTTTCTAATCTAAAGTTTTCTATTCTGATAATTCTATGTCAAAATAAGTCATTTAGTATTTATAATGTTTATAGTGAATAAAAGAGACGCCACCAGCAAGAAGAATGACATAAAATAAAACAGTTAGATTAAATATGTGGTCTGGTTTTAACTAAAGGAATTATTATGCCCCACTTAGTATTAGAATATAGTAACAATATTGATATTAGACCAGAAGTGACAACTTTTTTTGCAAAGGCTCACTCTTTATTAGAAAAAATATTGCCAACACAGTTGGCTAGTTGTAAAAGCCGCTGTATTAATTATGATAATTTTTATATAGGTTCAGGGCAGATAAATAATGCCATGGTACACTTAACATTAAAAATTTTACCTGGCCGTTCTGATTTACTAAAAGAGCAGGTAGGGCAGAAGCTAATAGAATTAATGACAGAGAGTTTCGCGCCAAGAAACAAAAATCTAAATTTAGAATTCTCAATGGAGATTATTGAAGCAAGCCCACATTATTTTAAAGGCTAAGCTAATATTTATAACGTTATGAGAGTGTATAGTACAAGTGTTCTCGTGTCTTATATTTAAATTTATAGCAGTAAATTTATTTCTAGAGGATTAACCATTTTAAAGTAAGAAAGTGAAGAGTATTTCATGACTAAGAGAATGATTATTGGTATTTCAGGCGCTTCCGGAATAATTTATGGTATACGTCTTTTAGAAATTTTAGCTAAAACTGATTATGAGACTCATTTAATTGTTTCTAAGGCTGCACAGCAGACCCGGGGGTATGAGGTAACTATTTCTGCACAAGAACTTATTCGCCTTGCAGATAGATATTATTCTATTGATGATATTGCTGCAGTGATTGCAAGTGGCTCATTTAAAACAAGTGGCATGATTATTGCGCCTTGTTCTATGCAAACTTTGGCAAGTATTGCCTGTGGAATGACTTCTAACTTACTAACTCGCGCTGCTGATGTGATATTAAAAGAACGACGCAAATTAGTATTAATGGTTCGTGAGTCACCCTTTCATTTGGGTCACATAGAAAATATGCAAAAAGTAACTCAGATGGGTGCCATCGTTGCACCACCTACCCCTGCTTTCTACAATCAGCCAAAAACACTTGATGATATTATCAATCATAGTATAGGGCGTGTACTGGATTTATTTGATATTGATGTTGGAATTGTCAAGCGTTGGAAAGAAAATCCTTATTCCGACTAGTAGTGCGTGTCATGAATTAGTGTTTTTGGCTGTAAATTGGATTAGGTAACGTCCCTAAAGTTTATTTGCGGTTTTCTCAACATTAATCTAAGCACAGATTTTTCAGCTTACATCGATTTGCCCCCCTCTCCCGCGAAGGATATCATGATACTACTCAAATTCCTTGCGCGGGAGAGGGGGCAAATCGATGTAAGCTGAAAATTATATGCAGAGATTAAGACTGATGAACGTTACCTAATCCAATTTATAGCCAAAAACATTAATTGATGACACGTAATCCCTAAGCTTAAGCCAGTTTGTAGGACTATTTTTATTTTGTATTCATTTGAATTTAGTGTATTGAGTTATGCCTACTTAAGTCAGTATCAGAAAACACCGCGTTATTTGGAGCTGAAACGGGTCTTGCTGGAGTCGTTGTAAAAAATCTTGGGCTAAATAATTGTTGGCGACAATAATCCTGATAGCCTGCCGACTCAATAACCTCTTTTCGTAGAAAATCTAAGTTCTTAAGTTTATGGTTAACAGTCTTATTAATAAGCTCTATGAATTTTACATCATTTTTATTAGTAAACATAAAGCTTAATTCTTGCCAGATTCTTTCAGCAAGCTTATCTTTAATTGCTGCCCAAATAGGTTTAATATTGAAACTAAGCTGATTAAAGAGATGCATTAATCTTAAGTAATCAGCTGATGTTTTAGGATGGGCCTGTAACTCTAAATAATGCATTGCAATATCCTCTGTTAGCATTATTATTTTGTCGTTGATAGCTTTGTTAAAAGATTTCTCTAGTGGAATAAATTGCTTTTGTTGCGATTCATAAATAAAAATCTCCCCTGTTTTAATTTCATAATACCAACCGTGAATTGTAATTTCTTGCTGGTTAAGTTTTTTTATAATGGATGGATAAGACTTTAAGTGCTCAATCTGCGTTAAAATATTATATTCAATAGTTGCCTTTAATTTTAAATCATAATCAATCTCTGTATTACTAAACTGCTCTTCTATTTGATTAATGACAGGACGAGCATGGGTTAGCCAATTAGCAACAACAGGAAAGGCATTTTCTAGGTTTGGTGTTAATAGGCCTTTCATAGCGCCGCATTGAGAATGACCACAGATAATAATTTCTTTAACCTTAAGTGCCTCTATCGCATACTCAATAGCAGCTGCTTCACTACAAGCTACGCCATAAGGCGGAACAATGTTTCCTACATTCCGCGCAATAAATAAATCACCTGGCTTAGAATGAGTAATAACATTAGGATCAATACGCGAATCAGAGCAAGTAATAAAAAGTGTATCTGGGTCTTGACCTTGACTAAGTTTAATAAACACCTCTTCTAAATCTTTAAAGGTTTTCCCTTGAAATTGACGGATGCCGTACATGAGCTTTAGTGTCATTGTTCCTCTCTCTGGGCGTTGTACAAATGAAGAAAGCGCATTAATCTGCTAAAAGACATTTTAATTAAGCAGAATTATTTCTGCATGGTAAAATTAATTTTCAATTTTGTAAAGAAACGATAGGGTTCCTTACGATAAATGAATGTACTTAGTAATACCGATGTTGGACAAAAATGTCTTATCATGCGAGACAATAACTAAAGCGCCTTGATAAACACAAAGCATATCTTCAATAGCTTCTATACTACGAATATCCAGGTGATTCGTTGGTTCATCTAAGATAAGAAGTTGTGGTTGTTTCTCGACGGCTAATGAGATAGCAAGGCTAGCCCTCATGTATTCGCCGCCACTTAATTCACATGCTCTTTTCATCGCAAGTTTATTACGAAAATTAAAAGCAGCTAACCGAGCATAGGCTTCTTGTAAGGAAAGGGTAGGATCTCTTAAACATAAATTTTCAATTAAAGTTAAATTTTCATCAAGATAGTTGAGGTTTTGATCTAAATAACACGCCGCAGAAAATCCACGATAAATTCTACCTTGTTGTGGCTTTAAATGACCTAAGATAAGTTGAATCAATGTTGATTTACCAGCACCATTTTTTCCTGTAAAAGCTATGCGATCATTGCCTAGCAAAGTTAAATTAAAATTAATGAATAAGGGTACTTGCTCATTAAAGCCAAACGTTAGTTCTTCTATATTAATAATAATTTTATTGACTGGTAATTTATCTGAATCTAAGTTAGCAGTAATCTTCTCTTTTATCTCAATATTTGATTTTATTGCCTGTATCTTATCTTTTACCTTTTGCAGGCTAAGGGCCGCTTGAATTTTATTTTTAGATTGAGTTTTTTCACTTCGTCCTTGTTTTGCATTAGCAGTCAATTTATCAATTTTACCAGCTTTTCTAAGTGCTCGACCTTGTTTACGTCGCTGCTCATGTTTTTCTCGTGTTTCTTGAATGGTATTTGTCGTATTTTTAAGCTGTTTTTTTGCTGCTGCAAATTGCTGCAGGGTAGCCTGTTGTTCAATAAGCTTCTGTTCTTGATAAAGGCTATAATTACCGCCAAAATGTTTAGCTCCAATTGAAGTTAACTCAATAATTTCATCCACATAGTTAAGTAGTTGCCTGTCATGACTTGCAATTAAAATGCCCTGTTTTGTTTTTTGTAACCAGGTAAAAAGGTAATTTTTAGTGTCTGTATCTAGATTGTTGGTTGGCTCATCGAGTAAAATAAAATCTGCTTGGCTAAGCATGGCACGTGCTAACCAACATTTAGTTTTCTGACCACCGCTTAAGGAAGTTAATGCTCTATTAAAACTAATAGTTTTTAAGTCTAAGTCAATTAGAAGTTGCCGTGCTCGCGTTTCTATATCCCAGTCATCGCCAATTAAATCATAATCATCTTCAAAGAAATAACCTTCAGCAATCCGTTGTAGGGCCTTAAGTTTTTTATTAATACCCAGTAAATCAGCAACTGTACTTTTATCATAATGAGTATTAATTTGAGGACAATATTCAATTGTCCCTTGTATTTCAAGACAGCCTTGCTGAGGCTCGAGAAGTTTAGCAAGGATTTTTAATAAAGTTGTTTTGCCAACGCCATTATCTCCCACAATGCCATAGCGTTTTTGTACCAATGACAGTGAAAGATCCTTAATAGGAGAATCGGTGGTTATAAAAGCATAGGACAAATGACGCGCAATGATAGAGGGAATACGAAACATAAATAATCTCCAAGTGTCTGTGAAATAGAAACAAGTTGGAAAATTATTTACGCATTGGAGGAATACCTAAGACTGATAAGATGATGATATTTTATTATAAAAGCTAAAATTCTGTCAATAAACGTTTAACTGGGTTTTATTTTATCCAAAATGTTATATAATTACGCCACATTAAGTCTTATTTAAAAATTATAAGAAGTAATCGCTATTTTTAATCTACTTTAGGTTTTCTGTAGTTTAACTTTCTTAAGACTTAAATTTAATAAGTGCTAGTTTAAATCAAGAGCAAAACAGTCTGCTGTTAAAGGAGAGGCTAAATGCCTGTTATCCTCCCAAAATTCGATGAAACTTCTATTCAAGATGAGCATAAAAATTGGCTTATTTATTATATGAGCCAAATGCCAACAACATTAAATTATTTTAAAAACGAACTAGCAAAATTTTTACAAGAATTAAATGATGAACAATTTAGCATTCTCAGTTACCCAGAATTTTGGTCTGGAGAGCGCCTATTAGAAACAAGAATTAAATCAGAAGTTAATCAACCAGCGGCTTACCAAGAAATTAAAAATTGGCTAAAAAAGCAAAAACAAAATTCTGTTAATGAACCAGATAAAGTTAAAGAAATTGAAAATTTTGCACAAAACTATGATAGATATTTTCTCCTTTTGAAGCGTAAAGCCCTTATTCTAAGCGTTAAGCAAATAATGGAAGATTTGGACCAAGACTATCTTAATGGATTAGAAGATGAAGCCATATTTCTTCAATTCAAAACTCGTATTAATCAAATCTTAAGTCAGAGTTCTCTATTAAATATGCAAACGCGCTATGACTGTTTGCAGGCACATTTGCAAATTACGCTTGCTTGTAGGCAGGCGCATGAGCTAATTACTAAAAAAAATTATAGAAAGCTAAGGGAAGAAGTAGATTTGATTGAAGTTTTGGCAAAACGTGTGATTGATAGTTATTATCAAACCGCTAAGAAAATGACCTTAACCGACGCCATTCAGAAAGATGTTGCGTCTTTAACCTCTGCTATTGGCCTTTCCATTGGTTTAATAGGATTTGCCCTAGGTATTGCTTCTTTCTTTTTTCCACCCCTGGTTTTTCCTGTTTTTGTTTTAGGCTTAATTGGTTTGATATCTTATTTAGCTTCAGTCTTTACTGCCATAAAAATAGCGGAAGAGAGCTTTAAATATAGACGCTCTCCTAAAGTCTCAGAATTTATAGAGCTTATAATTGAGGTTATGCTTTCCCCATTTTATTTTTTCGCTGGCGAAGTTTTCTCTTTAATAGGAAGAGGTCTTAATTGGGCAGCCTCAACAATCAAATTGGTAACAGAAGTCTGGGATAATGCAATTAGTAATATACTTCCAGATATATTTTTTGCAGGAGGCATATTTAAAGAAGTCACTGAAGTTGGCTCCGTATATACAAAATCTGGCCAGCTGAAAAATACCACTGCAACATCTTGGAGTCTAATCCGCAGTACGCTAACTGCCAATATGCATGGTCAGTCTAATAGCGTAGAAGTATTTGAAAAAATTGATAATGCTAAAAAATATCTTACCCGCCAAATGGGTTATCGACCTACGTCTTCAAGCTTATCGCGAAATGCGTTATACGAAATTTTAGCAGAGCAATTAGAGCAATTCAGACAAAAGCCGTCATTAAGAGCATCTACTGATATCAATGCAATTGAAGAATTAATTGATGATTTCTTGCAATTTCAGACAAAGATAAATGAGAAAACAAAAGGAAAACAACTTATAAGTGTTAATCAATATAAGGAAGAAATAGCTCAAGCTAATCACTATTTATATAATACTGCGCAGTTATGTGAAAATTACCTTAGCAAGCATTTTGATAGTAGAAGCAGTAGTCAATTAATTCATTTTGAGCAGACTCAAATTGAGCAAATAATTCTTATACAGGAAAAGACTCGAGAACTAATTAATTTAAATAGCAAAGATTTAGATGAATTTCATGCTAACTTAACTTCTAAATCTTTAGTGCGATATAAGCGCGGATTCGTTTATACCAGCTTAGAGGGCTTGCAAGAGAATAATAAAAATGCAAAAGAAAGAGATTTACCGCTGGTATTAAGTCATCACGCCGATATTTTATTTTGGGAACAAGGATTTAGAGGATTACGACGTTCTCAGGAAACAAAAGAAATCTTTAAGATATTTAATAAATATAAAGCGCTACCAGCTGACGCAAAGCGAACTGAAACGCTCATTGAATTAAAAGAAAAATGTAATATTTACCTTGCGAAATACGGCAATAAGACCGACAAACCTAAAAAAGGCCATTATCAATATGTAGAAAAATTATCTAACTTAATAGATGAGGAAATAAAAGCGCTGCATGATAATCATTTATCGATGCCTATTTTAGTGGCTTATAAAGCAAGATAATATAAGATTACGCTAGTGTTAAGTAGCTTTAAGAATCCATTATGCAGACAACAATACGAGCATTTTTTGCCATTAGCTTATCGACTGAAATTATCAATACCATTGCCGCCGTAGTAGCCGAACTTAAGCAAACTGTACCTCAAAAAATTCGCTGGACCAAACCTGAAAATCTCCATATAACTTTGCGCTTTTTACAATCAATTCAAGTGGCCGATTTACCAAAGCTTATTGAACAGGTTGAATTAAAAATACAAGATATTTCTTCATTTACCCTGGAATTAAGTGAACTTGAATTATTTCCAAAGCCTAAGCATCCTCGCCTTATCGCTTTAAAAGCCGGGCCAAATGATCAGTTAGCTCCTATCTCATATAGTCTTGCGCAAGTTATTGATGCCCTTAATTATCCTACTGAAAAACGCGCCTTTCGTGGTCATATCACTTTAGGTCGATTTCAAAATTACCAACCACTTGCTGTTTTGCCGCAAATTCAAACAAATCATTTTCCTAGACAAATCGTGCAATACGTTAACTTATTTGAAAGTAAATTAGAAAAGGGGCAAAGACAGTATAATTTAATTAAACAATTTAGCTTAAAAGTCAAATGAATATAAATGAATAAAATATAATGGTATTTCATTTTAAGTACTAAAATACAAATACTGGCATTCCAATATAAAATTTATTCATCTACTTTTAAAGAAGTAAGTTTATAATTAAAATTGCACTAATCTTGCTTCAATAAGTGAACCTAATATCCTATCTTTATCAAGATCTAACTTAATTAATTTCATATCACCATTCGATTGTCCTTGCTTAATAAAATAGTCAGATTTTTCGATAAACAGACGATTTAAAAGTATTTTATTGAGTTTAAAAGAATTAACAATGACAAACTCTCTGTCCTTTGGTTGCTTTTTAAAATCAAATATTAAAATAGAATTTTCAGGAAATAATGGATCCATCGTTGTATTCTTCATAATTAAAGCAAATGAATAATCACTCATATCTTTAGTAAGTACTACTTCGCCAAGCTGACCTGCTTCCTTATAATTATTAGGCCAGTCTCTTAACATATCCCAGCTTATAACTGGAACTGTGTTAATTTTAAAACTCTTCTTTATTTCCTCTGGAATTGATTCGTATAAAGGAACTTCTCCAATGAGCTGACCAACTGAAATATTAAAATAGTTGGCCAAACTCTCTAAAACTGTCTTTCTAGGCCGCTTCGTTATGCCATTTAATAGATGATGCAAAGTGGGTTGAGGAATATGAGTTTGTCTTGCTAATTCACTTAAGGATAGCTCGCTATGTAATTTCATTAGCTTGCGTAAATTTTCACCAATAGAGTAATTGTTCATAAGTCACCATAAAAAAGAATAAATTATTCATTAATACTTGACTAAAAGTCAAAAATAAGTTTTAATGAATAAAAATGAATAGATATTAAATTTTATAAATAAATGAATAAATTATAATAACATGGTAAAGGCGTTAAATTAAAGAAGAATATTTGCTGAAAATCAATTAAATGTTCTTCTCTAATTTGATGGAACACATAACAAACCAACCTTGCATTAGGAGAAAATATGGAAAGTAGTAAAGAAAGAACCTTGGCTTATCAATTAGCAAAGGAAATCGATCATAAAGATTTAGAGCAAGTTTCAGGAGGTAACGGTTATAAAATGACGTCGAGAGCAACATGCAGCCCAACAGGGAGTACCGGGCAGTGGGATACCGTCATAGACATCTCAGTAGATTGGTAATCATATAAAAATTTAAAATAAATGATGTTTAAGTATGCTTCTGTCTTGTCGTTTTAAGCTTAGCGAAATGCAAATATAGGGAATAAAGGGCGTTTAAAATCACTAAGCTTAAGTAGTCAGAAGCAACTTTATGAAGTTAATAGGATAAAATCGGATTTTACGATGAAGTACTTAATTTTAACTGAACCCGATGATACGCATGCTGTATTAGTTAAATTAGCTCTAGAATCAATAGGACATTATGTAAGATTATTATTTACAGCAGATCATCCAACAAAACAAAAGAACTCTGTTTTAATTGATAAGGATTTTTATCTGTGGAAAAGTTCAGATAAATCTAAATCCTATACGAGTCAAGAATATGACGTAGTTTGGTGGCGCAGAGTGCGAAAGCCTTTTTTGCCTGAGCAGGCTGTTCATCCAGATGATTTTTCCTTCATAAGAAGAGAAAATATTGTATTTTACGAATCTTTAACCCAAAACATTGCACCCAATGCTTGGTGGATAAATCCTAAAGAGGCTGCTATAAGGGCAAATTGGAAACTGTTACAATTAAGATTAGCAGATCAATGTGGATTTAATATTCCAAAAACTTTGTGTTCAAATGATCCTCAAGAAGTGCGTAATTTTATAACAGAATATGAAAAAGACGGTGTCATTTATAAGCCTTTATACTCTAGTTTTTGGTTTGAAGAAAAATATGTTAAAGTTTCCTATACAGCTAAGTTAAATTCAGCAAACCTCCCGTCAGATAAAGTATTACAGTTAACACCAGGAATTTTCCAAAAACATATTAAGAAGAAATATGAATTACGAATAACATGTTTTGGTGACTATATTGTTGCTGCAAAATTAAATTCACAAAGTCATAGTGAAGGTAAGGTCGATTGGCGAGCTATCTACCCTGATAAAATGAGTATTGAACCTTACCGTTTACCTTTTGCTATTGAACAGCGTCTAAGAAAATTCATGCGTAAGCTTGGAATTATTTTTGGTGCATTTGATTTTATTGTTACACCTAATGATGAATATATTTTTCTTGAAGTAAATGAGCAAGGTCAATTTTTATGGATAGAGGAATATAATCCAAATTTTAAAATGCTTGATATTTTCATTAATTTTCTTATTGAGCGCACAATCAATTTTCAGTGGAATGAAAAAAGCATAACTCATTCTATTGATAAATATCGCAACAGAATGCAAAGTTTAATTACTAAAAATTTACTAAATCATGTGAATTTAAATACATTTAAAACTATTAATAGGGGAGAGGCATGTTAAAAAGGGCTTTATTTACTTCGTGTTTATTTCTTTCAGGAGAGATTTGTGCTGATACATTTATAGATTTATATGGTGATAATTCTAATCATGCTAATCAAGTATTAAAAAAATATTCATCTGAAGTAAAACAATTAATTAATAGTACTAATCAAATTATCTTAATGACTGATGCTAAAAAACAAGAAAGAGAAGTGCTTCATTTAGCAATGAAAAAAAAATATTTAATCGAAAGAATTAAAAAAAATGAACATTATGCTTTTGTTGATTTTCAAACAATCTATTATCCAGCAGAAAAAAATTATTATACAACTATTGAGGTAGTGCGGCAGGATGAAAGGCATCGATTACATTATATTCAGCCGAAGGTTAATGTAAGTTTAAATAAAACTAGTCAGAATGATTTAATTGCCAAACGAATAAAGTTTGATCAGTTAGAGATGCGTTTATTGAATGAAAATAAAATTGATCTAAATGATTCCACTTGTCCAGTCTATCATTGTGTTTCCGGTTTTAATAATCCTGCTTTACAACCTTATTTAAGCGTGTTTAATAAAGGTGCAATTATACAAAAAGAACTCATTAAAAAAACCTTAACTGAAGATCCTAATCCTGAAAGACGTGCTGCAGCTGCTTTTTTAGTTGGCCATTTTAAAGATCCTAAAGAAATTATTGCAACCTTGTCTGCCGGTATTAACGATAGAAATGAGACAGTACGTAATAATGTAATGCGAGTAATAGGGCAAACGATGGAAAAAACCCACTTTTTTGATATTGATGCTAATAAAGTACTTCCCTTAATAGATTCACCTTATACTACCGATAGAAATAAAGCTTTATTTATATTATCTTCAGCTGTTAAGTCCCAGAAGAATAAGAAAATTATTTTAGAAAAAGGAAGAAAGAGATTAGTTAATATTCTACGTTTAAAACAGCCAAATAATCACGAGTTTGCTTATTTAATTCTGAAAGAAATTAGCGGTAAAAATTATAGTGATAAAGATATACAATCTTGGCAAGAATGGTTAAAGAGTGTGAAGGTTTAAGATAGAGTTTTAGATTATAATAATCTAGTTTTTTCTGCTTCAGGAAGATTACAGAAGTCCAACCCACTTATTTAATAAAATGGAAAGTATTAAATAAGTAATTTTTAGGAATAAAAAATGGAAATTAATACAAAAAATGGTCGAGTTTTAGCCTATAGTCTAGCAACAGAGATTAGTAGTGAGGAATTACAACAAATAGCAGGAGGATCGACAAAAGTTACCTATCAAACCACAGATTATTATACCAACAGGCACGGCGTATCTGATACTGATTTAGATATGGATTGGGATTAATAGTTAACTAACTTTCAATGGGTTTTGGTATAGCGCCAGCCACTAAGCTTTATACTTCGTTGCAAGCTTGCTCGGCTCAGTCATGTACTTATTTGTACACTCTTTCGCCTCGCTCACTTGCGCCTTGTCTAAAACTTAGTGGGCGACGCTATAAGCAATACCATTGCCATCAAAACCCAATGACTTGAAAGTAAAAAATTAAGGAAAATGTAGTGAATATTCTAATCTCAACAGAGCCAGATGATGTGCATGCTATTATAGTAAAATTAGCTTTAGAGAGTAAATCACATCAGTGTTTGCTATGGTTTACTGCTGATATGCCTACTAAGCAAACCAATAGTATCTATTTTTCTAATGAACAACAATGGTGGCTTTTAGAAAATGAATCGCAATGTCCGGTGACAAATTATACAGAAATTGATGTAGTCTGGTGGCGTAGAGCTAGGCGCCCTTTTATTGGTGAAAATTTTGTTAAATCTGATTTTGATTTTATTAAAAAAGAAAACACATTATTTCATAATGGTATTCCTTTTATACTTGCTAAAGATGCTTACTGGATCAATCCATATGAGTCCATTAGCCAAGCTAACTCTAAATTATTGCAGCTAAAGCTTGCATTACAATGCGGATTTAAAATTCCGCCAAGTTTAATATCTAATTCGCCAGCAAAAATAAAAGAATTTTTGCAAGCCTATAAAAGTGATAAGGTTATTTATAAGCCTTTATCAGCCCATTATTGGTACGAAAAAGGTGTTTTAAAATTATTTTACACAAAAACTATTCATAATGAACAGTTACCGCCTGATCACCTATTACAATTAACGCCAGGTATTTTTCAAAAGTATATTAAGAAAAAGTATGAACTTCGTGTTACTTGCTTTGGTGCACATATTGTAGCTGCGAAAATTTTTTCGCAAGAACATTCTAAAGGCTTAACTGATTGGCGATCTATACCACCGGCTGAACTCAGAATTGAGCCTTATTGCTTGCCTTATTCCATTGAAAAGAAAATCCGTAATTTTATGGAAGCGCTAGGTATCGTGTTTGGCTGCTTTGATTTTATCGTCACGCATGATAATGAATATTTTTTCCTAGAGGTTAATCAGCAGGGTCAATTTCTCTGGATTGAAGATCGCTGCCCAACAATAAAAATGTTAGATAAATTTGTGAAGTTCATTCTAAATAAAAATACTCATTACAAATGGAATGACAAAAATAGTATTAGCTTAGCGGATTTTGAAGAACAAGCATCGCTCATGCTAAAAGAAAATCTACAAAAGCATATTATGCGCAATGCTTTAAAGTCAGATCAAGCAGCATGATTTTTCTTACCTAGCTCTGTAGCTTATAACTATTAATCTACAGAGTTAAAGTTCAATGATTATGAAAAAAGAATTATTTAGACAAGAAGTATTTAATCAAAAAAAAATAAGTCATTTAGGGGTAATATCGATTAATACTCCCATATCATTTAAATTTGTTACTTATAGCAGCTTAATTATTTTATTAATAATTATTTTATTTTTAGTATTCGGTGAATTTTCGGATAAATTTGTAGTAATCGGCTATTTAAATGATTCAAAAGGGGTTTTTAGTCTTTATCCAAGTAAAGGTGGAGTAATTCTTAAAAGCTATAAAAAACAGGGTGAATTAGTTAAGAAAGGAGAAGCAATTCTATTAATTAATTCTTTATTAGATAATCAGCTTTTTGATAAAAATAATATTTTAGAAAATTTAATAAAAAGAAAACAGTCAATCAATAATGAAATCACCAACAAATCAATTCAACTAGAAAAATTTAAAAAACTATTTATTAAAAAATATATTTCTTTAGAATTTTATAATAACAAAAAACAAGAATTAATTGAGCTTAATCGTAATCTTAATGCTGTAGAGTTAGAAATTATTAAATACAAACAAGATCAATTTTATATTGTTTATTCTCCTATAGATGGTGTTATTGCCGCTAATATTTTTAAAGAAGGGCAGTATGTTAACTTAGTTAAACCATTGGTAAAAATTTTACCTATAAATTCTGAATTAATTGCTAATCTATTTATTCCTGCCAATCAAATTGGGTTTATAAATAAGGATAGTAACATTACTGTCCGTTATGATGCTTATCCTTATAAACGCTTTGGTAGTTATCACGCGGTTATTGATTCCATAGATGAAACCATTCTAACCGATAATGAAGATGAAAAATCTATACAAGTCGGATACCCTTATTTTAAGGTTAATGCTAGGTTAAACAGCCAATACGTTATGGTATATGGACAGCCGAAAAAATTACAACAAGGATTAACTATTACTGCAATTATTAGTGGCCCAAAGAGAAAAATATGGCAATGGATATTAGATCCAATTTTTAGTATGTATGGAGAGCTTAAATTATGAAGAATACCTTAAATTTTAGCTTAAAGAGAAGTCATCAATTACCCATTGTATTTCAAAATGAAATTGCCGAATGTGGTCATGCTTGCGTTGTTATGATT
This sequence comes from Legionella pelazae, assembly GCF_052527395.1. Classification (NCBI taxonomy): domain Bacteria; kingdom Pseudomonadati; phylum Pseudomonadota; class Gammaproteobacteria; order Legionellales; family Legionellaceae; genus Legionella; species Legionella pelazae. The sequence continues at coordinate 53,745 of NZ_JBNVZS010000013.1, forward strand.
AGTAATTACTGGGGACATGAGCTTAGTTTATCTTCTATAAGAAATCTAAGTAAGCCTTCTATGAAAGGCATTACTATGCTTGATGTCATTAATTTACTGCAAAGTTTAAATTTTAAAACTAGAGCACTACGTGTGGATTTAAAAGATCTTAAATTGATTCGCTGCCCTGCTGTTTTACATTGGAATATGAATCATTTTGTTGTTCTAAAAAAGGTGAAAAAAAATCACGTCATTATTCATGATCCTGCCATTGGCGTTAGACGTTGTACGTTTGCAGAAGTATCCAGATTTTTTACCGGTATTGTTTTAGAAGCTGAAAAGGAGGCAAATTTTCAAAAAATTATTGCTAATAACAAATTAACTCTTCTTCATTTTATGAGAATGGTTGCAGGAATTAATAAATTTATTATCTTTTTAATTTTCTTATCATTAACTATTGAAGTATTAGCCTTAATCAATCCACTGCTACTTCAATATGTGATGGATGATGTTATTAATACTAGTAACTTAAACAATCTTTATATCATTGTCAGCGCTTTTTTAATTTTTGTATTGCTACAAAGTATTATTGAATACAGTCGCAGTTATTCAGTTACTTATCTAACTACCTATCTTACAGAACAATTTTCAGCAAACCTAATTAAACATCTCTTAAAACTACCACTAGAATTTTTCTTTCATCGCTACAAAGGGGATATTCAAGCAAAATTTCAAACAATTGATCAAGTGCAGAGGAAAATAAGTACTGAGTTTATTAATACCATACTTGATGGCTTAATGATTATTATTAATTTGGTCGTTATGGCTATATATAGTTTAAAGTTAACATTAATAATTTGTTGCAGCCTTTTGCTATATTTAACAATTCGTTATTTATCTTATAAAAGCTTAAAAAATCAAACAGAAAACTCGGTTGTTCAACATGCAAAAGCAGCATCTATATTTTTAGAAACATTACAAGGTATTATGCCAATTAAGACGTTTGCTAAAGAAAATGTACATTTTAATATTTGGTACAATAGCTATATTCAATCTCTGAATGCTGATATTACTATTTCAAGACTAAATATGTTTTACAATATAATTAATCAATTATTATTTCAAATTGATCATATTGTTATTCTTTGTGTTGGTATAATGCTAATTCTAGAAAGTCGATTTTCTACTGGTATGTTAGTCGCTTTTCTCGCTTATCGGCTTCTTTTAATTAATAAGGCTTCTTCTTTTATTCGCTACGCTTTCGATTACAAACTTATTTCTATTCAATTAAACCGATTAAGTGATTTAATTTTTCAGCAACCTGAAGTCATTTCAGAAGGGCTTGGCAGATATGAACTCATGAAAGGCAAATTAGAAATCCAAAATATAAGTTTTCGCTATCATACAAGCGATCCTTTTATTTTAAAAAAGATTAATTTAACGGTTAATGCTGGAGAAAAAGTAGCAATTGTAGGGCCTTCTGGTTGTGGTAAATCAACCTTATTAAAGGTCATGATGGGCTTGTTAGTGTCTGAAAAAGGCGAGATATACATTGATGATATTAGCCTTAATCAGTTTGGTTTGAAAAATTATCGACAGTTAACTGCGTCAGTCATGCAAGAAGACTGTTTATTAACAGGATCCATATTAGAAAACATTACTTTTTTTGATGATGAGATTGATATTAATTATGTTTATCAAGTAGCAAAACTTGCTTGTATTCATGACACTATTCTAAAATTTCCTATGCAATACGAAACCCAAGTTGGCGAAATGGGTTCTATACTATCTGGAGGGCAAAAGCAGCGTATTTTATTAGCGCGGGCACTTTATAAAAGGCCAAAAATATTATTCTTAGATGAAGCAACAAGTCATCTCGATGCTCAAAATGAACTTACAATCAATCAATCCCTTAAAACATTAGCAATGACTCAAATTATTATTGCTCATCGTCAAGAAACGATTGCTATGGCAGATAGGGTAATTAATTTAAGTCAATTAATTTGAGTTCAATATAAGAGAGACAAAGGCTCTTTTATGTCACTAAGCGAATGTTAAGCCTTGTTGCGTAAAGTTAATGTCATTTTTCTCTAGAATCTTGCAATTTTTAGCGGTTTTTCACAACCAAGTAGAGCTGATGTTGGCGTTGTTAAATTTCCACTAAAAATAAGTTTTTTTGAATAAAAAACCAATCAATTTAAATGATATTTGAATTAATTTATTAGCTGTAAACTAAAAATTTATGAATTAAATTATAGTAATTTTTAATATTTAATTAACCTAATACTACAATAAAAGAATAAGTGTTATTTTTTATATCATAATTTTAGGTTATTTATGCAAATTAAAGTAGAATTTTTTGATAAATTAAATAAAGAATTTGTATGCGCTGATATTGAAGAAATATCAAGAGGGAGTAACTTTTTTGTTGTTAAGTTGAAAATAGTGAACTGATAGAAGGAGTGACTATAGCGGAAGCAGATACTAGAACGGGAGAAGTTATAAGCGCTAGCAATGAAGCTGCAGAGAAAAATTTAGATGAAGCAAGGAAGATGGCAGAGTCAGCTGGGTTTACCTGGAAAAAATTTTAGCAATTATAGTTTACTTATTTAGGTTTGATTATGTATACAAAATCTGATAGTGAAGATGAGGTAAAAAAGCTTGATAGTCCGAGTGATATTTTTTCAGACACAAACGAAGCAGATGATAGTATTGATAGTGCTGATAGTGAGGCCGAACAAGACGAAGATGATTATGATAGTGATATAAATGAGGGGGCCATTGAAGCTGCAAGGAATGGTGATGTAAAGTATCTAGAAGAATTGTTGGCGAATAACATCCTTTTATTAGACCTAAGAGATCATTATGGCAACACCCTTTTACATTTAGCCATAATGAATGAGGACGTGGTAGTAGTCAAGTTTTTGCTTGAAAACGGTGCCTTAGTAAATGTAGTTAATGGAGCTGGGGCTTATCCACTGCATTTTGCAGCAAGGAGGGGAAATTTAGATCTTGTTAATTTATTAATTGCTTATGAAGCTAATATAGATTGTGTAAATAAAATGCAAGAGAGCCCTTTATATACTGCTACCCTATTTCAGCATAGAGAGGTGGTCAACGCTTTATTAGAAAAAAGGGCCAATCCTAATCATAGAAATAAGGAGCTTAGAACGCCACTTCATGTGGCCTCAATTCAAGGTGATGAAGAAATTATTGCGTTACTTATTCAACATAAAGCCATAGTTGATGCTCAAGATGAGAAAAATTTTACGCCTATCCATGAAGCAATTATGAATGGACACAATAATATTGTTCAGAAGCTAAAGAGGTCTGGCAGCCAAATTGACTCAGCTCAGTTTCTTTTGGATAGAGATCTTTCTATTATTTTTAATAATGATTTACTTTATAAGTTTCTTGAAGAGATACATGGTCTTGATTTAAGTCATGGTGGAAATTCGAAAGAAGCCGTTCGTATTATCCAAAATGGAATACGACAATTTCTTGATGAGTGTCCTGAATATCAAATTTACTTCGAGAGTATATTAAAAGCCTTAGAAGCATTCGACTCAGATGAGTCAACTATCCTTGAGCCTCCTGAAGCAGATTGTAGTATTAAGTCATTGTCCTCACTATTCCACATATCATATATTTTAATAAAGAAATCCCAAGATACGTATTTCATTTATTTCTGCGATAGAGGTCTATTAGGATTTAAAGGTACAAAATCTGATAAAGCGCAACCTATTATCCAATTATCGATACCTGCAGCCGATTATTCGGAAGTAATGAGGAAATTGTCTTCAATTTGTGAGAGTGGCGAACTTGATAGATTATTCGTCTATATCTTTGAGCTTAAACAAAAATACAAAAGTACAGGCATTAATTTGACCGAACAGGCCGTATTTAAAAATGGTAATTGTTATTTTGAAAATTTAAAAACGTTACTTCTTTGTGAATTAATTAATATTGATAATAAATTGGGAAAAGGCGTTTATAAAAAATTTGATCTTTTTATGCATGAATCAATCTTGGCGGATTATCAGCGTAGAGTAAATAATTATAATAATAATGCTTCTGATAGAAATAAAGTTGTTTTCCTGTGCAAGGAAATCCTAGCAAGTAAATATCAAAAATTAAAAGGGTACGAAAATACAGTTTTCCAGCCTAAAGACAGTAATATGAAGAGAAAAGAAATGGAAGCAAGTGATGAACCTTCGAGAGATAAAAAGGCTAGAAAAGTAAATATCTCAACAGGTTTTAGATAGGTACTCGCTACAGGGACTATTTGTTAGAAACTAAATTCTAAACAAGAGTAATCACCTAAACATAATTTTGCAAAGTAGCCAAGTAAAAGGGGATTATTAATTGCGCCATGCCCAATATTACTTATTTGCAGTACAGGTACGTCACATTGTGTTGAAAATTCCTGTATTACCTCTTTGACAAGAAATCGACCATTAGGCTCGCCTTTATCAATCATATCACCAAATAAAATTGCTTTCGCAGGTTTAATTATGCCTGCCTGCTCCAATTGAGCTAATATTCTATCAATACGGTAAGCCCGCTCATTAAACTCTTCGATAAATAATATTTTGTTAGTTGGATCAATTTGCCAGAATGTCCCAAGGCTTGCTTGAATTAAATGTAGATTTCCCCCAATAATGGGTGCTGTTATCGTTTGTTGATTTTTAGCTAATTGATTTAATGGAATGATATTGTCATAGATAAGTGTTGCAGTCTTACCAAAAAGGATATTCTGCAATAGCTCAATGGATGTTCCAGAAACTCGATTTAAGGAAACTTGGTAACCTGATGGGCCACTTAGAGTAATCCAGCCCCATTGTCCCTGAAGAAAAATATGTAACGCTGTAATATCACTAAATCCAATCAACAGTTTAGGATGGGGTGGTATTTTTATTTGGTTTAACTTAGATATTAATTTGGTCGAACCATATCCACCTAATAAGCACCATACGACTTTGGAAGTAGGATTTAAAAGCGCCTTATACAGATGAGTAAAACGTTTCTCATCACTATTAGCATAAAGTAAACTCTCACCAAATAAATCATCTGGTATATGACATTTAAGCCCCCAAGAATGAATTATATCCTTCAATTTTTCTATTACACTTAGATGGCATTTAGATGAAGGAGCTACTATGTCAATGGTGTCTCCTAGTTTTAAATAAAATACCCTTGTTTCTGGCAATAACATGAAATTTTTACTCACTTTGAGCATTGTTACGCATTTGCTCTACAAAGCCAAATGGTATGCAGTGGAGCAATCAAAGTCAATTTTATCATTTACTATTTAAAGTGATAATATATTGATATCTATTGTTCAAACTGCTCTTTTAAACCAGGATGATAAAGACTGAGTGCTTTATTTAGAAACTATTAAAAATATCTTGTATAATAGCCTTTTTTTATATTAATAGTTAATAAAAATTAAAGATATCCGCTTACACTTGGCTATTCTTAATTTCTATATTTAATCATAAATTAAGTAATTATTTTCGTAAAGAAAGGAATCAAATGCTTAGAGCACAACAAAATTTTTTTAAATCCCAACATGCGCATTTCGAAGATTTTCTAAAACAAGTAGAAAAAAGCGCTTATTCTCGTTTTGATTTAACTTCATTCTTCTTAACGAAGGAAAAAGAAATCTATGTTAGAGGTAATAATACCTGGGGTGAGTTAGGTTTGGGTGATAATAAATCACGTCGATATGTAGATGGCTATGTAATGCCTACAAAAATTCAGGGGCTTCCACCTATCAAGGATTTTGCTATCGGCCATGGTACTTCTTTCCTTATTGATCACCATAATCAAATTTATGCGTTTGGATACAATGACTATGGTCAACTCGGATTAGGACACTGTCAGAACATTTCTTCGCCAACTGTAATAAAAAGTTTAAAATCTAAGCAAATTATTAAAATAGAGTGCTGGACTAACACCTACTTTCTTAGTGCTCATGGGGAAGTTTATTTTAGCGGCAAGTATGATTCACAAAAGGAATGTACAAACTCGCCACAAAGGATGAAAAGCTTACCTCCCATTTGTAAAATAGTCACCGGCCATAACTACGATCTTTTTCTAAGTACTACAGGTGAAGTCTATCGTCGAGGTAATAATTTAACAACAGGGACGATATATCCCGATAATAAGCTTACTAAATTACATTATACTGACGTTAAAGATATTCAAAGAACCGATAAAGGGCCAGCCATATTAACTAATAGTGGAGAGATTTATTTGGATGAATCAAATAAACCATTAAATATGCCACCCGTAGAGCGACTAATATATGGCCATTCTCATGGTGATTACGATATTTTTGAATTAAAAAATGGCGATGTTATAGTAGAAAAAGGACGTCAAAGTGAGAGTAGTATTGGCGTTAATAATGAGCGGTATGGTATAGATACTACGCCTGTTTTTCCTTATGAAAATAAGCTTTATGAGGCTCAATCTGAAATCGCTAAACAATGTAGGAAAATATTAGATCTTTACGCTAAAGAAGACGGTCCTGTTAGCATTGAAGAGAAACTTAATGTTTTTCAGGAGTTTTCTAGAATAATGTGAGTTAGTTGATTAAATGCTTTAACCTTAGGTTAAAGCAAATTGTCAATCGCTCTAATTACAAACTCTAATGAATTGTTGTTTGCATATAATTAGTTTGTAAATTTTCTCTTTTAAGTGAGAGTCCTTAATTTATATTAAGCTAAACAGTAAAAATTTAACTAAAATTATTATAATAGACTGCAGCCTAAGTTAAGAAAATAACAATCACTGCTAAATTAAACATGGAATTAGCATGCATAGTAAAAAGGTTGATTTCGATTTAACAGGCGTACCTCAAACACTCTTGCTGCCCTTAATTGCTCGGGCTAAATTTAGCCAATTACCTAATCCGCCTTTATACGACGCTCAAGCAATTAAATTTATTCAAGAAATTAATTATGATTTTGATAAGCTATTTGCACACATTGGTTATTCTACAGCGGTTTGGATGATTGCCCGAGCTTATCAATTTGATGAAGCAATCAAAGCTTATTTACAAAAGCATCCTAATGCAACTATTGTAAATTTAGGCGCAGGTTTAGACACAACATTTTATCGGGTTGACAATACACAACTCACTTGGATTGATATTGATTTACCCGCTGTTATTAAACTTCGTGATCAATTATTACCGCCACCAAATCAACGAGTTCATTATCTTGCTGCCTCAGTTCTTAACTTAGACTGGATAAATGCAGTTAAAGAAATGAGTGAGCGTGTATTTTTCCTTGCTGGTGGGTTGTTTATGTATTTTCAACAAGAGCAAGTACAAATTCTATTAAACAACATGGCTCAGCAATTTCCTGAGAGTGAATTGATTTTTGATGCTATTCCAAAAGTAAGCCTTAACAACGTCAATGAAATTTTAGACGAAGCAGAGATGCACGATGCAAAATTACAGTGGGGGCTTGATTATGGCTACGAGCTTGAGCATTGGTCTAGTAATATAAAACTTATTTCGCAAAAGACCTATTTTCAGCCAATAAAATTTAAATCTTCTTTTCCATTTTTTATTCGTTTAAGAATGTTATTTTTTGATTTATTTAAGCGAGGCGGTATTATTCATATTAAATTCTTAAAGTGACGTTCGTTCACTATAAGAGATGAAGGCTCTTTAAAATACAAAAATAATGCAACCTATACTAACAGAGGAGCAATATCTTCTTGAAAAATAAGTTTAATTTGTTTGCGCAACCCTTCTACTAACAATTTGGAAGTAGAGGCATCGTATAAAGTGGTTTCAGTTGCTTGCCATACCGAATGAGGCCATAGTTTATCATCTTTATTGCGGCCAATAATATGAATATGTAATTGTGAAACAATATTGCCTAAAGAACCAATATTAACTTTATCTGTTTTAAAATAAGTGCGTACTAAATGAGAAAGATGGCAAATTTCATCTACTAGTATGTACCTTAATTTAGTAGGTAACTGATCAATTTCCTGGATATTTTCAACTCTAGGTACAAGAATTAACCAAGGATAATCAGCATTATTTTTAAAAAGAATCTTAGAGACAGGCCCATCACCTAGTTCAAAGCAGGTTAAGCGAATTTGATCATCAAGAATAAAGGGCATTTTCAATCCAAAAAATTTTTGTTATCTGGCTATGGGCTTACCTGCTTTGAACTAGTCCACATAAATGATTCATATTTTACGTGATAATGTTCATTAAAACCTAAAAAGAGCTTTCACCTTTTTTAAGTCGAACCCACGTAAATTAGTAATCTGTCTATACTAAATTAAAGGTAAATGAAACTAAGTAAATTAGATTATACGGTCGACTATGCAGAAAATTATTAGTTTAGTCAACAAATTAGATAGGAAAATTACCAAACATACTATGTGAAACTTGTATAAATCTAGCTCCAATAAAGATTTTACCTCTTACTCTTCTTAGATGAGGCGTTTATGGTAGAAAGATTACAAGCCACTAGACATAGAACAATATATCGAGGTTGTCAAAACTATAGAAAATTTTTGGTCCAAAATTGTGACCTTGCCGCCTAGAGTTGAGTAATTAATTTATAAACAAGTAAATGACTATGACTGAGAAGATAAAAATATTAATTATTGAAGATAAAAAAGGAAGCTCAAGCTTAATTCAGGAGTTTTTATCGTCAATTAAAAAGTTTAAATTTGATGTCATTACTTTTCCTATGCTTAACAAAATAATAAAAAAGATGAATGAATTTGCTGTCATTTTAGTCGATTTAGGCAAGAATAAGCAGACTACTTTGACTGCTTTTAAAAAGTTAACGCTGCTAGCTGCAGATATCCCTATTATTGTTATCAGCGATGTAGAAAATGCGGAACTTGCCTTAGGTACTGTTGTTAAAGAAGGAGTACAAGACTATCTGCTTAAAACGGAAGTAACACCCAACTCTCTAACACGTGCTATTTATTATGCTATTGAGCGTGAAAAAGCTAAGCAGTCTACTTGTGAATTGGCAGCGATCGTTGAGAATGCTTTCGATGCCATTATAAGCGTTAACATGCGGGGTATTATTCTTAGCTGGAATAATGCTGCAGAACAACTCTACCAATATTCCGCTGAAGAAATTATTGGCCAGTCATTTAAATTACTCTTTCCTAAAGAGCGCCATAGCGAATTTAAAAAGATAATTCAGCAAATTGAAGCAGGAGCAAAAATTACTCATTATGAGACTATTTTTGAGAGTAAAAAGGGGAATTTATTAAATGTTACGCTTACTATTTCGCCCTTAAAGACAAAATCTAATAAAGTAATAAGTGCAGCAATTATTATTGACAATATTACTAAAGCTAAATTACATGAACAGCAATTGGCTATTCAATACCGAGTAACCTCTGCTTTAGCTGAAGCACCTAATTTAGATTACGCAGCTCATAACATTTTAAAAACAATTTGTGAGTTATTTGATTGGCAAGCGGGGGAATTATGGGCACTTGATCAACAAAAAGAAGCTCTTTACTCTGTTTCATTTTGGCGGGCAAAAGAAGTTTATCAAGAGTTAGAAAAAATAAGTTATGGTAAAAGATGTACAATTGGTGAAAATTTACCAGGGCTTATCTGGCAATTAAATAAGCCTTACTGGATTATTGATTTAAAAAATCATGCTGTTGCAAAAGACGTTAAACCTTTTATTGAAAAGGGGCTAAGAAGTTTTTTTGGTCTGCCAATTACATATAACCGCGAAGTTATCGGTGTCATTATTTTCTTTAGTAAATCTTTAAGTGTTCCTAATACCAATTTATTTTCTATTTTTACTAACATTGGTAGTCATATAGGCATGTTTATCAAACGAAAGCGGGCAGAAAATGAACTACTTTATTTAGCTAAACATGATGTTTTAACAGGCCTAAGAAATCGAGCTTCATTAGAAAATGATTTAAATCGAGCTATTTTAAATGCCAAGGTTCAACAAACAATGCTAGGGCTATGCTACTTAGATTTAGATAATTTTAAGAAGATAAACGATACAATGGGCCATGACTATGGTGATAGGGTATTACAAGAAGTAGCTAATCGAATTCGTCATAATATTCGTAGTTTAGACTTTATTTCGCGCTTTGGTGGTGATGAATTTATTATTATTTTACCAGAAATAAAAAGGAAAAATGATATTGCTGTGATTGCCCAAAATCTTTTAAATGTGTTAGCAAAACCCTTTATTTTGCGTAAGAAAAAATTCTATGTAACAGCAAGTATTGGAATCTCAATTTATCCTACAGATGGGAAGAATTGTAGCACTCTTGTTAGAAATGCAGACATGGCAATGTATTATGCGAAGATACACGGTCGTAATCGTTATCAATTTTATTTACCAGCGATTGAAGCGTTTACCCAGCAAAAATTAACGTTAGAAAGTAATCTACATCAGGCCTTAGAAAAACAAGAATTTATTCTTTATTATCAACCTCAAATTGAAGTTAAAACTGGTAAAATAAGTGGTCTGGAGGCTTTGATTCGTTGGAATAGTGGCCCTAATAAAATGATTTATCCCAAGCAGTTTATTTCGCTAGCTGAAGAGAGTAGTCTAATGATTCCAATAGGTGAGTGGGTTTTACGTACAGCGTGCTATCAGATTAAGAGCTGGCAAAATGAGGGATTGTGTAGAGACATCAATATTGCAGTTAATATTTCTGTTCAGCAACTTAATTTTCGGTTTATTGAACGTTTAAAAGCCATTCTTGAATCAACACATATTGAACCTACACACTTAGAAATTGAAATTACTGAGACAGCACTTATGGGGCTTAAAGATTCAAATATTGCCACCATTAAAAAATTAAAAGAACTAGGTGTTAAGCTATCGATTGATGATTTTGGCATAGGTTATTCTTCATTTATTCATCTAAAAGATTTTATGATTGATGTTATCAAAATTGATCAATTTTTTATTTCTCAATTAACTGCTGATAAGAATTGCCAAGCGATTGTGAAGGCTATTATTGCCATGGCTAAGTCCTTAAATGTAAAGGCTATAGCTGAGGGCGTTGAAACAAAAGAGCAGTTAACACTTTTGAAAAAATTTGGTTGTAGTTATTACCAGGGTTATTTATTCAGTAAGCCTATGCCGTTTGATAAAGTTTATGAAATGTTAAATAAAAAATGTAGATAATTTTAAGAATAGCTAGTTCACTTTATTTAAAGTAAGTAATAAATAAAGCCTTAAGGAGCCAATGGTAACCGAAAAAGAAATGTACCCTTCAAACTTTGTGATGAAACAATTAAATCTTGTAGAAGGCAAACCGTTTTGGATTACTCAAATTTTTCACTAGCCGGCGAAAAAGAACCTATTTACATCTTTTATTGTAAACAGGTAGGGTCTAGGCGTTTAATATTAAGCAATTAAGCTTGCTTAACGGTATTAAGAAAATTAATCACTTGCTGAAATACTAGAGCTTATTGATCTAGAATTCAGCAAGTACGGGCATCAACTGCTTCTGATTAAGCAGGACAATAAAGTATTTCATTTTACCTTAAACAACAAAACTATAAATTAATTACCTAAAAAACGGCTAAAGGTATTGATCCTAGCGCACTAGGTACATGCTCAATTTGATGAGGTTCTTTACAGCCAACAACCTCTATCTGCACTGGCAGTGAATATTCCTCCTTAAGTCGTCTAGAAGTTGCATGTGCTCTATTAAAAAACAATGATTTATTATTTGTCATAGTATTTGTATTAACAGGCCTTGCAAAATGGGCATGTACTTCATTTAGTATAGAAAAAAGGGTAGACAATGACTGGATTATATCCTCGTAATTGGAATAACGTATTTGATAATGCGTTATTTTTCTTAAAATCTCTTTTAAATAATTATCTACTTTATCATTGAAAGCATCACAGTCACTTGCTTGTAGTTTAGTTAATTTTAATTTAATTTTTTGGTTTAAGGTGTTTAGCTTAATAGCCTCTTCAGGTTTATCTCTTAAAATTAATTCTTGACTATATAAGGCTAATTTATCAAGATGTTGCCCGATTTTACCAAGCTGTTCTTTAGCTGAATTGACCTTTGCTCTTAAGTTAAGCTGTTCTGAGCTTAATGGCATAAGATATTTATGGTAAAGAGGAGTAAATTTATCAATGGCTGCATTAATCTCAATACGTTTATGACTTTCTGCTAGAAGCATTTTTGTTAATAAGTCAGTAATAATTTGTCTATCATTTCCATCTAAGCCACGAATATCATGGCATAAACCACTGAGGCTAACGTGTTTCGCCTGTTCATAGATCTCATAGAGATTAAGCTGCGTATCACTAAAAAGGCCAGTATTTGCATGCCATAGCAGAGCAAGCACTTGGCCCATTGAAAAAATATCAAGAGCTGGAGTTTGCTCACCGTTTTCAAAGACCTCTGGAGGTATATAACCCGGCGTACCTACAAGTTTATTATCCTTGTAGTTAATGAATGTACTTAAACCATAGTCAAAAATAGTTACTTTAATTGGTCGATTGAGATCAACGAAAATATTTTCAGGTTTAATGTCTCGATGGATAATACCTTTATCGGTAACTTGTGATTTAAGCGCATTTAAAACTGCATAAGTTAGTTCAACCCTCTCATTTAACGTTAATACACGTCTTTTTTCTAAATCATCAGCAATAACATCGAAAAGTTCACAACCTTTTAATTTATCCATAATGGTGTAGCTTGTATTACCATCAAAAACTGGCTCCTTCATGGCAAAATGATTAGCTTGTTGTGTTAGTCGATATTCTTTCATAGCTGAGAGGGCTGGATTTTTGGAACTGTGATGCTGTATTTTTACAACGCGACTTTTTCCATTGTAACCGTATTGTTTAAAGTGAATCTTATTTTTTTTAATGGCTAGTGTTGCTTGAATATCAAATACACTACCCATGCTGCCTGATTTAGGGAAGTGAGGACTAAGAAATTCATAACGTACGTCTTGCCCATTTTTACATTTGCGACGAACTACATCATAGTTAAATAAAATAGAAGTATTATCAGCAAGCGTATAAAACTGGTTTTTTCTCCAGACATCGGTTTGTGTCTGACTAGCAAAAAAGTTAATTAAATTTTTTGTTTGTAATTTTGATAAATTTTTCATTTTGCACCTCGCTAGTCCTTTTATAATCTTAACGACTAACCTTACCAATAAAAGTCTAAAAAAGAGAAGCAAAAATTTTAGAAATTAATAGACTTCTTCGGAAACTCTACTCCAGAGGCGCATTGCTTCGTCGATACGGTGCTCGAATCCTCATGTACTCGTGTGTACACTCCGGTTCTGCGCGCCGTGTCTCCTCGCACTGCACTCTCTATAGCGAGTTTCTGAAGAAGTCTAATATTAGATTAAATTTTGTATTAAGTTAGGGAGAAGGTCTACTAAGTGGCGCTTGGCTGCTAAATTGATTAATCAGCCAAGCCTAGAGATTATCAGCCTTTTGGGGGAAAAGTATCAGGGCCGTGGCTATCTTTTAATTCAATTTTTCCTTCTTTATTATGGATAAAAAGCTCAGTATTTTGATTGCGACTGATTTCTCTAGCTGCTTTGACTGCTTCATTCTTGGTAGCAAAGCGGCGAAACGCTCGTTTTGAGCCTGACCGTCTAACAAGCCAGCCACCATCTTCACTAGGTACGACATGGTGTGAGCCGTTATATTTTACCATAGCTTATCCTTATTAATGATGTTTTCCTATCGCTAAGTTTAGTACATAAATGAAAACCTAATTAGTAAACATTCGTTAGTGTCACAACAGACCTCGTCTCATTATGTCAAACGAACGTTACTTGTTGATTTTGCTTTTCTATTTCATACTGGGATTTGTTGGTTAGCAATTGATAGCAAAGATAACAACTAAGGAGCAGGATAAATGATAAGTTATAAAAAAACACTAATAGGATTAGCGTTGTTGTCGATTGGGCAAGCAGCTGCCGCAGGCCAGGAAGAAGTTAGAATAATTATTAAGTATAAAAATCCAAATTCAGTGCGTTTCACGACAAAAGAATCAGCCAGTAAACTTCTTAATGTGCCTATTAATTCGGTAACACCTATTGCTGGCGGTGCTTATACAATCACTATAAAACGTAATGCAGTAGCTTCGTTAACAACTGCTGATTCAATTGATGACTTTATCATGACGCTGCGGCGAAATCCTGCTGTGTTATATGCTGTTAAAGATCGCATTGGCTATTTTAAACCCCTTCCAGTTATAAAAGCACCTGAAGTCGGAGAGAGCTTATCGCATGAATTACAGTGGGACGAATTTAAAGCACCAGGCGGGGTCATGCTAGAATCAGCTGCAGGACTTCGAGACGGCGCTTGGTCTTTGACTACCGGCAACGCCACACCACCTATTGTTGTTGCCGTTTTAGATACAGGAATAGCGCTCAATCCACACTTAAGTAAAAGTTTAATTAAAGATAAAAAGGGAAAAGTTTGGGGTTGGAATTTTGCTGGTAATAATCAAAATTTAGCAGATGAAACTCAATCCTATCATGGAACACATGTGGCAGGGACAATTGCTGCTTCAGGCAATGTCATGTTAGGGGTTGGCGAACACCTAAAGATATTACCTGTAAAAATTCCTGATGGTTCTGGCATGTTTTATGAAAGCCAAGTCATTAATGCTATTTATTGGGCAGTAGGTGGTGATGTTCCTGGCGCGCCTAGCAATCCTTATCCTGCAAAAGTTTTAAATATGAGTTTTGGTGTTGATGAGAGACCTGGTAAAGAAATTGATCACTGTGATGAAGCGTTACAAGAGGCATTAACTTTTGCGCGAGAAAAAGGAGCAGTGCTTACAGTGGCTGCAGGCAACGATAATCAATGGGAGCACTACAATGCCCCTGCAGTATGTAATAGCGCGATTAAAGTAGCCTCCGTTGGGCCTGAGGGACTAAGAGCTTATTATTCAAACTATGGTCCGGGTATTAGTTTCGCAGCACCAGGTGGCGATGTTCGCTATGGAAAAACTACTGGAGGAATTTTATCCACAGTAAACCCTGGCGGTGGATATTTTGGTTCTGGCTTTGATTTCTATCAAGGAACAAGTATGGCAGCCCCACATGCTGCAGGTGTGGCAGGATTAATTTATTCTATTAATAATAATATTTCGCCTGAGAAGTTAGAAACAATTCTTTATGCCACAACACATGGTTTTGGCCAATCAAATGATGCTAATAAATCCTGTGTAGATACTAAGCCTTGTGGTCATGGTATATTAGATGCCTTCAATGCAGTAAAAACAGCTATAGCTAATTATGATATTATTTTTACCGCGCCTTCTAGTAAAGATTTACCGTTAAAGGCTTGTCAAAATGGTTATCAATCTGCTAATTCGACATTGCAAACGCCATTGGTTCATTGGCAATTAACTAAATCATCTTGTCAAAGTAGAGAAAATTATCAGCAAGTTAATTTAGAAAAGAAAAACAATGAAATTGTCGTACATTATGGCGCAACCGAATTTAGCTTAGATACTTCAAGCTTTAGACAATGCGATATTATTGGCGCAGCTGGTATTGGCTGTTATCAATAACTGAAGGTCAACATAAAAGCAAGGTAGGTTGGGCTAGACGAAGTGCAGCCCAACAAATTTCGAATATTTACATAACCTATGTTTGACGCCATTAGGTTATTAAAAAATTGTCATAAAGGGACTTTAGAGCTCAAATCTGACTGTTCACTAAGATTCTAAATACCCACCTGATTTACTGCAAATAGATCGATTTTTCTGGTGTCACTTTTTTAATAATCTTTGCTTTAAAAGGTTGTTCTTTTATTTTAGAGGTACGTTTAGATAATTTTAAATAAGCATAAGGGACAACATAAAGTGAAAATAGTGTTCCAATTAACATACCGCCTAGAATAACAATTCCTAATTGTTTTCTACTTTCAGCGCCTGCACCTGTCGCTAGCGCTAAAGGAAGGGCGCCTAATAGCATAGCTAAAGTTGTCATTAAGATTGGACGCAGTCGAATGCGCGCACTATTTAGAAGCGCTGTTGTCTTATCTATACCTTGGCTCATTTGTTGATTGGCGAACTCAGTAATCATAATACCATGCTTGGTTACTAAGCCAATTAAGGTAATGATGCCAATATGGCTGTAAATAGATAAACTTTGTTTTGTTAAGTAAAGGGCAAAGAGTGCGCCAACCAAACATAAAGGAACACTAAGTAAAACAATTAAAGGATCGGTGAAGCTTTCAAATTGGGCAGCTAAAACAAGGTAAATAAATAGTAAGGCTAATAAAAAAGCATATAAGCTATCATTAGTTGATTCTAAATAATCTTTGACTTTTCCTGTAAAGCGAAATTGAATATCTTCAGGTAATTTTTCTTGTAGTATTTTTTGAGCCGCTTTAATAACTCGTTGTAAATGAGCACTTGGCGTTAATTCTGCGCTAATGTTTGCTGCTCGGAAGCGATTTAAGTGGGGAAGGCTATCGGGACCGATAGTGTTTTTTATTTTTACTAAACTAGAAAGTGGGATCATCTTACCGCGCCCACTTTGAACATAAAGTTTATTAATGATAGAAATATCACTTAAATCTGTTTGCTTTAAGTGTAAAATAACCTGATGTGTCTGACCATCGTAATTAAAGTTAGCTGCATTATTGCCACCTAACATCGTCGATAACAATTCTGCAATATCAGCAAGGTTTACATCTAGATCAGCAGCCAATTGCCGATCGATTTCAATGTTAATTTGCTCACTATCAAGGGCCAAGCTGTTCTTAATTTGTCTTAATTCTGGTAACTCAGTTAATAATTTAACAATGTCATTACTGATTTCATTTAAGTGTGAGTAGGTGGTATTGCTAAGGAGAGTAACGTTAAATTGACTATTACTGCCACTACGGTGTCCAAAAGGATTTGGGCTAATAGGAAAAACATTAACACCGGTAATCTGTTGCATTTTCTCTTGAAGTTCTTCTGTGATGTCTTTTTGTGAGCGATTACGTTTATCCCAGGGTGTTAACTGTAATAAAGTGAAAGCAGAGGCAGGCTTAATAGATGATAAGTAGACTGTTCTTTCGGGTATTGATTCATAAATTGCTTCTAATTCACGTGTGTAGTGATTAGTATAGGCTGTGCTTGCATTGGTTGGAGAAGACAGAGGTGCAATAATATAAGATTGATCCTCAATAGGCGCTAATTCAGCCGGTAGGTAATGGTAGCAAAATAATCCAAGTAAACTACTTAAAAAAACACTTATAAGCAAAAAATGAGGCTTATTAATTATTTTTTCTAAGCTAGAAATATAGCGTTTACTTACTGTTGTAAATAAGGTATTTAGCCATCGGCTATAATAATTTTCCTGATGTTGCATTAACTGTGAACACATCATAGGGGATAACGTTAGCGCAATAAGCCCTGATAAAATCACACAGATAGCTAACGTTGCTCCAAATTGAAAAAATAATTTTCCTGTAAAGCCGCTAACAAAACCACTAGGCGCATAAACAGCTGCTAAGGTAATAGTCATAGCGATAATAGCAAAGACAATTTCTTTACTGCCTTTAATAGCAGCGCCAAAAGGGGATAAACCTGACTTTAAGTGACGATGGCAATTTTCTACAACAACAATAGCATCATCAACTACAAGTCCAATGGCTAAAACCATAGCTAGTAATGTTAAGGTATTTAATTCAAAGCCAAACCATGCCATAGGCCAAAAGGCGCTAATTAAGCAAATGGGAATGGTGATAATAGGAATTAGAGCAGCTCTAACATTACCAAGAAATAAGAAAACGACTAAACCGACAAACAAGGCTGCTTCAAAAAATGTATGATAAACTTTGTTAATGGATTGTTGAATGAATTGCGTGGTATCGAAAACAATATTAGCCTTTAAGGTAGGCGGAAAAGAAATTTCGAGCTCCTTTAATGATTTTTTTAATGCCTGAGCAACTTCTAAGGGATTTGCAGTTGATTGGGCTAAAATAGCAAGCCCTACAGCCGGCTTGCCATTAATACGTAATAAATTATCATTGTTTTGGCTGCCAACAGAAATTTTAGCAATATCTAAAAGACGAGTGAAGTTATGCTCCCGTTCAGCGATAATTAATTCACCAAAATTTTGAGCAGTTTTTAGTTTGGCATGGGTAACGACTGTATAATATCGGTTTTTGCTTTTGATCTGACCACTGGGTATATCAATATTTTGTTGATTTAGAGCCTTTTTTATTTGGGCAACAGTGATCTGCCGAGCTGCCATTTTTACCGGATCAAGTTCTATTTTTACCGCATAATTACGACCACCATGAAAGATAACTTCGCCAACGCCTTGAATTTCTTGCAGGGCAGATTTTACATGGCGCTCTAAATAATCAGTGATCTCTAGCGCATTTTTTTCTTTATCATGAAAGCCGATAATCATAAGTGGTGTTGCATCAGCATCATTTTTAGTTACAGTAGGCGCTTGACTACCTACGGGTAACTTATTCTGCAAAGCAGACATTTTGTTACGAATATCATTGATTGCTTCATTAATATCTACACCTAACTGAAACTCAATATTAATACGGCTTCTACTTAGCAAACTAACAGAGCGGATACTATCAACACCAGGAATACTAGCTAAGTTATTTTCAATAGGAATGGTGATTTCTTTTTCTATTAGGTCGGGGCTTGCACCGTCGAAATTAGTTGTAATGGTTATAGTGAGTTTATCAATATTAGGAAGGTGACGTATGGGTAATTTTTGAAAATAAATTAGGCCTGTAATAATTAACATGGTTAATAAAACAATCGTAAAAACTGGCCGCCTTATGCAAAATTCTGACAAATTCACTCAAGTTTCCCTTCATTTTTAGCAAGAACAGTAGCACCTTCTTTTAACTTATGTTGTCCTCGTATAATGACAATATCCGTTGGCTTTAGACCACGCCGAACTTCAATCATGGCGCCATAATGAGAACCCACTTTAATTTGTTTAGCGATAGCTCTGCCATTATTTAAAATAAAAACTTTCTGGCCGCTAATTGTTGGAATAACACTTTCTTCAGGTATTAAGAAGCGTTTTATAGGCTCACCAATTTGATGCTTAACCCGCACAAAGAGGCCAGGTGATAATAAATTTTGCTTATTATCAATTAAAGCTTCAACGGCAATTGTTCGTGTTTCCTTATCAACGTTTGGCGCAATATAATCAACAACGCCTTGATAAACTTGACGAGGATAGGCGTCAGAAATGACTTGTACTTTTTGATCTTTTTTAATATGGGAAATTAAGTGTTCAGGCAAAGTATATTCGACTTTAAGTTTTTGATTGGCAATTAAGCTAACTAAAGGTTGGCCAACTTTAACATATTGTCCAACACTCACTTTTCTTGAGCCTAAAGTGCCTGTAAAGGGAGCTCGCAGACTTAATTTAAGTAATTGTGCTTCTTTGACTTTAACAGTGTTTTGTTTTTCTTTTAAATCAGCGAAAGCTGTCTCTAGCGCTTGCTCTGAAGCAAGCTTTCGTTTGGCAAGTTCTTGGTTGCGTTGGTAAATTGATTCACTTAATAGTAAATTAGCTTTAGCACTCGCTAATTCACTTTTTAAGATTGTATCATCTAATTGAATTAATAAAGTTCCTTTTTGCACTAGAGTCCCTGGCTTAAAATAAATACGAGCAATCTGTCCTGCTAGCTCGGAACTAATTTGAATATTATCTAGACTACTTAAACTGCCGATCGTTTCAAATTCATTAGCAAACAAGGCTTCCTTTAAGGGTGATGTTTCAACAAAGATTGGCTGAATCTTATGATTTACTTGTGAGGCCTTGTGATTAGGAAAGAAATAATAAGCAAACGTTATTAATACACTTAAAAAGAATATTAAGCTAATCACGCGACCTTTCAATTAAGTGCCTCCTTTTGTGAAGGAAAGATTATAAGTTACTTTAAATGGATATTCAAAAATATAGCGCCACCCACTAAGCTTTATACTTCGTTGCAAGCTTGCTCGGCTCAGTCATGTACTTAATTGTACACTCCTTCGCCTCGCTTCACTTGCGCCTTGTCTAAAACTTAGTGGGCGACGCTATAAGAGGGAAAGTTAAAATTAATTTATCTTGGCTTAAAATTAGGCTTTATAAGTTTAAAGTGTTAAGTAATTTATTCTCTATTGCACCTTATTAAAAGTAAAAAGATTCATAACAAAACAAATTTGGTTGTTTACCTATTTTAAAATCCATTTCTTTATACGGCCAGTTTTTCAATGGTTATGCACAAAGCTTAATTGAATATAATCATAAAAACACAGGCTCTGGTTTTGGAATCGCAGTCAATGATTGGATAAATTAAAGAATGTCATCAAGTGGATTAATTAAGTTAGTTCTACATTAATATTTATTTAAGTCTAGCTCATTATAATAACTATATGTTAACAGAGCTTATGAGTCAGCCTTATGAAGCAATATATGTGGTATCACCCCCATTACTTTTTAGAAACCTCAGTTCATATCGTTGCCGGACAGATGGAGAATGCCAGAAAATATGGTTATATCATATTAGAGGGGAATGAATTACATAAAGTTAAGCGAGAGGATCATTTAACGATCGTGGGTCACTCAACGCCACCAAAATTAGCAGGTATAGATTTAGATGAAGATGAAGATTTAAACGATACAGGCTATTATATTCAAGGCGAAAACGCGGAACAATGTGTGCAAAGGTTAAAACAAGCAGGTCTTATAGAAGCGCCACAAGTCCTATCATTAGAGTGTTGTCGGGCTGGGATCGAAAAGGGTATTGCTGAACAACTATCAAGTCAGCCATTTTTTAAGGATACGCTTATTGAAGCCAATCCAGGTGGGATAAGTCGAAGCAGCGGGCATGTCATATGTTCTTTAGTTCCTGATATATATGGGCGTATGGTCATGAGGGCTGAGTTTAATCCCTGGGTTTTTTTACTTTCGGGCCAGCCTGTTTTAAAACTCAGACATAATGAATATAAGATAGAAAAAGTATTAGAAACTCTAGAACAAAATTGTGCAGGCTCTAATCCTTCTTTTACACTGAATAAAGCAGGTTTATTTTTCAATTCAAAACAGGTTGAAAAGGTGGGTACAATGACTGCGGGTAGTTCTCAAGAAGTAGGAGAGAAAAAAAGAGAACCGGAAAACGCAGGCTGTTTCTTAATGAAGTGATGAATACCAATTTAAACTTAGTATTCATCATTGAATTCTTAAGGTATGTAAAATTTAGAGAAACTACTAAAAGCAACTTACCACTTGGCTATATTAATTAATCTTACTTACCCTCAGTATTTTCTTCTTGCTTAAGCCAATTACTTAGCACTTCAATAATCTTATGGGCTTGCTCATCGCTAGAAATATTAAATTTAGATTTCATCCAGTATTGATTGTTGCGCTTTTGATAACGCCTAATGGAATACTTTACAGGACCATATCCTTGTTTTGTCCTATCCCATTCCTGATAGCGATATAAAATGGTTGTCCAGGCGCCTTTGGATAATACATATTTATCTAATTCACGAACTGTTTCAGTGCCATCTTCTGAAAAAGAGATAGTTAAATCATCTATTGTTTCGCTCATTAATATCCTTAGTTAAAATTAATCGATGGATTGTAATTTCCCATCAACAAATGTCAAGCTCATGGGCTTTTGATATTGATCAGCCTGATAGACCCAGATTTCAGGTTTTGTTGAGCTTGGAACTGCCTGGTTTATATAGGTGTGGTTAACTAAAGAAGGGGTGCCACAAGCATTATAAACTATACTAACTGGATCGCCTACTTCGACACTTCGGCCACCGCAAATACTAAAAGCGTTCGTGCTTGAGCCGTTAAGTGTTATCGAACTGACTTTGTTATTCATAATATTAACTTGCAATTGCGCGCCACCACCACTATTACCACCAAAAGGTTGTGCACCACCATAATTAGTATTGCCAATAGGTAGAGCCCAAACACCATAAAAAGCAGTTCTGTCGCCTTCATTATTATAAATGAGTTGTTGTACAGGAACCTTTTGTGTAAAGGGATGATTAGATTGCTGTTTACTTAGCGGCTGGCCACATGCTGCCATAACTTGAGCTTGAGTCATGCCGATATTAATAAACCCATGATTTTGTGGGCAATATACAGATTGCTGGCTGAATGCTAAGAAAGGAAAAAGAAAAACTACTAACAACCCAAATCGTATGTACATAACACTGCCCTCATATTCTCTATTTTCCTTCAATTATAGTGCGTTTGTGACCTTTTAACCTGTTATTAAAGGTAAATGGGTAGGGATGCACTAATAAAAAGGGTAATAACTTTAATAATAACCATCATGATAAAAGGTGAAAAATCAAAACCTGAAATATTAGGTACGATTTTATGGCCAATGCTAATTAATGGATCAGTAATTAAATTAAGAATCATGGCAGCAGGATGCATTTGCCATTGAGGATTAACCCAACTCATAATGACTCGCAATAGTAGTGCATAAAATAGCAAATTACCTAATTGAATTATTAAGTCTGCCACCACAAACAATAATAAATAAGTAATAGGTAATAGTATTTGATAAGCAATTAGACTTAGTAATATAAATTTGACTATCTCAATTACAATAATGTAAGCAAAGCTAACCGCATCAAAACGTTGTGGATGGCGTTTGTTACGAAAAATTATCGATTCTACGGGAAGCACAATACGATCAGTTAAACGATAAATTACTTGGCCCATAGGATGCAATGGGCTAACACGATAGTAACGCAATAAAATGCGTAACCAAAAAATAAAAATAATTAAATTAAAAAATATGCTAATCAAAAAGTAACTTACCGCAATTAGTCCAGCCATAACGTTCTCACTTTAATATGATGAGTTAATAGAGATTCCCATAACCGTCAGGTTAAGGAAATTTCTCCTTTTTTTCTATGTCATCGCCACGAAGGCGGGGATCTATTCATCAATTAGCACGGAGGTTAATTTTCACATGGATTCCCGCCTACGCAGGAAAGACATTCATTATCTACGCAACAATGCTGCACAATAATCCTATGTCATCCCCCGAAAATCCTATGTCATCCTCGCAAATTCTATGTCATCCTCGCGAAGGCGGGGACTATTTATCAATTAGCACAGAAGTTAATCTCACCTGGATTCCCGCCTGTCTAGCAGTTCAAAATTAAAAAATTTACCAATTTATGGCGCTTCCTCCATTTCTTGTGCTCTATTATAAGCTGCTTTTAATGCTTGAAAAATGACTTCTGAAAAATCATGCTGTTCTAAAACCGCAAGTGCTGCAGCTGTAGTTCCACCCTTAGAGGTTACTGTTTGGCGTAATTGTTGCAAAGACAAAGCGCTATTTTCTATTAAACTTAACGTGCCTATAGCAGTCTGTTTGGCAAATGAATGAGCTATTGGGCGCGACAACCCTAATTTTTCACCAGCAGCAATAAGTGCTTCTAGAAATAAAAACACGTAAGCAGGCCCACTACCTGATAATGCAGTAATCGCATTTATTTCATCTTCATTATTAAGCCATGCGGTAACACTTAAGGGCTTAAATAAACTTTCAACAAGAGCCTTCTGTTTGGCATGAACGTAATTATTAGCAATAAAGGCACTAGCGCCCTTGCCTACTGCAATAGGTGTATTTGGCATACAGCGAACGATGGCTTGTTTACCTTTACAAAAGGAGGCTAACTTATTTAAATTTATGCCCGCAGCAAGCGAAATAAGAAGGCTATTTTGCGAAAGATATTTACCAATTTCTGTTAGAACAGAAGTGATTTGGGCTGGCTTAACTGCAAGTATAATGACATCGGCAATAGCGATAAAAGCAGTATTAGAAGAATGGGTTTTAACACCAATTTCATTAACTCCAATAGGTAAAGAAGGGGACGTTGCAAACAACTCCAAATTTTTATTTTGGCTTAAGCCTGAAATTAATGCTTTTGCCAAATTACCATATCCAATAAAACAAATTTTCATACTTTATTGCGCTCACCAAAAATAGCTCTGCCAATGCGAACAAGGGTACTGCCTGCTCGTATAGCTGCTTTTAAATCATCACTCATACCCATTGATAAGGTATCCATTTCTAAATTTAATTGTTGATTAGCTTGGTTTAGTAAAACGGCCAAACGCTGCAAACTAGCATACTGCTCTTCTTCAGTTAAGCGAGGCTTTGGAATTGCCATAAGGCCCCGTAAACGTAGTCTAGGTAATTGATTAATATATTTTATTAATGATGGCAATTCATACGGGAGTAGACCTGCTTTAGTCTCTTCATGATCTAAGTTAATTTGAATGCATATATTTAAAGCTGGCAAATGCTTAGGTCGATGTAGTGAGAGAAGTCTCGCAATTTTTTTCCGATCAACACTATGTACCCAATTAAAATTTTCTGCAATTTCTTTTGTTTTATTGCTTTGAATGCCACCAATGAAATGCCAGTTAATAGGCAAATTTTTTAACTGTAACTTTTTAGCATGAGCTTCTTGCCAATAATTTTCACCAAAATCATGCAGGCCTGCCCTATAAGCTTCTCTAATTGCCTCGACTGATTGGCCTTTACTCACCGCAAGAATGGCAACACTATTTAGTGGCTTATGAGAATCTTGCAATGTCGTCTCAATTACGTGTTTGATATATTGTATATTTTCTGCAATGCTCATAACTTAACTTTAGTATCTTACTGTATCAGCCTGAGGTTTAAGCGAAATGTGCAGTTTACAAAGATGTATGCTGCCTGGGAAGCAATATTTTTTATTCTTAAGTGCGAAAATGAAGCAATTAATTAACAACTTCTAAAGTTAAGGAATTGTATCATATACTTACTTATAACTTAGCTGAAATTTGAAATGGATTTTCTATGAATATTACTGAGTTATTGGCCTTTTCAGTGAAAAATAAATCATCAGACTTACATCTATCCGCAGGGCTTCCCCCTTTAATTCGTGTAGATGGTGATTTACGGCGCATTAATATACCGCCTTTAGAGCACAAAGAGGTTATTAGAATTATTTATGATATTATGAATGATAAGCAGCGTAAGGATTTTGAAGAACATCTGGAAACCGACTTTTCTTTTGAAATTCCTAATCTTGCTCGTTTTAGGGTTAATGCGTTTAATCAAGTGCGTGGTGCTGGTGCTGTATTTAGAACGATTCCTAGTAGCATTCTTGGTATTGAAGAATTAGGGCTTCCTGATATTTTCAAGGAAATTGCTTCTTATCCACAAGGACTTGTTTTAATTACCGGCCCAACTGGCTCCGGTAAAAGTACCACCCTGGCTGCCATCATTGACTTTATTAACTCTAATCGATATGAGCATATATTAACCATTGAAGATCCCGTTGAATTTTTACACGAAAGTAAAAAATGCCTTGTCAATCAACGTGAAGTGCATAGGAATACGGAGAGTTTTAGTACCGCTCTTCGCTCGGCACTTCGTGAAGACCCAGATATCATTTTAGTAGGAGAGCTCAGAGATTTAGAAACGATTCGCCTTGCGTTAACGGCAGCAGAAACAGGGCACTTAGTGTTTGGTACACTGCACACCAATTCCGCTACTAAAACCATAAATCGGATTATAGATGTGTTTCCAGGGGAAGAAAAAGCAATGGTACGCTCAATGCTTTCAGAATCTCTACAAGCCGTGGTCGCACAAGGGTTGCTTAAACGATATGGTGGTGGCCGAGTGGCAGCCTTAGAAATTATGATTTGTAATTCTGCCATACGTAATTTAATACGCGAAGATAAAGTTGCTCAAATGTATTCATCCATTCAAACAGGCCAATCACAAGGCATGCAAACCTTAGATCAGCATTTAACCCAACTTGTTCAAAATAAAGTAATTGCTAAAAGTACTGCACAAGACGTGGCTATAAATAAGGCACTGTTTAATTAAGCTCATAGCAATCTGTGGAGGGATAACGAACTCTTTGTTTTTAAGATAACTTATCTATTACTAAATAAGCTTTCAACGAGGACATATAGGCAATCAAAGGTTATTAAGCTAGGCTTTACTTATATTTAAGTAGTTATTGAATCTTAATGTAAGCTTTTTTTATTAATTATTTCTTCAATACTATCAATCTCTTCCAACGATTTTGTTTTTTTCTCAAAAAAACTATATCGTTGTTTTTGTAATAGGTTTTTTAAGGACATTGGCTCGACCAGAGATTGATTTACTGGACTATAATTTACACGTTTTTCAAATTGATTTTTTAAATATTCAGAGTCATTGTTAAGCTTATCTTCTCGTTCCTTTAATTGGTCTCGAAGTATTGTTAGGGCATTAATTTTTCTAGCTGTTAATTCAGCTCGACCTGTTAGTGCTGAAAATGCTCTTGCAAAGATGTTGGTTCTCTCAAGACGATCAATCATCTCTTCTAATCGTCTAATAACAGCGCTTCCTTTCCCTATTGAATTATTACTCATCTTAATCTCTGCTGGATCTTTATTCATTTTACTTTGAAAATCGATAAGTCCCACTTTCATTTCGTCTAATCCGCCACCTTTAGCTAATATGTCTGGAAGCTCGCGCTTAAAAAAATTCTCATATGCTTTATTTGATCCATGGTTGAATATAATCCGTTGAACTTCTGCAAAAGTATCTTTTTGAACCACCTTTTGTAAGATTTGAATTTTATCATTTAGACTAAGCAAAACAGATAGACTAGGCGAAACAGAATTTAAAGTCTCTTTTTTTAGCCTATCCTGAATATAACCATGTATAAAGAAATTTATTACTGTATGGAGAGTGTTTAAGTTGCTTAAGGCCTGTGGATCAGCTGTTCGCAAAAATAAAATTAACTGTCTGGCAAATTCCGTACTACTAAGCTTAGAAGCAGAACCCCATAAGAAATCATTAGCCTTTTCAAGAGTAAAGCCTCTTTTGCCAATCGGTTTAAAGAAGTCAATAAATATATTTTCCATAGGCAGAGATGAACCACTTGTCTATCATTTTTATACATAAAGTATAAAATATAATCTTAATTTATATTAGTTAATCTATAAGTGTATCATTTAATTATTAAGATTATATTAATAACAAATTTAGAGTTAAAATCTTGATGTAAATCATCTGCATTTTTAAAACCAAGCAAGTACAATGTGAAAAATTGAATAAGATTTATAATGAGATGGCCTACAAAGATAGATTACTCCTAGCTCAATAACATATTCTCTTATTTTTGACAGTCACTGATTAACACGAACTCACATACGGCTTTATATTATCTAGGTTTTCTGTAGGGCCCTGTTTGTAAATAGTATGAATAAATAGGGGTTAATAAACGACTAATTTGTTAAAGAATCTACTGACTAACAAGTTAGAGGTTTAGAGAGATATTCACTTAAGTTTTAAGAGTCAGAGTTGTTTTAAAATTTACTTGAGCATCAAGTGCTTTTATAAAATCAGTTAGGCTATGGACTTCTTCATTAACTAGTACATCTGCCTGACCGCTTTTAACAAATTTTTTCAGTTCTTTACCTAAATTGCTGTTGTCTAAGATTGATAAGTACTTTTTAAGATCAATGGGATTTCCTGCGAGTGCTTCTTTTAGCGCTTCAATCGCTTCTTCTTTTTGTTGATAGCTCCTTTGAAAAAAAGGAAGGTATGTATTTTTATACTCTCTAACCTTATTATTCTGAACAAGTTTCTTTCTATCTATTAGATAACTATCTAAAATACTTACCAGTATCTGAGTTGTTTTATAAATATGACTGAGTAAGACCTGATTTTCTATAGTGGCTTTTTTTATCCGTTCTAGTTGAATCATTAAATTCTGCGTGTTGCTGAATTCTTGTTCTACGCTCCTTGTGTTTAATAAGGTATTAACTAATTCAATAGGTATCTTTGCCTGGCTATCTTCATCTTTAAGCCATTCTAAAGTAGCTTGCTTGACTAGTGCTAATCCAACTTGTTTACCATTAGATGAAGTTTTCCGTCCTTGCTCCGTAACAATACCCATGAGCTCCCCTGTAAGCCTTTCTAAAGTAATGTTAAATTGATGCGAAGTATTAATTAGTGCGATACAAAGATCAAATAGGGGGTTATCACCAGCAATTTGAGGGTAGGTTGTGATAATTTTCCTTATCTGGTTGCGATATGGCTTATGTAGTAATCCTATATTCATTAAGTTTCTATCAAGTGCCTGTTTTAGCCGTTAGAAGAATAATAAAATTCTGCTTGTCACCTAATCCTTGTCCTGTGTCTCCTCGCTTGATAGTGCGTTAAGTAGTTCAAAGCGATCTTTGCTTGAGCGTCTTTATCTTTATTCTAAAGGAATAATAGACTTCTGCGAAGTATTAATTAGTTCAATAAAGGATTAAATAATGGGGCTTAAGGATTTTTGGGGCAAAGTCCAACAGTTGCTACGTTATATTGAGACGCTGTGATAGGTCAGGATAAGGCCGACATAGATTGAAAAGTAACCGTAGATCGGCCTGGACCCGACAGCTATCTATGCTGCCTTCTGTATTTCAATAAGCTCTCGAACCCCTTTTTCAGCTAAATCCAATAAGATGTTTAATTGGGTACGACTAAAGCTCTTATCTTCTGCGGTGCCTTGTAATTCAATAAATTCACCGGCTTCATTCATAACTACGTTCATGTCTGTTTCGGCTAAAACATCTTCAGCATAATCTAAATCAAGGACTGGCTGGCCTCGGTAAATCCCGACTGAAACAGCAGCCACATAATTAAAAGTAGGTGCTTTACGTAATTTTTCACGATTAACCATCCAGTCAAGAGCGTCTTTCATGGCTACACAAGCACCGGTAATAGCTGCAGTGCGAGTGCCTCCATCGGCTTGAATAACATCACAATCTATCATAATAGTGTTTTCACCAATCGTCTTTAAATCAATACAAGCACGAACTGATCGACCAATTAAGCGTTGAATTTCTAAGGTTCTGCCACCTTGCTTACCTTTGCTTGCTTCTCTGTCGCAACGACTGTGAGTTGCACGTGGCAACATACCATATTCAGCGGTAATCCAACCTTGGTTTTTTCCCTTTAAAAACCGAGGGACACCTTCAATAACGGATGCATTGCATAAAACCCGAGTCTCGCCAAACTCGACTAGGACCGAGCCTTCGGCATGATTAGTATATTGACGAGTTATTTTAATTGGACGAAGTTGATTTGGTTCACGATTGCTGGGACGCATTGTTATTCCTCACTGAAAAAGAGAAAGGGAAGTATAACGTCTAAATCTCAAACGTGCATCATGTATAAAAATTGACCTTTAACTTGCATTTGCAATAAATTCGGTTATAGTCACCCAACCTTAAACAAACGACTATCGATTATGACTCATAGCATGACGGCATTTGCCAGGACTCAGACTCAGCTTGATGAGATAGGATTTTGTTGGGAAATAAAGTCCGTTAATCATCGCTACCTCGATGTTTCATTTCGCCTTCCTGAAGCTTGGCGTTTTTTAGAAGCGGAGCTCAGAATCATTATTCGAGACTATATAAGCCGAGGTAAATTAGAGTGTCAATTAAAAATGACCAATTCAGCTCTCGCAGAGCCAGCTTTAATCGTTAATGAAAACCTATTAACTAAACTAATTAATATTACCCAAAACTTAGAAGCTGCTAAAACCCTTCCTAATGATCTTACGCTTTCAACATTCTTAACTTGGCCTGGGGTTATTCAAGCATCAGAGCTTAATGTTGAACAATTTAAAGAAATTGTATTGCAATTATTTCATGACAGCCTAGCTAAATTACAACAACAAAGGGCACAAGAAGGAACGACACTCAATCAGCATATAAAAGATCGCTTAGCTCGTTTGCAAGAAGAAGTTAAAAGAGCAAAGGCATTTGCTAAAGAAAATTCCCAGCAAGCTCGCGATAAATTACTAACCAGACTTCATTCATTACAGTTAGAAGTTGAAACCTCACGAATTGAGCAAGAGCTGGCTATTATTCTAACGAAGCTAGATGTCAGTGAAGAGCTCGATCGGCTAGCATTACATTGTCAGGAAGTAGGAAGCGTTTTAAATAAAAAGGAAGCGCTAGGACGTCGTTTAGATTTTTTAATGCAAGAGTTAAATCGCGAGGCCAATACATTAAGTGCAAAGTCAGACACTATTAATTTGACAAAAAGTGCTGTAGAGATGAAAGTATTAATTGAGCAGATGCGAGAACAAATTCAAAATATCGAGTAAAACATGGTTGACTCATTTACCGGAAATGTGTTTATTGTGGCAGCTCCATCTGGAGGTGGAAAGACAAGTTTGGTCAAGCATTTAATAACGCATCTACCGAATATTGTTGTGTCTATTTCTCATACTACACGCAAGCCAAGGCCACGAGAGCAAGAGGGCGTTGATTATTTTTTTATTAATGATACTGAGTTTGTTGATATGATTAATAAGAATGCCTTTATTGAATATGCGCAAGTCTTTAATCATTATTATGGAACTTCTGTTGAGCAGATTGCAGCACGGCTTAAAAAAGGCATTGATGTTGTGCTTGATATTGATTGGCAAGGTGCACAGCAAATTAAAAAGCTATTTCCGCAAGCTGTAAGTGTGTTTATTATTCCACCTTCCTTAGAAATTTTAGAGCAACGTCTAGAAGCTAGACAGCAAGATAATAGTGAAGTTATTCAAACCCGAATGCAGCAAGCTAGAGAGGAAATGAGCCATTATAGCGAGTTTGACTATCTCATCGTTAATGATGAATTTGACCAAGCAGCAGCTGAATTGCAAGCAATTGTAGTCGCTAATCGTGTAAGTTTTGTACGGCAAGAAGAAAAAATTAGAAAATTGCTATCATTATTGATCTTAGCGCAGTAAAATAACGTAAGTTCGCCCAAAAAGAGACTAAGGCTCTTTTCTGATGCTAAACGAACGTTAAGTATTGTTGCGTGGCTAATGAATGTCTTTCCCGCGCAGGCGGGAATCCATGGTAAAATTAACCTCAGTGCTGATTGATGAATGGATCCCCGCTTACGCGGGGATGACATAGGATTCGTGGGAAGGTATTGTGGCGTGGAATTAATGTTATTGTCGCATGGAGTTGATGTCATTTCTGTATGGAATTATTAATGTCATTCCCGCGCGGCATTGTTGCGTGGCTAATGAATGTCTTTCCCGCGTAGGCGGGAATCCATGGTAAAATTAACCTCGGCGCTAATTGATGAATAGATCCCCGCCTACGCGGGGATGACACAGAATTTGCAGGGATGATATAGGTTTGTGGTGATGGCCTAGATTTACGGGATAATGTAGGATTACGGTTGATTGGCGTGGGCTCTCAGTTTGTCATAATTAGGTCTGAGAATTATCTATACAGCGCCTGAATGTTATTTCCTAAAAATGCGAGATGTTGATTTATGTTAAAATAATCTATTGGGTTTAAAAATTAATCTAGAGCTTTAATGGAGAATCCTTTAGATTTACAGTAGGAAACTTGTTGCTTGTAAATTAAGGTAAAAATCTATAAATACTTCTTATATTTGCTTGCATAGCCTTTGTATAGATTGATTTAATTTAGGGTTAACAAGTTAGAATTCAACCTACAGAATTACTAAAATGTTATTATGTTGAAATGTGGATTGGATGAAATAAAATTCTTATCCAAGCTACTGTTAATTAGGCATTTTCTCTTAAAATAGCCTATAAGAAAATAGTGGAGGCTTAATTTATGGCACGTGTGACAGTAGAAGATTGTTTAGAGCACGTTAAAAATCGTTTTGAATTAGTGATGGTTGCAACTAAACGAGCACGCGATATTGCTGTGCGTGGCGAACAACCTCTAGTTGAGTGGGAAAATGATAAACCAACGGTAGTTGCTCTGCGTGAAATTGCTGAAGGATTAATTAAAGCAGATATTTTAGATAAAGATTAATAGTGCAAATAATCCTAAAGCCACGTTAACTTAATATAAGGTGGCACCGAGTGCGGTTGGATTAACTCTTATAAGGATGTAACGTCGCCAGATTTTTATTGAAATAATGGCTTAAGAATGCCTCCGCCACGATCAAGGCTATTTAATAGTTAATCATTTAAATAGTTGGCATGATGAGGTTTAACATGGGTTGGTTATTAGATATTTATCTAAAAGGGACTCCTAAATGCTTAATGAGCCAAGCTGATGGAGTATTGCATGAGTCATTTTGATGATTTACACAAAGAGCTTAAAAGCTATCTTGAACAGTCTCAAGTTGAAAAATGCTATCAGGCTTATCTAGTCGCTGAAAGAGCTCATCAAGGCCAAATGCGTCGATCCGGTGAGGATTATATTACTCACCCGGTTGCTGCTGCCCTTATCTTAGCTAGAATGCGTCTTGATTATCAAACTATTATGGCGACTTTACTTCATGATGTCGTTGAAGATACCTCCATTAGTAAAGAAGATTTAACCCAACAATTTGGTGAAGATGTTACGGCTTTAGTCGATGGGGTAACGAAACTAACCAAAATTAAATTCGAATCGCGCGCCGAAGCGCAAGCTGAAAACTTTCGTAAAATGGTTCTAGCCATGGTGAAAGACATCCGAGTCATCATTGTTAAATTAGCTGACCGTTTTCATAATATGCACACCCTAGGCGCTATGCCATCGGCAAAACGCCGCCGTATTGCCATTGAAACATTAGAAATTTATGCGCCTATTGCTAACAGGCTAGGTATGCATGCCATCTATACTGGCCTTGAGGATTTAGGATTTAAAGCACTCTATCCTATGCGTTATCGTGCAATTCGCTCTGCTGTAGAGAAGTCGCGAGGTAATCGACGCGAATTAACACAAAAAATTGAACATGATTTAGAAAATGCGCTACAACAGCTTAATATTCCTTACGAGCATGTGTTTGGTAGGCAAAAACATTTATACAGCATTTATCGTAAGATGAAGCAGAAAAAAGCGTCTTTTACCGAAATTACTGACGTTTTTGCTTTTCGCGTGATTACTGAAGATATTGATTCTTGTTATCGTGTTTTAGGTGCACTTCATCGAACTTACAAACCCGTTCCCCAACGCTTTAAAGATTATATTGGGATTCCTAAGGCCAATGGTTATCAATCCTTGCACACGACTCTTTTTGGACCCTATGGTGTACCTCTTGAGGTACAGATTCGCACCCGTGAAATGGATAAAGTTGCAGACAATGGCGTGGCGGCTCATTGGATTTATAAATCCAGTGGACTAGAAGTTAATGAAGCGCAGTTGCGAGCCCGTGAGTGGGTGCAGGGGCTTCTTGAGATGCAGCGCAGTACAGGTAGCTCACTTGAGTTTATTGAAAATGTTAAAATTGATTTGTTCCCTGATGAAGTTTATGTTTTTACGCCCAAAGGCCATATTATGGAACTACCAAAAGGGGCAACACCTGTCGATTTTGCTTATACCGTGCATTCAGACGTAGGTAATAGCTGTGTTGCTGCAAAGGTTAATCGCCGCTTAGTGCCATTAAGTATGCCGCTCACGAATGGCCAAACAGTAGAAATTATAACAGCTCCAGGTGCCCGCCCTAATCCTGCCTGGCTTAATTTTGTGGTTACCGGTAAAGCGCGTAGTAATATTCGCCATTTCTTAAAGAGCCAACAGCATACTGAATCAATCAATTTAGGTAAACGTCTATTGGAGCAAGCATTAGCAAGTCTAGCCAGTGATTACGCTAAAGTGCCACCAGAAACGCTACAAGCTTTACTACATGATTTAAATTATAAGTCCGCCGATGAGCTGCTTTATGCTATTGGGGTAGGTCATCAAATGCCTATGGTTATTGCTAAACGTTTAGTGGTTAGCCAAGAAAGCGTAGAACTTGATAAGGCTGCTAAAAGCGGGCCTTTAGCCATTAAAGGCACCGAAGGGATGGTTGTTAATTTTGCTGATTGTTGTCAACCTATTCCTGGTGATAAAATTGTTGGCCGTTTTCAACAAGGTCGGGGTATATTAGTGCATGCCAGTGATTGTATACAAATAAAGCACGTACGTAGTCCCGAACAGTTTATCGCTCTACGTTGGGATGAACAGGTTCAAGGAGAATTCTGGGTAGATATTACAGTGGATGTAGCCAATCAACGAGGTGTATTAGCAGCACTGGCAACAGCTATTTCAGAAGCTGAAGCAAACATTGGTAACATTACTGTTGATCCGCGTGACGGGCGGCATAATGCGGTGACTTTTTCTATTAGCGTTCGTAATAGAAATCACTTAGCTCGAGTTATGCGCCGCTTACGTGCCAACAAAGTTGTTTTGCGTCTTTATCGTAAAAGGCAGGGAGAATAAATACTATGCAACCTATTCATACAACATTAGCACCTGCTGCCATTGGCACTTACAGTCAAGCAGTTCGTTGTGGTAATACTGTTTATTTATCAGGTCAAATTCCACTAGATCCAGAAACAATGGAATTATGCAGTGATGATATACGGGCGCAAATTAAACAGGTTTTTGAAAACTTATCCGCTGTTTGTCAAGCTGCGGGTGGCAGTTTAGCAGATCTTGTTAAGGTTAATGTGTACTTAACAGATTTAAGTCATTTTTCTTTAGTCAATGAAGCAATGACCCAATATTTTAGTAAACCTTTTCCAGCGCGTGCAGCCATTGGGGTTGCAGCACTGCCCAAAGGTGCACAAGTTGAAGTCGATGGTATACTTATTTTAGAGCATCGTAAATAAGGATAACGGGTGGATAATAATCAATACGCCTATAGTGGGCGTATCATGTTTATTATAGCGTGGGTCTTTTTCTTCTTTCTATTATTTGTTTTCTTCCATTATTCTGATTCATCAAATAAAAGTACTTATCAGATTCAAAATGGCACGTTAACGATCAAGCCTGATAAGAGCGGACATTACCGTATAGAAGGAACGATTAATGATGAAAACGTTAAATTTATCATAGATACAGGTGCAACCTTAGTTGCAATTCCTAAGTCACTTGCCAATCGCCTTAGTTTAAAAGGTGGCTACCCTATCTTATTACAAACAGCAAATGGCAATATCAAAGGCTCATTAACACGCATTAAAAAGCTCACCTTTGCTAATTTTAAGTTATATAATGTGAAAGCAGTGATTATGCCTGGAAGTGACGATAATATGGTCTTACTAGGCATGAATGTATTATCCCAATTTAACTTATCTCAGCAAAATAATCGTCTAATTATCAAAAAATAAATTTTTATAGAATAAAATCTGCTTTATCTTGTGGGGTAGGTTGGACTAAACGAAGTGCAGCCCAACAAATTATGAATATGCTACACGCCTTATGACTGAAAC
>NZ_JBNVZS010000014.1:0-83831 GCF_052527395.1 Legionella pelazae
AAATTAAAGCTTGTTTTGATATTTAAGGCATGTATTTTTATAATAGGCATTGCCAATTTTATATCGATATTTAGCAATGTAGATGTCTAGATTATTGTATTTTAATATGGATTAGAAATACGGCTTTGGGATTGGGTTACTTTTAAGGTTCGCCCTAACCAGTTTCTGCCATTCATTTCCAAAGAACTCTCTGATTCATGTTTAGAAGAAAAGGTGATAAAACCTATTCCTTTTGACTGGCCTGTAAAGCGATCTTTTATAAGAGAAATCTCAACTATCTTACCGTATTTACAAAATTCACTTTTTAGGGCTCCTTCTGTGGTATTAAACGGTATATTAGTTATATGGATAGTGTATTGACTCATGACTCATTCCTTTAGGGTAACGACGAACAATGATCTAGGAGAAAAAAACTAAAATACAGGCAATTTAGGGAGATTATTATGCACTGTAGGGTAAAACAGTTTGACCTAATTAGTATAGTCAAACAATCGTCATATTAAAAGCTCAGTCAAATTTTATCAACCTTAGCATTTCTAGAAGTTCTAATGGAAAGGAAGTCCTAAATTGTGAATTGAGGTCCTAAAACTTAAAATTTTATGAGTTATACAGTAACGATTAATGTAATTTTCTTAGTCTTCATACTTTGTTTTAGATGAAGGTATGATCATCTCCACAAGCTATTCTAAAGGGACACTTCCAAACTTAAGAATAAGATTGATTTTCGTTTTAAACTGATATAATAATGCACATTTATTGACAAATTATTACAAATTGATAAAATTAAGCACCTTTTTAGACATAAAGATAAGTTAATTATGTATAGTTTCTTTAGACAAGCAGGTATAAAACTAGCTGATTCTAGTTTCGCTAAGAAAGTAGGTAAAGAATTAGTTGATGGCCGACTAGGAGATAGAATTATAGCCAGTGCTACTGCTTATGGAATGTATAAAGCCCAAAAATTAACGGATGATATATTTACACAAGACTTAAAGAAACCGGACTCTGAACCTAAATTAAAATAATATTAATTTAATTAATATAAAAAACTATTATCAATATTTTGGTTTTCTTCATCATTAGAAAAATAAGCCAAGCCGATTAACTAATACTGCGCCAAGGAATGAGGCGCAGAGGCTGCTATTTTTCAAACAGCCCGCAGATGTTATAAAGTCTTTATACAGTTATTAAGTCATTGGTGTCGGCATATACTCTGCTCGCTTAAATAAGCATGTAGAAAACAGTATGCTCGCGGCCAAAATACTTACCGTTATTATGAATTACATATTGTAGGTTACATAATATAAGCTGTATTTTCTCCATGCTGACATAAACACTTTACAAAGATCATCGACAAAGTAATTCATATAAATTTATTGTTTAGGTCTCTGGTTTTTTATTCCCTCGTGAAACAATGAATTACCTGTTTTTCAATTAAACTAATTTAGGTAATCTATAGCAAAACAATTATTAACTATTTATGGCCATCATTCGACACTTATCTGTAGCTGTAAATTCGCCCGAAAAATGTGCTCAAGTTATTTCTGAGCTTTCAGGTGGTATTCCTCTGAAATTTAAAACTCGCATCGCCGAGATGGACGCATGGATATGTTTATGGGATGCAAGAAAGAATGAACTTATTGAACTACTTCCTAAAGGTTGGATAATGTATCCTACGTCTGAAGGAGCTTCCTTTAAAAAAGTTAATAAAATCGATCAGAGCAATTCAACGCATATACAATTAGAGGCCTCTACTTCCATAACCCACCTTCAGAGGATAGCAAATAAGTATGGCTGCTTGCATTATTATCGAAAAAGCCCTCGCTTGGGTGGTCCTTTATATGAGATTTGGATAGAAGAAGATTTCTTAATTGAATTTGTTTCTGATGAAATATTAAGTCGCTTTAAGGATAGCATTTCCCCTTAATCGTCAAGATTAAGTTTAATGTAGGCGTTGAAGAAGATTTAGAGAAATTAAATCTCATAATTAAAAAGATTTTTAACTCTATTTGCGAGCATCTTTTAAGAAAAGATAAGCTTGGATCGATTGGCTAACTTTATCGAAGGATCTGAATAATTAGAGCATAATAGAATTGAGGTTATTCTCTGGGTTCCCACTTCTTATCAAGTACATATTTTATGAATTGTTGCGTTTCTTCTAACCTATTAAAAGAATGATGTTGTGTCCAACAAAGCGCCTCTTCAATCAAATCTTTCCAAGCGCTATTATCATTATTGCTTATTGTCCACCGCGCAGCTTCTATTTTCGAGGTTATCATACCTGTTTCTAAAGTATATAGAGTTCGACACATCGTTAGAATTGCAAATACCTGATAGTCATTTCTCCTCAATTTTGCTAAATTATTTAGCATAGGTTCCCAGTATTCATTTAAATTTTTTTGCATAGCTAATCTTAAATCTTTGACAGTAATTTCTTTAACTAATTGTTTTATATTTGGGCCACAAATAGGAATTCCTTTTTCTCTAAGCACGTATAATTCTATAATAAAATTATTTCTATAATGCGCCAGGTAAAAGCTACCCTCATTAAAATAGGGCCGTGTATCATGTGGATTAAAGTTTAATAAGGTGGGTTTAGAAATATAAGAGACTTCAACTTTTTTCGCATAAGTTAGTTTACTCAAATAAAATTGTTTATGCATTTCCTCAAGTTGCTGAATTTTATTTTTAGCTAGTGAGCCTGTTGTAATAACGTAACAATCAATATCACTTGATTTACTATTGAAATTGTTAGTCGCGACTGAACCTCCTATATACATACCAATCAATTCATTTGATAAAATCGGTCGTATTTGTAAGAGCAGTTGCTGCAATATATTGTTTATCATGTTTTATACATCGTGTTGCTACTATTCTCTCATGATCTTAATAGCAAAAATTCTACTAACCAATAACAAATAAATTAAATGAGCGTTATCCCGTAAAATGCAAAGCATTGATGTGGAATCCATATAATATAAAATAGGTAGTTGCAATAAGAATCATTTATCTAGAATAAAGGTTTTAGTTTCTGATCTATAGAAAATAGTTCTTCAGTGGTTTTTATACTAAGCTCAATAGCTGCGTTAATCGTTTTCGTAACTAATTCGTTTTCATTTGAAAAGGCTGTTGTATCACCTACGATGGCTAAAATGCAGCCACTAAGGATGTGAGGTGACGTAGAAGTTATGTTTAATTTAGCATTCATTAAGGCGGTTAATATAAATAATTGAGCGCCTTCCATTTCCGAAGCTAGTACGCCTGCTTGTCTTAAACTATTCATATAATGCTCATTGTCATTTCTCATGGATAAATTAAACTCACGTGCATATAGAGAACTCTTGGAGTGTATCACGCCAAAATGAATAGGGTTTGCTGCTATAAACTGACTAGCTCGGCCTGCTGCGATCAAATATTCAAGTGAAGCTATAGCAGGATATTCAGGATAAATATAATCCCAAGAAGCTTTATCATCTCTAACTGCACTTGTTGCTATAACGAGGTGGCCAGTTTTGACGAGATTGGGCTGTAAAGAACCCGCTGTACCAACACGCAAAAGTCTACGGGTACCTAAATTAATTAACTCATTAATTATGATGTCTTCGCTAGGACCGCCCATACCTGTGGATATTGCGCCAACATCAATTTGCCCATACTGACTTGGTAGCGTTCCTAAGTACAAATTATGCTGCCTTGGATGAGACCGTATAATAGTTTGATTAAAGCGTTCACCCAAGTGTTTTGCGCGTTCATCTGAACCAGTTAAAAAAATA
Source organism: Legionella pelazae (assembly GCF_052527395.1). NCBI lineage: Bacteria > Pseudomonadati > Pseudomonadota > Gammaproteobacteria > Legionellales > Legionellaceae > Legionella > Legionella pelazae. The sequence goes on from NZ_JBNVZS010000014.1 coordinate 3,774, forward strand.
TAACGTCCTAAACCATTATTGCCCTTTAGATCCTCAAGTGACGCATTAATATGCCTTGGCTCAATTAAGTCCATAGTAGAATTCCTTCTTAACCTAAAAAATATACTTTAAGGTATTGCCATGAAGATGTGGTAAATAATCTCAATAAGATTTAAATTCTTGAAAAAGATTTTAGTTATTCTAGTAAATCCAGTTTAGGATAGTTGCAGTATAAACAATTAAAGAATTATTAATTATTAGGGAAAATAATATGAAAAGGAAGCTTTATGTACTTAGTTTTATGATGTTTTATTTAATAACTGCAGAGGTAAATGCAGATAATACCTTCTCTAAGCCACAAGAACCGGCTATACAACAAGTCATTAATAACTACCTAGCTACAGATGGAAAAAAGGAACAAGTTACCGGTATTGCTGCTTCTATATTTATCCCGTCAGAGAAAGGTAGCCTAAAAGGGAATATAGTAAGCTATTTCACAGGAACCATTGGGCGACCACCTCATACTGCCCCTGTCACTAAAGATAATCTTTTTGAAATAGGTAGTATTACTAAATCGTTTGTATCAGCGCTTATCTTGCAATTGGAGGCAGAGGGAAAGTTATCAATTAATGACAACTTAGGTAAGTGGCTACCACAGTATCCCAATTGGAAAGATGTTACGATTAAACAATTATTGAATATGACAAGTGATATACCTAATTATTCAAGCAACGTAGACTTTTATAAAATTGCGGAAAAGACTAATTTTAAGAAGCAGTGGGAAGCGGCAGAGTTACTAAAGTGGGCTTTTCCTGATAAACCTATTGAACAGAAGAAGCAATTTAGTTATTCAAATTCAAATTATATTTTAGCAAGCTTAATTATTGAAAAAATTACCAATAAACCCTTTGCTGAAGTGTTAAAAACAAGGATTCTAGTACCTTTTCAGCTGAATAATACTTTTTATCCAGCTGGCAATGATGCAGAAGAAATTTATCAAAAGCTAATGCCACGAATGGTACATGGTTATTTTTATGACAAAGATAAGAAGAAAATGATTGATGCTACTGGCAATAATTTAACCTGGGCTGCTGCAGCAGGAGCAATTATCGCAGATACTGCTGATATTATTCGATGGGTTCAGATACTCTACCATGGTGAGCTTTTTGATAATAACCATCGTAAAAATGCTTTAACCGAATTAATGACAGTTGTATCAACAAAGACTGGGCAGGTGATTCCAACTGTAAGTAAAGATGATCCAGATGGGTTTGGTTTAGGTGTAGTTTACATTTATGATAGCGAAACTGAGAATCGTTATTGGAGTTATAAGGGCAGCACTTTAGGATACCGCGTTATGTATCTATTTAGCCCATGTAACAATATAACCGTTGCTGTTGCCTTAAATAACAAAGCCGGCGAGGGGGAGATAAATTCACCCATGGGTGATGCTATTAAATCGCTTACTATCGATATTTATCAAGCAATGATTAAAGCTTATCCTAATTATTCTTGTAAAAATTAAATTAAGTAGATAAGTGAATTTTTGAAATGGTTGGGTCAATTGACCCAACTTTAAAATTATTTGGTACTGCAATGGAGGTTAACTAATTGTTCGCTTTGATTAGTTAAATAAGCTTGAGCGTGAGCATCAGCTTCAATTTCTATTCTTTCATTAGGAGAGACAACGATTTTTAGTGTATCGCCTTCAGTAAGAATATGCCCATTAACAATAAATTTCCTTTGTAAAGCTTCAATATAGATTGCGCTTTTAGCATTTTTTTCAGTTCTAACTTTACAAGTTGCAGTAACAGTCCAGGGGAAATAATTAGAAAGTGTTTGTACCTGGTTTGGGGGTAAATCATATTCTTTTGATATCCCTTTTGCTAACTCTAGATTAGTTGCAAAAGAACTTGTAGCCAATAGGGCACTTGTACAAAGCAAAAGAGCCTTTATTTTTTTTACCATTATATTACCTCTACTTTGATATAAAATAGTTAACATTAGTTGCAACGAATATTCATTAAGGTATCAGCATCATTAGTGATAGTTAATTTTGCACGAGCATCTAATTCAAATTCAATTTTATCGCCAACTTTCACTAATACAGTCATCAAGCTGCCTTCAGGTAGGATAACACCATTAATAACAGCACGATTTTTTAATGCTTCAATTAAAAGAGGATTTTGATCGTTTTTTTCTGCTCTTACTGTGCATTTGAAATTTTGACTGCTAAACCAGCTACCATTAAATTTTACCGCTTGATGTGGGGGTAAATCATACCCTTTTAAGGTATTTAGAGCCAGTTCTTGATTTTGAGCAAAAGAACTACCTGCAAAAAGAACAGTAGCTGAGCACAATAAAGCAGCGCTAATTTTTTTTATTTTCATTTTTATTCCTTATTTCAGCTGGTTTACGTAATACGAATGCTGTATTTTCCTAAGATAGGAGAGGATAAAAAAACGGTCCTTTGACTTAAAGAAAATAACAAGTTAAAGGTGTTTCATTTATCCTTAAAAAAACGTCTCAAATTTAAAGCACTGTGCTTCTATTGTCAAACTAATTAAGTTCAATTTTATTTTAATGGCACTATTTTTTGGCGAGATTCATTGCTTAAATAATAAAAAATCTGCACGCTAAAAATATAAAAATTTTAAATTCAATAACTTATAAAGTTTATAACTAATTACTGCATTCAAATTTGATTCATTAAAATAATGAAATTTTTATTTAATAAAAAATGTCAAAAAAATAAGTATAATTCTGTCACAAAATCAGTTAATTATTTAAGTTAATTAATTTAGAAAAAGTCGTAGGTTAATAATTAAGATATATTTTTGGCAATTAGTGTCTCTATTGATAAATTAATATTGTCAAAAATGCATTGACATATAATCTGTCTATGGTAACTTAGTAACTGAGGCTTGCAATATTGTTAAGCTTGTCAATATTAATTTGACATGGTTGGCGAGTTTAATTAGTTGGAAAATACAGTCAGTGAACTTGGCAAATTTAAACGCTGACTCGGATAAAAACACTTGCTAGCCCAACTCATTAGGCCTACAGATATTTAGTTGCAGCGTAGGCCTTTACCAAGGAATAAATGTTTAATAACAAGAATGAGGTGTAATATGAATAAAATGAAATCTATATGTCTTCCTGCTCTTTTAGCTGCTGGTTTAACGACAAATGCTTTTGCACTTCCTTGTGATGGCTTTGAAATTAAAGTAAAAAATAATCTACCTGATAAATTATTAGTAACTCAAGTTCGCTTAAATGGTGCTGATATTCAGCCAGGTGGCATTCAACAAATAGAAGGTAAATCTGCACAAACATTTACTGTCAATAACAGCTCTGAAAAAGGTATTATGTCAGGCGAGTTTGTTTTCCATACAGTAAGCTTACCAAGTAAAGAGGTGAAAGTGAAATTTGATCTCGCTAACGAAGCAATTGTCTGTAACCACACTGATAAAACGCCAGCAGGTGATTATCCAGTAGACAAAACCCGCTTACCTAATCAAGTACTATATAGTATTGGTAAGTAGTAATATAAGGATTAAAAAGCAGTCTTTAGACTGCTTTTTAACATCAAAGGATAAGTGGTATTCTCTAAAAGCGAAATAAATGTAAACGCGACGCTGAATTAGATTGTTCAATTTCTTCTATTTCTTGTTTTATTTCTTCTACTCGTTGGAAAAAAGTTCCTTGCATATCGTTAAGACTTACAACCGAAGGTTCATAAGCTGGCGTATCTAATCTATTTAGAAGATCTACAATAAAAAATTTTGCTTTTTCATCTAATGAACCATAAAGCACTGAAAGTCCGTTTAAATCTTCCTTAATAGCATTAATATTATTGTTTAAATAGCGTTCTACGTTTTCTGGATCTTCAAATTTAGTCTTGTTTGTTTTTAAATGATTAAGCATTGTAAAGGATAAAGCGCAGTATTCTATGAATAATTCCGATAATTTGGTTAAAGCGAAGTAATCAAGATGTTGGCTAGCTTGTGTTTTACTTACAAAGGGTTTAATCTCCTCACGACATCTTACTCTTTCTTTCCAGAGTTCGTTATATTTCTTTTCTAGTTGAGCGAATTTCATTGTAGCTACCTAAAGAGAAAAACTGTATATATTTTAAACAAAAATCCTTAAGAGAATATTAAAAGATTATTAGAATTAAAAGCGATTGAGAAACATTGCTCTAAGTCGTTTTAGGAAAATGATTGCGGTTAATAAATTAAAAGGAATTAGCAATGACTATCTTATCACTTTGAAAAATGGTCTTTAAAGGTCATTACTCTGTTAAAAAATTTTTAATTAAGCTTAAGATTCATTTGCTCGAAGAAAGTGCCAAACTCATCCTCTTTACATTCTGTAAACGGTTTATAATTAATTGATGGATTAAAACTATATATATGACGATTTTCTATTTTGTAAGAAAACTCATTTTTTAATGTATCTATTCGTGTAACTACGCCATCAATAATTTCTCTCATTTGCACATCTAATTTAAGATTCTTGAATTGTTTAAAGTCGTCCAGAGCCTGAGTAATAGTCTCAGTAAAGTAATTTTGTACTCGCTCGTAATCTTCAAAAGCAGGAATATTTTTATTTAAGTCCTTGAGTATAATTAAAACGGAAACACAGTAATGTTTAATAGCTAAATTTAAAGAATCTATATTATTATTATTAAAAAAGCCTGTATTTTGGCGTTCTTTTAATTGTATAATAGTTTCATAGGCTTTAAAAACATTCTTGTTCCAAAATTCATCATAATGATGTTGTACTTCAGAAAATAACATAGAATCCTCTACTAATAAAAATAAATCAAATATGCAAGAATTTTATACTATTTTTGTTAAGGCAATATTAATTCGCATAAAACTATCTAATTAAAAATAGATTGAGCCTTAGCTAATTTAATTTTGACTAATTTCGAAACTACTGTGATTAAAAGTTATTGGTTTTAGGAAAGTTAAGGAATTTAAGTTAGTGGATAAAATTATTTGCTTTGTAAAATTAGCCCATATATAATGAGCCCCTCGTCCTTGAGGGCGAAATATAGGCACGTAGCTCAGTGGTAGAGCACCACCTTGACATGGTGGTGGTCGGTGGTTCGATCCCACTCGTGCCTACCATCTCAGCCCTTTTTGCAGGGTATCTTTTAGCAATTTTGGGTAAATTACTTTAATTGCTCTTACTATCCTGGCTATGCTGCTGGGAAATGACTATTTTTTAACTAAATAGATAACTTATAATCTTAATTTAACTGGCAGTTGGTTAGAGGGAGTACAAGATGCCAAATATTAAATTGCCTGATGGTCAGGTAAAGCATTATGACTATCCCATTACTGTAAAAGATGTGGCTTCGGATATAAGCCTAAGCTTAGCTAAGGCAGCATTGGCAGGACGTGTTAATGGAAAATTAGTTGATACCAGCTTTCAAATTGACGGTGATTGTGAACTGACTATTATCACTGATAAACAAGATGAAGGCTTAGAAGTAATAAGACATTCTGCAGCACATTTATTAGCCCAAGCGGTAAAACAATTATTTCCTAGTGCACAAGTTACAATTGGGCCTGTCATTGAAGACGGTTTTTATTATGATTTTGCCTTTGAGCGTCCATTTACACCTGAAGATTTGCAGCGCATTGAAGCTAAAATGTATGAATTAGCAAAACAGGATTTACCCGTATCAAGGCGAGAATTACCTCGTGATGAGGCAATTAATTATTTTCGTAGCTTAGGTGAAGAATATAAAGCAAAAATCATTGCTGATATTCCAGCCGATGAAGTTTTATCTTTATATAAACAAGGCGATTTTGAAGATTTATGTCGTGGTCCTCATGTTCCTTCAACAGGGTTTCTAAAAGCATTTAAATTAACGAAAGTTGCTGGCGCTTATTGGCGAGGAGATGCCCGTAATGAAATGCTACAAAGAATTTACGGTACAGCTTGGCCTAATAAGAAAGCATTAGAAATTTATTTACATCGACTTGAAGAAGCCGAAAAACGTGATCATCGCAAGCTTGGTAAGGCGTTAGAATTATTTCATTTTCAAGACATTGCACCTGGTATGGTGTTTTGGCACCCTAAGGGGTGGACCATTTATCAAATACTTGAACAATATATGCGCCATCGATTAGGGGATTTTGGTTATCAAGAAATTAGAACGCCGCAATTAGTAGATAGAACACTATGGGAAAAATCGGGCCATTGGCAAAATTTCCGTGATGAAATGTTTGTAACTGAAACTGAAAACAGACACTATGCAGTCAAACCTATGAGTTGCCCTTGTCATGTTCAAGTTTATAATCAGGGGCTTAAAAGCTATCGCGATTTACCACTTCGTTTTGCAGAATTTGGCAATTGCCATCGTTGTGAACCTTCGGGTGCACTACATGGGCTAATGCGTGTACGTAATATGGTCCAAGATGATGCGCATATTTTCTGTACTGAAGATCAAATTCAATCTGAAGTAGCCATGATGCTTGAGCTAGTAGAATCGGTTTATGCTGATTTTGGTTTTTCCGAGATTAAGTATCGCCTAGCGCTGCGGCCTGAAAAGAGAGTAGGTGCAGATTCAGTTTGGGATAAAGCAGAGCATGCTTTAAAACAAGCGATGCAAGATAGAAATATTAATTGGGTAGATGCTCCCGGCGAAGGTGCGTTTTATGGCCCTAAAATTGAATGTTCCTTATCAGATTGCCTAGGCCGTATCTGGCAATGTGGCACGATTCAAGTTGATTTTTCTATGCCTGAGCGATTAGGTGCTTCCTACATTGCAGAAGATGGAAGCAAACAAATTCCTGTGATGCTACACCGCGCAATTTTAGGTTCATTTGAGCGATTTATGGGTATTTTAATTGAGCACTATGCTGGTCGCTTCCCCTTGTGGCTTGCTCCTGTACAGGCTATAGTACTTACAATTAGCGAAAAACAGCATGATTTTGCTCAAAAGGTAACAAAAATTTTACAAAAACAAGGTATTCGAGCTAATTTTGACTTGAGAAATGAGAAAATAGGTTTTAAAATTCGCGAACATACTTTGCAAAAAATTCCCTATTTATTAATTATTGGTGATAAAGAGGTTGAAAATAACTTAGTTGCTGTGCGCTCTAGAGAAGGTCAGGATCTAGGCACAATGACTTTAGAAAGATTAATTGATGTTTTACAAAAGGAAGTAAATACTAAAGGCCAGCGCACGCCCGCATTAGCTGCTAATAATGTTGTAGTTTAGCAAAGTTGCCTTAAAATATTATATTAGCGTTATAATTAAATTCTATATAACGTTATTATGTTAACTAACTGGAGGATTTAACTATTAGTGTATCGAACAAGCAGCGTGAAAGTGATCGCGCACGCGTTAATGAGCAAATCAATGTACCAGAAGTTCGCTTAATTGATGATGAAGGCAACCAGCTGGGGATTGTATCAACGCGCGAGGCATTGCGCGCAGCAGAAGAGGGTGGTTTAGATTTAGTAGAAATTTCACCATCTGCGCGACCTCCAGTTTGTAAATTAATGGATTATGGTAAATTTCTCTTTGAATTGAGCAAAAAACAAGCTGAAGCAAAGAAAAAGCAGAAGCAAATTCAAGTCAAAGAGTTAAAGTTCCGTCCAACGACGGAAACTGGGGATTATCAGGTCAAGCTACGCAACCTGGTACGTTTCCTAAAAAACGGTGATAAAGTGAAAGTGACGTTACGCTTTCGTGGCCGAGAAATGGCCCATCAAGAAATTGGTATGAAACTTATGGAGCGTTTGCAACAAGATACGGCAGAATATGCTGTTATCGAGCAACATGCAAAACGTGAGGGTCGACAATTATTGATGGTTTTATCGCCTAAAAAAAAGTAGGTTGAGTTTAAGAGTTAGCGTTACAGAGGATTTATTTTGCGTTAGTTGAGAAAATGGTTCAATTAGTCTATTTAGTGACTTAAATATAATATTTTATTTAATATTTTAAAGCTTTAGCTTTATTAAATCAGTAAGTAAGCCAATGAATCTCCTTAAAATAGACCCTTTTGCTAATTAACTTAATTCTGCCATATTATTTATTGTAGAAATAAATGCGGAGTATAAATTATGCCTAAATTAAAGTCGCATCGGGGTGCACAAAAGCGCTTTCGTAAGACAGCAAGTGGTGCTATTAAGCGTCGTCGTGCTTATAGGAATCATATCCTTACTAAAAAATCGAGCAAACAAAAACGACAATTGCGCGTTGAAGCAGGTACATTAAAACAATGTGATGCGCGTTTAGCTGAACGTATGTTGCACGGTAGTTAAGGGGGATTAAATATGCCAAGAGTTAAACGAGGCGTGACAGCTAAAGCACGTCATAAAAAGGTTTTAAGCCAAGCGAAGGGTTACTATGGTGCTCGCAGTCGTACTTATCGGGTAGCAAAACAAGCAGTCATTAAAGCTGGTCAATATGCTTATCGAGACCGACGTCAAAGAAAACGTCAGTTCCGGGCGTTATGGATTACTCGAATCAATGCGCAAGCAAGAGAATGCGGTTTATCTTATAGCCGTTTAATCGATGGCTTAAAAAAGGCTGCTATAGAACTAGATAGAAAAGTACTCGCTGATATGGCTGTATATGATAAAGTTGCTTTTGCAGCCATTGCTGAGAAAGCAAAAGCAGCATTGCAATAAATTAGGTTAATTAATTTAAATCCAAATATAATTAATCTTTTAAATTTATTGCATTGGTATAGCGCCTATCATTTAGCTTTAGACAAGAAGGCGCAAGCGCGAGAGGCAAGGGAGTGTACAAACAGTACATGACCGAAGACGAATGAGCTTGCAACGCAGTATAAAGTTAAATAATAGGCGCTATATCGTGATAACGAGGAGGCTTTTGCCTCCTTTTTACTGTAGGTAATATCATGCAACATATCACCGACTTACAACTTCAAGCTATTGAAGCGATCGAACAAGCTCAAGATATTAATAATCTTGAAGCTATACGAGTTGATTACTTGGGAAAAAAAGGTAAATTAACTGACATTTTAAAATCGCTTGCTAAATTAAGTGTGGAAGAAAGGCCTAAGGTAGGCCAGTTAGTTAATCAAGCTAAGCAAACAGTTAATGCTCGTATTGAAGATAAACTGTTGCAGTTAAAAGAATTACAATTAAAAGAAAAACTATCTGCTGAGCAGATTGATGTTACTTTAGCAGGGCGACAGAATAAATATGGCGCTTCTCATCCTATCACCCAAGTAAGACAGCAGATTAATGATTATTTCAGCCGATTGGGATTTGACATTGTTAGTGGCCCTGAAATCGAAACAGACTATTATAACTTTGAAGCATTAAATATTCCTAGCCACCATCCGGCACGTGCTATGCACGATACTTTTTATTTTGGTGATGGTCATTTGTTACGAACGCACACTTCACCTGTGCAAATTCGAACGATGGAGCAGCGCCAACCGCCGCTACGTCTGATTGCGCCTGGTCGTGTGTATCGTTGTGATTCTGATCTAACACATACTCCGATGTTTCACCAAGTTGAAGGATTGTTAATCGATGAGCATACTACACTGACCCATTTGCGTGGCTTATTGCAGGATTTCTTTGCTTATTTTTTTGGTAGAGAGTTAGCATTACGCTTTAGACCTTCTTATTTTCCTTTTACAGAACCTTCTGCAGAGGTTGATATTGAATGTACCCAGTGCTTTGGTAAAGGTTGTCGTTCCTGTAAATTCACTGGCTGGCTTGAAGTACTAGGCTGTGGTATGGTTCATCCTAATGTCTTAAAGGCTGTAAATATCCCTATAGAACAATATCAAGGCTGGGCCTTTGGGATGGGGATTGATAGATTAGCAATGCTCTATTTTGGTATCGATGATTTAAGAATGATGTTTGAAAATGAGCTAGCCTTTTTAAAGCAATTTTGAATAACTATAACTAATGTAAGTTCAGCATCAAATAACTTTTATAACGTTAAACAGCTATTGTCAGAATAAGTTCGTTTTTACGCTAAAAATTAGCATTAATTTAATGTCGATCTTACGTTAATTAATTATGTAAGCGGATAGTAGGCGGATGAATCAATGAAAGTAAGTGAAAATTGGTTACGAGAATGGGTCAATCCTGCGTTAAATACTGAGCAATTAGCCTCCGTATTAACTATGGCAGGATTAGAAGTTGATGCAGTTAATCCTGTTGCTGGTACATTTAATAACGTCATTGTAGCGCAAATTATTCAGACAAAACCTCATCCCCAAGCTGATAGATTAACACTTTGTGAAGTTGATATAGGCAAAGAGAAGCCTTTAAAAGTTGTATGTGGTGCTACAAATGTGCGAGCAGGATTAAAAGTGGCTCTCGCTCAAATAGGCGCTATATTACCTAATGATTTGGTAATTAAAGAGACAAAAATTCGAGGTGAACTTTCACAAGGTATGCTTTGCTCTGTTGCAGAACTAGGTTTGCTAGATACCTCTGAAGGCATTATTGAACTGGCTAAAGATGCGCCGCTAGGAAAAGATTTACGGGATTATTTAGCGCTTAACGATAGTGTTTTAGATATTGATTTAACGCCTAATCGAGCAGATTGTTTAAGTGTTATTGGCGTAGCCCGAGAAGTAGCCGCCTTAACTCAATCCAGTTTAATGCCCATATCTACTACTGAGGTCAAACCAGAAATTGATGAGGTAAAAGCAGTTAACTTGGTTGCCTTAGAAGCATGTCCTCAATATTGTGGACGAGTTATATGTGGTATTAATTCTCAAGCCGTGACACCACTTTGGATGCAAGAGCGCTTAAGACGGTCAGGACAACGTGCTATTCATCCTATCGTTGATATCACAAATTATGTGATGTTAGAACTTGGGCAGCCAATGCACGCTTTTGATTTTAATTATTTAAAAGGTGATATTGTTGTTCGCTACAGTAATAAAAATGAAAGCATCGAATTACTTGACGGTCAACAGCTAAGCCTACCAGAAGGCGTATTGTTAATTGCAGATAATAAAGAACCACTCGCAGTTGCTGGTGTAATGGGAGGGGCTCAAAGTGCTGTTAATGAAACAACAGTTGATATTTTCCTAGAAAGTGCTTTTTTTAGTCCTCCGGTCATTGCAAAAGTAGCGAGACGATTCGGTATATTTACAGATTCCGCACAGCGATTTGAACGAGGAGTGGATCCTAATTTACAAGTTATTGCTATGGAAAGAGCGACTGCTTTAATTTTAGAGATCGCTGGAGGGCATGCTGGACCTACTATATTAAAAAAAGAGCAGCAATTTTTACCGGTTAATCAGCCTATTAACTTTAACCCGCTAAAAGTTAAAAAGCTAACTGGCTTAGATGTTTCAGAAGCAGAAACTAAGCAAATATTAACTCACTTAGGTATGTTTATTACTGAGAAAGAGAAGATGTGGCAAGTGACTGCACCTTCCTATCGCTTTGATATTCATTTAGATGTCGATTTAGTAGAAGAAGTAGTAAGGCTCTATGGTTATGACCGCATTCCAGGTAGCAAGATAGTCGCTCCTCTTGTAACCGGGGAAATTAATCTTTTAGAAGTTTTATCAATAAAATTTAATCATTTTTTTACTACAAGAAATTATTATGAAACAATAAGTTACAGTTTTGTTGACCCAGAGTTGCAACGAATTATTTGTCCTAATACAGAAGCATTAACCCTACTCAATCCAATTTCTTCTGAATTATCACAAATGCGCGTTAGTATGTGGCCTGGCCTAATTGCCTCGATGATTCATAATATTCATCGTCAGCAAACAACCATTAAATTTTATGAAAATGGTGTTATTTTTAATTCTATAAATGGAAAGATTCAGGAAGAAAATTGTGTGGCCGGTCTTTTAACAGGCGAATATTCGCCGTTAAGTTGGTTAGAAGAAAAACGCAAACTCGATTTTTATGATGCAAAAGGTGATTTAGAAGCATTATTTCGTTTATTGCACTTAAAAGATGTGTATTTTAAGCCAAGTGAACATCCTGCCTTACATCCAGGTAAAACAGCCGAGATTATTTGGCAGAATCAAACTATTGGTTGGTGCGGTGTCTTACATCCACGCATAGCGGATGCACTTGATCTTAGCGATGAAGTCATTCTTTTTGAATTAAAAACTCAAGCACTTACTACAAGTACGACTACACACTATTGCAAAATTTCTAAATACCCGCAGATCCGTCGCGATTTGTCTTTCTTAGTTAACAAAAATATCCTAGCTGAAGAGATTAAAATGGCTGTTATGCAGATAGTTAATCCACAGTTATTAAAGTCATTTGATATTTTTGATGTTTATACAGGTAAAGCTATTCCGGCGGATAAAAAGAGTTTAGCAATAGCTATAACACTACAAGATAATAATCGAACATTGATTGATGAAGAGATCAATGAAATAATTAGTGCTATAATCAAGGAACTAACTGGTAAATTTGCAATTACATTGAGGGACTAACCGTGAATGCTCTAAGTAAAGCGATGATTGCTGAGACTTTGTTTTCTGAGTTAAACCTAAGTAAACAAGACGCAAAAGAAATGGTAGAACAGTTTTTTGAAACTATCAGATATGCTCTTGAAAATGGACAGCACGTAAAGTTATCAGGTTTTGGTAATTTTAATCTTCGAGATAAGCCGCAGCGCCCGGGGCGTAACCCTAAAACAGGCCAAGAAATACCTGTGGTTGCTCGCCGCGTGGTGACATTTAAACCTGGTCTTAAACTTAAAACAAGAATAGAAGAACGAGGAAAATAATCATTTGAGTCATTATCTTAAACATGTATTTGTCTGCACAAATCAAAAAGCAGCTGGTAAGGTATGCTGTGCTAATACAGGCGGAGAAGAGTTTTTTGAGTACCTTCGAGCTAAGTTACTGGAGCTAGAATTATTTGGCCCAGGAAAAATTCGTGTCAGTAAATCAGGCTGTTTAGGTCGTTGTAGTTTAGGGCCATGTATTGTTATTTACCCAGAAGGTGTATGGTATCGATACGCTTCTACCGATGATATTGATGCAATTATTGCAAATCATTTAATGAACAATCAAGTTGTTCCTCAGCTTCTTATTGATAGCTCGCCAGATTTGCTTAATTAATTGTCTTTTAATTAGACAAGTTGCTAAGGGTAAATAAATAATATTTAAATTAACTTGGCTGAATAAAGAATAATCACCTTAGATCTTAGAATCTATACAAGTTTTGATGTATTTTACTTGTAGGTTACTGCAGTTTTAGTTAAAATCGCCCCTTCATAATTAGAAGATTACCAATTCTTACGAAGCGGTATGGAGTTATTTGATGAAAACATTTAGCGCCAAAGCTCACGAAGTGAAGCGTGACTGGTATATAATCGATGCAACTGATAAAGTATTAGGCCGTGTTGCAACTGAAATTGCACGCCGTCTACGCGGTAAACATAAAGCAGAATATACTCCCCATGTTGATACGGGAGATTATGTTGTAGTTATTAATGCTGATAAAATTACTGTGACAGGAAAGAAATTCAAAGAGAAAGTTTATTATCGACATTCTGGTTATCCTGGCGGTATTAAAGCGACTTCTTTTGATAAATTACAAGAGAGACATCCAGAGCGGGTTATAGAATTAGCAGTAAAAGGTATGTTACCTAAGAATGTATTAGGTAGGCAAATGTACCGTAAACTAAAAGTTTATGCTGGTAGTGAACATCCGCATACCGCGCAGCAACCTAAAGAACTTGAGATTGAGGAATAAGTATTATGGCTGAAATGCAGCAATACTATGGTACTGGTCGCCGAAAAAGCTCAACAGCGAGAGTTTTCTTACGTCCTGGAAAAGGTAACATTATAGTTAATAATCGTCCGTTAGAAGATTATTTTGGTCGCGAAACATCTTGTATGATAGTTCGCCAACCATTAGAAACTGTTGATGTTGTAGAGAAATTTGATATTTATGCAACTGTAGTTGGCGGAGGTATTTCTGGCCAAGCTGGTGCGGTGCGTCTAGGTATAGCTCGAGCCCTGGTTGCTTATGATGAGCATGATTTAGCTGAAGATGCTGAACCATTTGAAGATTCTTATCGACGTAAACTACGAGTACGTGGCTTATTAACTCGCGATTCTCGTCGAGTTGAGCGTAAAAAGGTTGGCTTACATAAAGCTCGTCGTGCGACTCAGTACTCAAAACGTTAATATTAAATTTATACTTGTTTAAACGTATGAATTTAAAATGATGCTACGCTAATGGAGTCCACTTTATTTAATTGATTTTAAATTAAAGTGGATTTTATTTGGTTATAAATTTTATTATATTCAATCAATATACCGATAATCCTAAATCCTTAAAGAATTATTCCGTTTGACTTATCTATCGTTTTTATCTCTTCCACCCTTATTAATTCTTTGATATAACTTGCATTTATAATACTGTAATACTCAACTTTATTTATGTACATAAAGAATTAAAGTAACGTGAGTTCGACATAAGAGAACTGAAAGCTCTCTTATGCCGCTAAACGAACGTTATCCCGTAAAATGCGAAGCATTTGTGCGGGATCTAGATCAAAAATAGACAAATTTGCCATAAAAGATATCCGATATCTTTTATGGCAAATTCACGTTAAAGTAACATTGCTTGTAAATACGCATGAGTGTTAGTAGTTATTTAGTTTAATATCTATAAAGGATGATAAATAGTGACAGATGATAATGAGCATACTCCTGATGTGCTCCTTTCTCAGGAAGAGATTGATGAAAAACGACGTAAATTTCTCTTAACAGCAACTGGCGTATTAGGGGGTATCGGAGCTGCTTGTGCGTTAACTCCTTTTATATCATCATGGTTGCCGAGTGCTAAAGCGCAGGCAGCTGGCGCACCCGTCGAGGTAGATTTAAGTAAACTTGAACCTGGTCAGCAAGCTACTGTCGAGTGGCGAGGGCGACCTGTTTGGATAATACGCCGTACCAAAGCAATGCTTGAACAATTAGCAGGGGCTGAGGATCAGCTACGAGATCCAGAGTCTTTGGTTGAGCAGCAACCTGCCTATGCTAAAAATAAATATCGATCTATAAGGCCAGAATACTTAGTTTTAGTTGGTATTTGTACTCATTTAGGGTGTTCCCCTAAATACACACCGCAGGTGAATGAACTTGGTCCGAATTGGCGTGGTGGTTTTTATTGCCCCTGTCATGGATCAACTTTTGATCTTGCTGGAAGGGTTTTTAAAGGCGTGCCCGCGCCTATTAATTTGGAGGTACCTCCATATCGTTTTGTTAATGAGCATGTCATTATAATTGGCGAAGATGAGCAACAAGGATAGGTGATCTATGCGTGGTTTGATAAATTGGGTTGATGAGCGCTTCCCACTGCTTAGTACCTGGAAAAATCATATTAGTGAATACCCTGCACCAAAGAACCTTAATTTTTTCTATTTTTTTGGATCATTAGCAACCATTATATTAATAAGCCAAATTGTGACTGGCCTATGGTTAACGATGTTTTATACGCCTTCAGCCGACCAAGCTTTCGCCTCGGTTGAATACATTATGCGTGACGTTAATTATGGCTGGCTTTTACGCTATATGCATTCTACTGGTGCGTCTGCATTTTTTATTGTTGTCTATATTCACATGTTTAGGGGAATTTTATATGGCTCCTATCAAAATCCCCGCGAATTAATTTGGCTTTTAGGTATGGCCTTATTTATATTGTTGTTAGCAGAGGCTTTTTTTGGTTATCTTTTGCCTTGGGGGCAAATGTCATATTGGGGAGCGCAGGTTATTACCTCTTTATTTGGCGCTATTCCTTTTGTGGGTGATAGTTTAGTTGTTTGGCTTCGAGGCGACTATACGGTGGCTAACGCAACATTGCAGCGTTTTTTTGCTCTGCATGTAGTGGGCGTACCTATATTACTTTTATTTCTTGTTTTTCTTCATATTGTTGCTTTGCATAAAGTAGGATCGAATAATCCCGAAGGTATTGAGATTAAGAAAACACTAGATGAAGAGGGTAAGCCGATAGATAGTATTCCATTTCATCCTTACTATACTCTGAAAGATTCAGTAGGTTTAATCGTTTTTTTAATCTTATTTTTTGCTATTGTTTGCTTTGCGCCAGAAATGTATGGTTATTTTTTAGAACATGCTAATTTCACTGCAGCAGATCCTATGGTTACCCCTACACATATTGCTCCAGTTTGGTATATGACGCCTTTTTACGCCATATTACGTGCTATTCCTGATAAATTATTTGGCGTAATTGCCATGGTTGCATCAATATTCATTCTTGCTTTCTTACCCTGGTTAGATAGAAGTGCTGTTCGGTCAATGCGTTATAAAGGATATTACTCACGCATTGCACTTGCTTTATTTGTTATTAGTTTTATTGGCTTAGGATATCTAGGTACAGTACCTGTAACAACTAATAGACAATATTTAGCCCGTCTATTTACTTTTATCTATTTTGCTTATTTTTTCTTAATGCCTTTTTATACACGCATCGAAAGATGTAAGACCGTACCGCTAAGGATTAGCCGATGAAGATGAGACTGCGTATGAGACTTTATTGCAACAGCCCATTGTTAAGTTTCGGCAGTATTCAAATTCGCATGAATTTCATTAAACAATTTATTGTTTTATTAGTTAGCCTGACTATTGCAACGGTTTCTTATGCACTTGAGAACGAGGATGTCCCAATGCTGCCTGTTGAAATAGATTTACATGACCAAGCAGGCTTGCAAAGAGGCGCGAAGCTTTTTATGAATTACTGTTCTGGCTGTCATTCTTTAAAATTTATGCGCTACAATCAAATGGCGAATGATTTGGGCTTAACCACCTTTGACGGCGAAGTAGATAAAGATTTATTGTTTAATAACTTGGTTTTTACTCATGCTAAACTTCATGATCCGATTGAAATAGCATTACCTGCTGTAGATGCTAAACAGTGGTTTGGTACAGTTCCTCCGGATTTATCTCTAATTGCTCGAGTACGAGGACCATCCTGGTTATATACATTCTTAAAGAGTTTCTATGCCGATCCAAGTCGCCCTTTTGGCAGTAATAATCTATTAATTCCAGGAGTGGCAATGCCTAACGTATTAGCGCCTTTGGCGGGACAAGTCATTGCAGTTAGAAAAAATAATCAAAAAACAGGCCCTATTGACTATTTACTAAAAATTAGTGATGGCGAAATGACTACTCACGAGTTTGATAACGCTGTTGAAGATTTAGTAAATTTTTTAACATATGTGGGTGAACCGGTTCAATTAACGCGCTATCGGATAGGCGTTTTTATTATTGCCTTTTTAAGTATCTTTTTAATCGTTGTCTATCTACTTAAAAGAAGCTACTGGCAGCGTTTACCTCATTAAATGTTGTAATTTTCGCTGTAGGGCGGTCGTTGGAATTACTACAAACAGTAGAAAAGTTAAGTGCAAAAAAAGTGAAAAATTCATCTTTAATAAACATCATAATAAAATTTGTGTTAAAATGTTGCCTTTTGACAAGCCTTAAGCACAATTAACGATCGACGAGGAGTCCGTAATGGCTATTGTAGCAAAGCGCACTATTATGTCTCTTTACTCAGATAATGATGATGTTTACAGTCATCAAGTTCGCATAGTTTTAGCAGAAAAAGGGGTTAATGTAGAAATTCTTCCTGCAAAGCAAGGTGAGGTCAATACGCATTTACTAAATATTAATCCGTATGGCACAGTTCCTACTTTAATTGACAGAGAGTTGGTGCTCTATGAAGCTAGAATCATTATGGAATATTTAGATGAGCGCTTCCCTCATCCACCTTTATTGCCAGTTTATCCTGTTGCTCGTGCAGAAGCACGCAAGATGATGCATCGAATTGAGCAGGATTGGTATGATTTATTACAGCGAATTAAACAAAATGACGAGCCTGAAGAAGCGCGCCAACATTTACTAGAAAGTTTAGTTAGTCTTGAGCCCGTTTTTGCAGATAAACCTTATTTCCTTAGCGAGGAGTTCTCTTTATTAGACTGCGCATTAGCTCCTTTATTGTGGCGGCTACCACAATTAGGTATTATAATTCCTGAGCAAGTAAAAGGCGTACATGCTTATATGCAGCGATTATTTAAGCGTGATTCGTTTCAAGCTAGTTTAACAGAGACTGAGCGACAATTACGGGCAGCGTAAAATGACAATGACCTCAAACAGACCTTATCTAATTCGAGCTATATATGATTGGATTGTAGATAACAATCTTACTCCTCATATTCTGGTTAATGCGGAGCATCCCGATGTACAAGTCCCACAGGATTATGTAAATGGTGGCAGAATTGTACTCAATATTTCGCCGCAGGCCTGCCGCGGATTACATTTAGAAAATGATCGCGTTGTTTTTACCGCACGTTTTTCTGGTGTGACGCATCAAATTTTTGTTGTTCCCGCAGCTATTTTAGCAATTTATGCTAAAGAGAATGGTCGAGGCATGGAATTTGGTGAAGAATACAATGAGCCAGCAGCACCATCAGGGAATGCCACAGAGCAAAAAGGTCGAAATAGGCCTGCTTTAAAATTAATTAAAAAGGATGAATCCTAGTAGAATAAATTCTGCTACATAATCATCTAAGTGTATTCTACATTATTCTAACTTAGGTATTAAGTTAGAATAATGTAGACATCAATGCGATGGTATTAAATTAATAGTGATTTAGTTCTATCGAGACTTCAAGCTATATGTGATTCACAAGATTGCGGAGTCAGCATGACATCTGATATTGCGCTTTTTCATACTAACTTAATCAGAGATTGTGAGCGAGCTGCAACGGTTGATTATCAAATGACTGAATCAGAACTCATGTCTTTAGCAGGCGCTGCAGCATTTAAATCATTAAAGCGATTATTTCCTACTGTACAAAAAATTATTGTTTATTGTGGTAGTGGTAATAATGCTGGTGATGGTTATATAGTGGCTCGTCTTGCTTATCAAGCTGGTTACTCGGTGATGATTAATCAATACAAACCTATTGACCAGCTCCCAGTTGGTGCTCAAAAAGCTGCCCTAGACGCAATAGATGCTGGCGTTTCCTGTCATTATATGGATGATATGATAGAAGATGATGCTGATTTAATTGTTGACGCACTATTGGGGATTGGTTTAAAAGGCTCAGTTAAAGAACCCATTCTTAGTGCAATTAATCAAATTAATGAAAGTGGTTTGCCTGTGTTGGCTATTGATATTCCGTCAGGTTTAAATGCTGATACAGGTGCTGTTATGGGTAACTGCGTTCGAGCCACAGCAACGATAACCTTTATTGGTTATAAATTAGGTATGATGACTTTAGATGGCCCGGATTACTGTGGGAAAGTCATTTTAAATAATTTGAAATTAGAACATTGTTTAAGTCAGCTTACTCCAACAGGTTATCTTTTAGAAAAATCCGAATTTGTTTCTTTACTACCGAAAAGACTTAAAAATTGTCATAAGGCTGATTTTGGCCACATATTAGTTATTGGAGGTGGCTATGGCATGCCAGGTTCCATTTGTTTAGCAGCCCAAGCTGCTTTAAGAGTTGGAGCGGGCTTGGTAACTATCGCAACTCAATCTTATTATGCAAAGCAAGCAGTAGCTAATTTACCTGAGGTAATGATTTATGGTGTAGAACAAGCAAAGGATATTTTGCCTTTGCTTGCTAAAGCAACTGTGTGCGTGATTGGGCCCGGCTTGGGAACCGATCTTTGGGCACAAGAATTGTTTAACCAAGTTATTACCTCACAATTGCCCATGATCATTGATGCTTCGGCACTCCGCTTACTTGCCCAGTCGCCTCAGTATGATGATAATTGGATCTTAACGCCTCATCCAGGTGAAGCAGCAAGTTTGCTTCAGTGCTCAACGCAAGAAGTACAATCTGATCGTTACGAGGCGGTTAATCATTTACAAGCTAAATTCGGTGGCAATGTGGTTTTAAAAGGGGTTGGCTCTTTAATCCGTACTGATGAACCAGAAACTTACCTTTGTCGAGCTGGGAATCCGGGTATGGCTACTGCTGGAATGGGAGATGTATTAAGTGGCGTTATTGCTGGTTTATGCGCACAAAAGCTAGCACTTGCTGATGCGACTAAATTAGGGGTATGGCTACATGCAAGTGCGGCTGACAAAGCAGCTCAGGATAAAGGAGAGCGAGGTTTAATCGCCAGTGATTTAATGCCTTATTTGCGAACTTTAGTTAATACATTAACCGTGTAGCAATTTATTTATGCATAAACAGATTATCCATTTACCTAATCAAGAAAAATGTGAACAGCAAGCTAGGCATTTAGCGCATTGTATAGTTGCGCCCTTAATTTGTACGTTTAAGGGAGATATGGGTAGCGGTAAAACAACCTTTATACGTGCCATGTTGCGTGAATTAGGGATTACCTCAGCGATTAAAAGTCCAACATTTTCATTAGTGGAAAGTTATACATGCCAGGACTTGCAAATTCACCATTTTGATCTGTATCGTATAGTAGAAGAGTCTGAACTTGATTACATTGGCTTTAATGAATACTTTGGTGAAAATACAATCTGTTGCATAGAATGGCCAGAAAAAGCACCGCTTAGGTTAATAAAAGTTGATCTTTGTCTTACTTTAGATATTGTGAATGACGGTAATGAGCGTAAATTAACTATGGAAGCAGGTAGTCCTATTGGAAAACAGGTTTTGTCTTGCCTTATAGGTAAACAATGAGAATACAGATAATAGTGTTTTCTTTATGCATGCTTTTTAGCTTTACTCTAAGCGCTGCTAAATTAAAGGGAATTGAAATAAGGCAGGATTCGGGTAAGGCATCATTATTATTTAACTTAGATAAAGCTATTAATCATAAAATATTTACTTTAACCAATCCAGACCGTGTCGTTGTTGATTTAGAAAACACTGAACTTGCTTTTGATTTATATAAACTTAATTTAAACAGTAACTTAATCACTCGTGTGCGTAGTGGTTATCGGAATAAATACACATTGCGGTTAGTTTTCGAAGTAGCAGATAAAGTAATGCTTGATGCTAAACCTTGGAATACCTTAACCAAAAATCGAAGTGGTTTTTCGCTAAATATTTCAGCCAATCACTTAGGCCTTATGGCAAAGTCTATAAAAACTGCGCCACCTCTTTCAACATTACCTATTAATAAGCAGGTTAAAAAACCATTAAGAGATGTTATTGTAGTACTCGATCCTGGCCATGGTGGTAAGGATCCAGGTGCTATCGGCCCAAGGCATACAGCTGAGAAAAATGTAACGCTAGCAATTGCAACCAAGTTAAAACAGATTATAAATAAACAACCTGGTATGCGCGCAGTATTAACTCGAACAGGCGATTATTATGTGGGTTTGCGCGAACGTTTAGCTATTGCAAGAAAATACAATGGTGATGTTTTTATCTCAATTCACGCTGATGCTTTTATTAATCGTGACTCGAGTGGCGCTTCTGTTTTTGCCCTATCACAGCGGGGCGCAACAAGTGAAGCGGCTCGTTGGTTAGCAGAAAAGGAAAATTATTCTGAGTTAGGCGGTGTTAACTTAGCGGATTTAGATGATCAAAGCGGCCTTGTCCGTACTGTTCTTATTGATTTATCACAAACTGCTACCATTGGTGCAAGTCTTCATATGGGTGAGAAAGTATTACGAAATTTAAATACATTAACTAAATTACATAACAATAAAGTTGAACAAGCTCGTTTTATGGTACTAAAATCGCCTGATATTCCTTCTATTTTAATTGAAACGGGTTTTATTACTAATCCGCGTGAGGAGCGTAATTTAACAAGTGCATACTATCAAACACGGTTAACACAATCGATTTTCCAGGGCCTTAAGGGTTATTTTTGGGAGTATCCTCCCCATGGGACGCATATAGAAGTCCTGGTAAATAGTAAAATGCGCTTTACTCTAGATAATAAATTATCAAAAAGTATTGCAAATCAACATATCTCAACAGTAGCATTAGACCCTAGTAAGTCATGGTCTAAGAAAACTTAGAACCAATTAATCTATAGAGTAGCTGTATCTTTTATGAGAATCCATCAATTATCTACTGAAGTTGCCAATCAAATTGCTGCCGGAGAAGTGATTGAACGGCCTGCGTCGGTGGTTAAAGAATTATTAGAAAATGCGCTAGATGCAGAAGCTGATGTTATTCATATTGATATAGGCTTTGGTGGCTTAAATCAAATTAAAATCAGTGATAATGGTGTAGGTATTGTTGCTGAAGATTTACCTTTAGCTATTGCACCTCATGCCACAAGTAAAATATCTAAGCTTGAAGATTTAGCTGCTATAGAAAGCTTAGGTTTTCGGGGAGAAGCGCTTGCAAGTATTGCATCAGTCTCTAAGCTTACTATTAGCTCAAAGCCTGCAATGCAAGAACATGGGATGCTACTAGAGTATCAAAATCAAGAAGCTAAATTAAGGCCATTTCCACGAGCCAAAGGAACAACGGTTGATGTCTGCGATTTATTTTATAATGCCCCTGTGCGTAAAAAATTTCTTAAAACAGAACAAACGGAATTTCAGGCTATTGATAATTTAGTAAGACGTTTTGCTTTAAGTGCGCCTCATGTCACGATTAAACTAAATCATAATGGTAAACCGACCCTATCTCTACCTGCTGCTACCCAAGAGGTTTTACAGCAAGCGCGTATTAGTCGATTGCTAGGTAAGCAATTTATTGAGAATGCAATGTATCTTGATGCTGAGCATAATGGCGTCAAGCTTTACGGCTGGATAAGTGATATTCATTACCAGCGTAGCCAAAATGATAAAGTATGGGTCTATATTAATGGCCGTATGGTAAAAGATAAATTAGTTAATCATGCCATTAAACAAGTCTATGAACCTATTCTTTATCCTGGACGCCATCCTGCTTGTATTTTGTATTTAGTGATTGATCCTCAAGAAATTGATGTTAATGTTCACCCAACTAAGCATGAAGTACGTTTCCAGCAGCCGCGTTTAATTCATGATTTTATTAACACGCAGTTACGTCATACTCTAAATTTACCAGTGCATCTAAACTCTTCTTTTTCTAAAGAATGGCCAAAGCGCCAATTAACGAAAGAGCCCCTACGCGTACAAGAAAATAGTGAAGCATTTAATTGGTTAGTACAGCAAGGCCAGGCACAAAGTAATTTTAAATGGTTGCAACTTTATAAACGATTTTTGCTTATTTATATGGGCCAAAAGCCTTATCTAGTAGATTTACTGAAGCTACAGCAACATTGGCTGCAGCATATACTCCAAACAAGCACCTTACCTTTAGCCTCACGAGCCTTACTTGTACCTGTTTATAATGATATTCCTAAGCTATCTTTTGAAGATTTACAATTAGCAAGAGAGCTCTTACTTAAAGTAGGGATTGATATTCAACTTACAGAAGACAACAGGATAATTATTTACTCTTTACCTCAATTGATTCCCAATTTAAACCTTAAACCTTTTCTTATCTCTTTCTTTGCGTTGTCTTATTTTAATCTAGATTCACTTATTAAGTTATTAATTGAGAATTGTAGTCTAAATGATATCCCTATTACAGAAGAGCAGTGCATAAACTATATTTCTTATTTAGAAAAAAATCAGCTTGCTTTAGAAAAATTGCAAGCTATTAAGTATTTATCTAATGAAGTTTGTCAGAGTTTATTAAATGTTGAATAATATTTTTTGTCTATTAGGACCTACTGCTTCAGGGAAAACAGAGCTGGCTACTGAATTAGTTAAGCGCTTTCCTTTTGAGATTATCAGTGTTGACTCAGCTATGATTTATCGTGAGATGGACATTGGTACAGCAAAACCAACATCAGCGGAACTGGCATTAACGCCACATCATTTAATTGACATTTTAGATCCGCCAGAAGCGTTCTCGGCTGCTGAATTTTGTAAAGAAGCGCAAAAATTATGTGATGCGATTTTTAAGGCAGGTAAAATCCCCTTATTAGTAGGTGGTACGATGATGTATTTTAATGCCTTTCAGCAAGGTTTATCTGTTTTGCCTGAAGCAGATAAGGAAACACGCAATCATCTACTTGAGCAGGCACGTTGTTTCGGCTGGGAAAAATTGCATGCTGATCTAACCGTTATTGATCCTTTTTCTGCTACAAAGATTCATCAACGTGACACCCAGCGAATTCAGCGTGCTCTTGAAGTTTTCTATGTTACTGGAAAGCCCTTATCTTCTTTTCTAATTGAACGACAACAAGTGCCTTATTCTTATACCAATATTATCTTATTTCCAGAAGAACGAGCTTGGCTTCATCAGCGTATTGCTAAACGATTTGACCAAATGTTAAGTTTAGGATTTATTAAAGAGGTAGAACTATTATTAGATAAATGGCATTTACCGCCAAGTTGCCCTGCTATGCGTTGCGTTGGTTATCGCCAGGCTTATGATTACCTTTTAGGCAAGGATAACTTTAATCATTTTCGGGAGAAAGGGATTGCAGCAACAAGACAGCTTGCTAAGAGACAATTAACCTGGCTGCGTCGTTGGTCAGAAAGTAATATTTTTGCCTGCGATAAGCCGCAAGGCTTAAGTAAAGTAATGGCGTTGGTCACTAAAATATTAGATAATCGCCAAAGTTGAAGGGCATTGTTGCGTGGATAATAAATGTCATTCCCGCGCAGGCGGGAATCCATCTAAAAATTAACTTCAGTGCTAATTGATGAATAGATCCCCACCTGCGGGGATGACATAAGATTTTCGGGATGATATAGGTTTTTGGTTATAGTTAGCTCTCAAACTTATCCACGCAACAATGTCAAAGTTGAGGTAACTTCTTCTTTTAGCTACTCTAAAAGAATTTTCACTTAAGTTAATCACTTAAATAATTGTGTATTAATTTATAAACTAAGGAGAATTCAATGTCTCAGTCGCATAAACAGCCGCCAAGTGCAAAGCGAGAATATATTATCTATCCTAAAGATTTGCCATTGAGCTGCCCAACCGATGAAATGGAACTATGGAATGCTCATCCAAAAGTTTATCTTCCTATAGAAAAGACCGGTGAATTTGTTTGTCCTTATTGTAGTGCTCACTTCATACTAAAAAATGATTAATTCCATTTGTATTGTGCGTTTATCTGCGTTAGGTGACGTACTAATGACAGTTCCTTTAATTCGCACTCTGCAAGCACAGTTACCACAAGCAAAAATTACCTGGGTTATTTCTAGGCCTGCCTATGATTTAGTCGAAGGCATGCAAGGTGTAGAATTTATTGTGATTCCAAAGCCTAATTCTATAAAAGATTACTGGCAGTTTAAAAAAACTTTAAAAGGTCGCCGTTTTGATGTTTTACTGGCTGCTCAATCAAGTTTTCGAGCTAATTTACTTTATGCCTTCATTAAAGCAAAACGAAAAATAGGCTATGATCCATTACGTGCTAAAGATGGGCATAAATGGTTTATTAACGAAACAATTAAACCAGGAAATGATCATACGTTAGAGGCTTTCTTAAAATTTGCCGAAGTTTTGGGCATAGAGGAAAAAGTATTAAAATGGAATCTACCCATTACAGCCGCAGACTACCAGTGGACGCATCACTATCTTACTTTCGAGCAACCAGTTTTGCTTGTTAACCCAGCAGCAAGCAAACCGGAACGGAGTTGGCCTATTAGTCGGTATGTTGAAGTGATTCGTTATGCTCAATCTCAATGGCAGATGCAAGTGGTTCTAACTGGTGGGCCAGGTGCTTATGATCGTTTCTTAGCCGACGCTATTCAAAAACAGGTTACTTGCATTGATTTAGTTGGTAAAACCAAGCCTAAACAACTATTAGCTCTAATAAGTCAGGCAACTGTTCTACTCTGTCCAGATACAGGTCCATCCCATATGGCTGCAGCTGTAGGCACACCGGTTGTAGCTTTACATGCTGTAACAAGTGCCCAAGTTTCTGGCCCCTATATTTACCGGAATTTGGCTGTTGACTGTTATCCTCTAGCAGTACAACAAATCCTTAAAAAAGCGCCAAACGAGAATAAATGGGGCACACATGTACACGGTAATGAGACAATGAAACTCATAACGGTAGAGGCCGTACTGAAAAAATTAAATATTGCTAAAAATATCAAGAAAACAAAGCCATTTGCAGATCAGTTAAAGTTTGAAGAATTTATCAAACTTTAACTGACTATTTTCTTACTGACTTGCATTCGTTAGATTATTTGCACTTGCAGGGGCTGACGTACCTAAGTTAGAACCATCGGGCTGAATTTGCAAGGATGCCTGCAGTAAAAGCATAGAGTTTGTTAGTAATAAGCGTTCTTGTTGTTGACGCATTAAATAAAGCTGATAGTTAATTTCAGCTAATAAAATAGCAATTTCCTTCTGTACCGATGCGTTAGACGCTTGATTAATTTGTGTCAACCATTGTTGTTGGCCTGGATTATTGCTTGTTCCTGGCGCTTGAGGATTATAAAGACGCCAGCTAGCCATAATGTATTCATTTAAAGCTTGACTCGTTTGATTACTTTGCTGACCAGACTGCTGTCCAGATGGACTTTGGGGAAGGCGTTTAGACATGATGTAATAAAGGTTACTGATTCCGACAGACGTTTGGGCAGCATAGCTACGCAACCTTGCTAAGTAAGTACTTAATTGGGCATAAGCTTGTTGTTGCTGAACTAATGGGACTTTTCCACTGTAATTTAAGGCCTGGCTAATTAAACTATTATAGGTATTCCAGTCAGGTAGTGAAACAGGCAGAACTGCACCAGTTACATAACGAATATAATTTTCTGCCTGCTGTGCTTGAGTTTTTGCTGGTAAACCTGTTTTACTTGCGTCTAAATCATCAAATCCGGAGCTAGAAGTATTGACATTAGTATTGCTGGTTGTTGAATAAAGGAGCGGCGAGATTAAAGTATTAATGTTTAATTGTGGAATTAAATGAGCATTTGCTTCGGAGGTAAAGACTTTCTGAGTGCCTGGTAAAGTACCTACAACATTTTTAATAATACTTTCTCGATATAAGTAAGCACATTTTTGGGAAATAAGATTAGATCCACTTTCTAAACAATAAGTATAGTTTGGTGTTGCAAGTATATTTAAAATCGCCTGACTTACAGGATCTGGTTGATAAGTTGGTTGATCAATAAGTGAAGAGACGGAAACAGTTTGATTGGATGGACTAGAATAGGGAGGATTTGAATAAGTTTGTCCTGCAAGTGTATTGATAATTGAAAAGCCAGCTAAGTCGCTATTACTAGTCAGGGTTGTAGGCACAATGGGATTAGAATTCTGGGCCGCAGTTGCTGTTACATTATTCCCAGTGCCGCCGCCTACTATTGCGCCAAGAAACGTTTTGTAAAGATTAAGTTGAGCAGAGTAGGCAGTACTCTGATCAACAAGCGTATTACTATAAGCCTGTGAAGTCGTGCCACCGGTAGTACCCGTTGAACCACCAGTATTACCACCTGTACTACCATTAGTTGAACAAGGGCCACCAGACGTACAATACTGAGTGAGGTCATAACCAAAATACTGACCTAGGTTCTGTAAATAAGTAGCAATTTTACTCACTTCATCATCTGTATTGTTATTT
Organism: Legionella pelazae; assembly: GCF_052527395.1. Taxonomy (NCBI): domain Bacteria; kingdom Pseudomonadati; phylum Pseudomonadota; class Gammaproteobacteria; order Legionellales; family Legionellaceae; genus Legionella; species Legionella pelazae. The sequence continues at coordinate 31,256 of NZ_JBNVZS010000014.1, forward strand.
GGATCTGGAGTATTGCCGCCAGTGTTACCTTGTGACGCTGTTACAGTTGATGATAGAGCCAGTAATATTCCTGATATTAAATATTTTATTTTCATTATTATTCCTCTCCTTCAAGCGCTCTAGCTACTAACCTTAACCGATATTCAGAAAATACGCGAGCAAGTAGGCGCAGCCGCTCAAAGGTAATATTACGTTTCAGAAAAAAGCCTGCTGGGTCATGGCTTCCAGTTGTTGTTTCTTCGGCATGGATAAGAACACGAGAAGCACTACCAGGATGGACTGTATCAATGGCTTGCAGCAATCTTAAACCGCGTCCAGATTTAATATTACCTACTAACCTTATGAAGGTGTCTTCTTGATTTAAATTACCCATATCCACTTTTTCGATATCATCGAGCTCTTGGCCTAGACGTTTAATAGCTTCTTCTAGGACAGGATCATTATCAAGTGTCCAATCTTCAACACTTTCCATAAAGGTAATAACACGATAAATCATCGGATCAACATACTCAAACCAATATTGAGCGGAGGCTTCATGACTAAGATCAGGCATATTTTACTCTTTTTTTACGGTGCTATACTTAGATAAAGTGCACGTACTTAAACTAATATAGTATTATAGTATGAGTAGTAAAAGTCTATTATTTTAAAATGTAAAATTTATGCAAAAAAAGTCGGGATCAAGAGTAGGAAATTTATTTAAAACTATTTTTAATGTTCGAGCCTGGACTGATTTCGATCGCCTTAATGCTTTTACGCAATATTTAGCTAACGGCGTTAAATTCTTATTTATACCACAAAAGAAAGACATCTCCTCTAATGAGGCTTTAACCAAATTTGATGCAGCTATGGCGGCAATGAATTTAACTGAAGCTGATTTAATAGCTCGCCAAAAAGGTCTATATCGTTTAAGTCTCTTGATGTGTTTTGCTGCGTTTGGTCTGCTTTGTTATGCCATCTATCATCTGTTTTATGGTGGAATTCATGCGGTAGTAATTAGTTTAGTACTTACTTTAGTTGCTCTTGCTCTCGCGTTTCGCTATCACTTTTGGTATTACCAAATCAGAGAGAGGAAATTAGGCTGTACTTTTAGGGAATGGTATAGAAGAGGTTTTTTAGGTGAAAAATCATGAAAAAATTGATTTTTAGTTTTTTAATTCTACTATTTCCTACTTTAGTCTTAGCTTCGTCCTTTAATAATCCAACTGGTATCAGTTTTACACCTCCTCCCGGCGATGTTTCAGTGGTTTTTCTTGGTAACTTGTTTGGCGTCGTGGATGGCGTTATACATGGCACTGGCAGTCAAATATTAGGTAGTATTTTTTTGGTATTTAATTCGGCCGTATTAGCTTTAGGCGGTATTATTACTATGTATACCCTACTAGTATCCACCATTAATACTGCACATGAAGGTAAAATGTTAGGCCAAAAATGGTCATCGATTTGGGTGCCAACTCGAACAACTCTAGGCTTGGCTTTGTTAATACCTAAAGCATCTGGCTATTGCTTAATGCAGATTTTCGTCATGTGGATTGTCGTGCAAGGTATTGGTGCAGCTGATAAAGTTTGGTCGGCAGCTTTAAGCTACATTACCCGCGGGGGTGTTATTGTTCAACCGCAGCAAAGCCCAGTTGTACATGTTACCGGAAATTCAGTTGAAAACAACGCACTAAAACCTTCGGCCGTACCTATAGGTGCAGCAAAAGTTTTAACAGGTCAGGTCTGCATGTATGGCTTACAAGTCGCCCTGGAGAATTTGCGTGAGTCCTATCTTAATGAAAAACAACATAATTCTGGTCCATGTTTTTTATTAAAAAATACCGAAGATTCACCTATGACTAAATTTTGTAATACGCCAGTTCCTGACTTTCTTAGTACAGTGAACCCTTTAGCATGGCAAAGCAAAAGCCCTGACCAAAAATCGTACCAACTACAAATGCCTAATTTTTCTACAGATTCAATTTACAGTGCTTTAAATGGTATTTGTGGCGATATTCGATGGAATTCTTTCGATACCGATAATCTGTATACTACTGAATCCGGTAAGAAGGTACTTGCTATACCTCTTAACAATAGTGAATTGGAAACTCTCAAGATGTCTCGCGCTGTAGCAGTTCAGCAACTCTATACTGATTTATCACTTGTTGCTCAGGTTATGGTCAATAATGATCCGCAGTTAAATCCACCCCCCACAACAAATAATAGTACGCCGCCAACTTACTCACCCCCCTGGGCTATGCAACAGTTTGGTGTCCCTTATTCACCGAAGGATAATATTATATGTGTAGATTCCGCGATTTCTAGCAACTGTACAAGTTGGGGACCCTTGCCAGGTAATTCAACAACGCCTCTTTTTAGCGGTAGTGAATTTCAAGACGCTATTGCAGATTACATAGGAATTATGGAACCAAGCCTTAATATTACAAATAAGGCTATACGAGACAAAATTGCAGGCCAACTAAAAGATTTTATCAATGAGGCAAATGCTCAGGGTTGGATGTTGGCTGGTAGCTATTTTATCAAATTAGCTCAATTAAATTCCACTAACCTTAATACTCTTTCTACTGGTCTTGATAAAGATACAGGCTTAAACAATAGTACTCCTGTTGATCTAGGTGGTTTGCAAAAAATTGCCCCTAATAATTCTAGTAGCACTGGTTATGATTGCCAGAAGAGCTCAAATCCTACCTTATGCACCTGGTTAAATGGTAATGGCGCGCCTTTAGCAGCTATTGTAAGCTTGATTAACGGTCAAAAAGGAGGCGATACAAGTGGTCAGGACTTACCAACCTTTTCCCAGCCTATGGCACCAGTTGTAGGTGACAATGCTAGCACAACTTACGGTTTTATTAATAATTCAGCCATGTTGAACTTAGGGCAGCCGGGTTTGACACCGCCGCAGTTTAAAATGAATATTATGCCTCATATGGCTCCAACTAATATTAGCTTACCGCCAATTAGTTTCCCTTGTTGGAATATGAAAGTTGTAGATATTTGCTTAGGGCATGTAATAGGCGATATCTTATATAACTACACATTTAAAATTATATTTAATTTCTTCTTTGAGATGATGATAACCATTTTTAATGATGTAGTTATGGCATTTTTGTACTTACCATTAAAAGGAATGACCCTTATTTTTCAAAGAAGTGTTATGTGGCTGCAAGAACCCACTATGAATCCAGTAATAGCCCTATCGAACATGGGTGTTAGTTTTATCAACTTTGCCAATGAATTATGGATTTATTTGCTTATATTTACTATCTCTCCGTTTGGTATTGTTATTATGCCGTTTATTGCACTAGTGATGCCCTTATTAGTTGCTTGGTTAGGGACGATGTTAACCATTGGTTTTGTGACAGCGTATTATATTCCGTTTTTACCCTATATGATTTTTACTTTTGGCTCGATAGGTTGGTTGATGGCGGTCGTTGAAGCTATGGTTGCAGCACCTATTGTAGCCCTAGGCGTAACGCATCCTGAAGGTGAGGGGCCTTTTGGTAAAGGTGAGACAGCCATTATGATTCTGATGAATGTCTTTTTAAGACCGGCAATGATGGTTATTGGTTATATTACCGCTATCGCGCTTTCGTATGTAGGCGTTTGGGTAATTAATGCGGGATTTTCTAATGTGCTGTCATACTTACAAGATCCCAATACATCATTTAGTTTTGATAATAAAATATCTGGAGGTGATATCCTTAAGCCTGACTCACAATTAGGTTATTCCGGATGGGCGGGGGTTTATGCCTACTTTTTCTCAATTATAATTTATACCACCATGTACCTTACAGTAGTTCAAAAAGCATTTACCTTAATTGTGGTGTTACCTGATAAAGTTTTACGATGGATAGGTGGGCAGCCTGAATCAGCAGGTCAGGAAACAGCACAGTGGGCTGAGGATACTAAAGGTAAAGTTGGCGAGGCGACTAAGGCGACAACCACTGCCGCACAGCAAATAGATAAACAACTTGCCGGTTATTCTATGAAAGGCGTTAGTAAAATACAAAAGCTTGGCTCATCATCACAAGGGGGAGCATCAGCTACACCTGGTCTTGGTCCTGATGCCACGCCAAATCCTCCAGATAAGCAATAATATGTAGGGTGGCTTTTTTTATAAATTCCTGTTAGATTATTTCATTCTTAAATGATTTAAGTAGCAAATTGTGATTTATTTATTTTGGCAAAAGTTAAATAAATCTTTGCCTTTCTTTTTTTCTTTTTTATTGTCAATATTCACTTTTCCTTTAGTAGCTTGCCTGTTTGTAATACAACTTTCGGACAATCTGTACGACAAGGAATTTTCAATACTCACTTTTTTTCTTATTTTTTCTATGCTGGTTTGCCATTTTTGATCTCGATTAGCATCGTTTTATTTGCTTATTACAATGTTTTAGGAAGATATAAAGATAAGCGTAGCGTAGGTTGGGCTAAACGAGAACGCATGCAATGACTAAACGTCTTGTCCCTATCGCTGATATTCTTTTGTACCAGCAATAATTATTTTATAAACACGCTCAGAGATAATCCCTTCCTCAAATTTTTGTCTAGCATCTTCAGTCATTAATTGCCCTCGCTGCCGAACAAGCTTTCTTGTTGCAGAAGTAACGTCATTCGGATCGCCGGTTAGCAGAATATCACGTACATCCTCATCAAAAATTAAATATTCGCGCAGCGCAACTCGTTTGCCCTCGATTGTTGGAACTAGTTTTTGCCAAATACAAAGCCTTATTGTTTCTAAAATATCGATTGTTCGGCCAACACGTTCTTCACCTGCAAAAGAAGTAACTAGACGCCGCATCGTTTCCGCCACCCCTGAAGTATGAAGTGTTGTATAGACAGGATGTCCTGTTAAAGCAGCTTCTAAGGCTGCGCTAATTGTTTCTGCATCTCGACACTCACCAACCATAATTAACCTTGGTTTACGTCGCAATGCATTACGCACGCCTTCAGCAAAGCTAGGTAAATGACGTGGAATTTCTGATTGGCTTACAATTGCAGAAATTGTCTCAATCTCATCATAAACAAATTCTATTGGCGCTTCATAGGTAAGTACTTTTCGGTTAGAATTTTCACTTTCAATTAATTCTCGGATAATGGAAGCAAGTAGTGTTGATTTTCCTGACCCGGTAGCCCCTGTAATAAAGACAATACCTTCCTGAGGTGCAATTGCTTCCACTATATTATCTGGTAGGCCCATTGTCTCTAGCCTAGGTGGCGTTGTTGGAATGGTTCTTAAAGTAATTTGGATAGCATCATGACCTTCAACTAGGCAAGAAGTCCCATTAACCCGATAGCGATAACGTACTCCACGATTAGGACGAAATTCATAATGAGTATCAATATCTTTTCCTGATAAGAGTTGCGTTGTAGCATTTGGACCATAAATAGCGTTTATTAAATCACCTAATTCAGTATTAGATAAATTGCGATTCGTTATCCTTATTAATCGACCATATACTTCGGCATAAATAGGTGAACCTGTTTGAATAGTGATGTCTGATGCACTTAATGTTTCAGCGTGCTGTAGCATTTTATCCATAAATATAGGCGTAAAACGCGAAGGCTCCTCAGGCATTAAATTAATATTATTCATAATAGTTCCAAAGCTCTAAGCCGATTTAATTTATTTATATTACTAAAAATTTTTATTGTTTAATTTTTTTACGGGATCTTCTATATTAGATTTTATGTTATTATTTTTGAATTTATTAATTAAACGCAATTTAGAAAATCCAAAGATGATAATATTTGGTCATTTTAGGGGCTAGACTAAAATAAACTAATTCAACATAAAAGATAAAGTTTTTTATTAGGTTGAACTTAGGTTAATTAACTAACATTAAAGCCAAACTTAACAATATACTCATACAGTATAGAAAACTTTAAGCAGAAATGTTGCTAGATGAATTTTCTAATTAATATTTTTTTTCATTGATTGGAGCAATAACTGGCTGCCAAGCTTTGCTTGTAATATTAATTTGTGCATTTTGAGCTAGTTTTTCCATGTTTTTAAATTGTTCTAGAGCGTTTTCATCTTTAGCAACTGCTGCACGCCATTCATTACTGTTTACATTTAATCCTGGAAGAGCTGTAATTCGTAACACTCTATCATCAATATGAATTTCAGAAGCATCGCCTGTAACACCTAAATCGGTACTAGCAACAAAAGGAGCTGTAACCATATTCATGGCTAGTAATTTTCGATACAAGATCATGCCCATATAGTCTTCTTTTATTCGTGCAATACTTTCGTCTAATATGGTATTAGCTTGTTCTATACCATTTTTCCAACCACGAGCGACACAAGTCCGCCAGGCTTTTCTTTCAGCTTTTGTTTTCGGTAGCATAGCTAAATTAGGAGGATCGGGTTGTTTATAATCCATCCATAAATATTCCCGCCAATTAGGCGGGGTTGTAATGAAGCGAGCTTGCTTAGCGATTTTATAGGTTCTATCTGATACGCGAATGGTTTGTGTATCAGCTAAGTTTAAAGTGTTACGTCCTTCAAGTAAAACAGGTGGTAAAATGTTGTGATCGAGTACTAATGAATTAAAATCAAAAACAGCGTCTAATATTCTTGCCTGTTTAGTTAAATGCTTATTGATGATATTAGCTCGACAAGCTAGTCCTGCTTGTGCGCCTAAGCTAAGAGCAATTTCACTGAGCGCCGTTGCACGCATACCACTGCCGCGGCGATTTTTATTAGCCTTGCTTTTTACATTAGCAAGTGCTTGCAAAGCCGATAACGACCCCATATCAGCAACATGAACTGATGGTCTAGTACAGCCTACTAGAAACGCTAATCCAAGGATCAATAAACTACGAGTAAATTTTAGCATAGCGCAATTCAACTACCTGACTATTAGGATAAACATGTAAATAGGCTTTTTTTCCAGCTTGATAATCGATGTTTCTTAGGATTTCAGCAAGGCTTTGATCTTTAACATTGACACTTACTAAAATGGGCACGGAAGGTTCTCCACCTATAACTCTTAAACGATAATGAGCAGCCAAGGCTACACGCGCAATTAACTCTTCAATAGGCCCTGCCCAGTCTACAGAAGCCTTTGCTTGTAAATTGTAGGTGCTAGGAATTGTTAAAGAATTATCTTTGGTTGTTGGCAGAATGACTTTCTCTACCTTCGCCATTTCAAGCATAGAATCACTAATTGATGACGCAGCTTCAGCTAATTTAATTGTTGCATCATCACTTGGTTCATTAATAGGCGGTTTCATAAGTGCAACCCCAGTTCGACATCCACTAAGTAGAAGGCTTGCTAGCAGGAGCACAGTAAGCGTCTTATTCATCTTATGCTTTAAAATCAATAGATAGTAGATGATTGAAACAGGACCAGAGCCCTCTTGTCAAGCCTACATAAATAAGTTACGTACGTTTTTCATAAAGAGCATAATATACCTGTCCAGCCTTGCTAGATTTTCGCTCAACCCAATGTATGGGGTCAAGTTTAATTTCTTTAGCTGATTCAATATAAACTAATCCTCCTTGCAACAAACAATGCCCTTGCGCAATGATTTGTAAACATTCTGCAAGATAATTACTGGCAAAGGGCGGATCTAAAAAAATTATATCTACAGGTTTCTGTAAGTTTTGTAGAAAGGTTCGGGCATCGGCATGAACAACTTTTAAATTAGGTGCATTAAAATTTAAAGCCGTCTGTTGTAAATTTTTAAAAGCAGCAAGTTGTGCTTCAATGAAAGTTACGTAAGCGGCGCCACGTGAAAAAGCTTCAAAACCTAAAGCGCCACTTCCTGCAAAAGCATCAATACAGCATGCATTATGTATATCATGCATCAACCAATTAAATAACGTCTCTTTGACTCGATCCGGTGTTGGTCTTAAGCCATCAAGCGAGGGAAAATATAGTTTTTTACTGCGATATTTTCCGCCGATGATTCTGATACTTTGTTTCATACTTTTCCTACAGAAACCAACAACATTCTATTAGGTTGAAGCGTTTCATCGAAAGCTTGTTTGATATCCTTAGTGGTTACTGAATTTATATGAGTTATATACGTATCTAAATAATCATCTGGTAATTTATAAAATGTTATGCGCAATAGCACGCCTGCAATATTACTGTTGCTTGCTAATGACAAGGGAAAACTACCTGTCATATATTGTTTCGCCGCGGCTAACTCTTCTTCAGTAGGACCCTTCGTTAAAAAATTAATTAGTGTCTCTTTAGTAATGTTTAACGCAGTATCCGCTTGTTGGTTGACAGTTGATAAGTTAATTATAAAAGGACCGATACCAGGCATAGGTATAAATTGGCTAACTACACCATATGTTAAGCCACGTTTTTCTCTGACTTCATTGGCTAAACGGGAAACTAAAACGCCACCACCTAAAATATAATTACCAACCATTAAAGGAAAATAATTAGGATTAGCGTGATCAATGCCAGTTTGTCCTAGTCTAAGAATTGTTTGCGATGAAGGATAATTAATAGTAACTTTTTCTTCCGCAGGCAAGGGAGCCGCTTTAGGAATTATAGGCGCAGGAGAGCCTTGTCTGAGCCCCGCGGTTAATTGTTCAGCTAGCTTGTGTGCTTGAGCGCTGTCAATAGCACCAACTAGAACAATAGTAGCATTTTGACTGGTAAAATAACGTTTATAAAAGTCGCGTACTTGATTTAAATTAATTGCTTTAACAGTTTGTTCTGTTCCTAAGATGGGATGAGCATACGGATGATTACCGTAAAGCTTATTAAAGAAAGCAATATTAGCTACTTCATTTGGCGATTCTTGACGTTGGGCAATGGCAATTAACTGTTGACTTTTTTCGCGATTAAAGGCTTCTTGCCTAAAAAGCGGTTTATTAATAATAGCAGCTAAAGCATCAATAGCTGGTGTTAGTGCATCCTCTTTAGTTAATGTTTTAAACTGTAAAACAACCATATCCCTCGTTGTTTCTGCATTATATTGGGCGCCTGTATCAGCAATTTTTTCCGCAAGTTGAGTTGCATCATAATTACCTGCGCCTTGGTCTAATAGCTCAGTTGTTAAAGCACTTAGACCAAAATAGGGGCCGTCATAAGCAGAACCTGCAGCAAAAGCAATATTTATATTGAGCATAGGTACTTCCATTGCTTGATAAAAGACAACCTGAGCTCCTTTTGCTGTTTTCCAGCGTTCAATTTTAAATGTTCGAGCATTCAAAAGATTAATTTGAAAAAAAAGTAATAGAAAAAGTAAAATAAATTTTGCTTTCATTTTCATCCCTTAGACTGCGATATAGGAAATAATTGAGCCTCTGTTAAAGAGTTGTCATTAAAATATCGTTTAGCAACGTCTTGTATTTGCTCAGGTGTAATGGCGTTGATGTTATCTGTATAAGCTGCTGCTGCTTCCCAGCCTAGGCCTACTGTTTCTAACAAGCCAAGCTCCATTGCTTGTCCAAAAATAGAGTCTTTCTCAAACGTTTTTTGAGCAATAATTTGAGTTTTGATTCTTTGCAACTCAGTAGCACTGACTAGCTCAGTCTGTAATATCTTTATTTCTTTCAGCAAGGCTGCTTTAAGCTCATGGATCGTATGTGATTGTGAAGGCATGCCAAAAAGTATAAATTGCGTTGGATAACGAGCGTAAAGATTATAATAAACACTAGCACTGCTTGCTATATGGTTGCCCCGAACTAAGTTTTTTGCAAAGCGAGAACTCTCACCTGCATCTAAAATACCCGTAATAACTTCAAGCGCATAAGCTTCCCACGGTGCATTGGCTGTTTTTAAACTAGGCACATTATAGCCAAACATTAACATAGGTAGTTGTGCTGGCGTATGTATTTCAACTAATTTTGGCCCAAATGAAGGAGGTTCTGTTTGTGGTTTGCGAATAAAAGTAGGTTTCTTAGGGATTTGGCCGAAGTATACTTTCGCTAAATCATAAACTTTTTTAGCGTCCACATCGCCTACAACGACTAATGTAGCATTATTAGGTGCATAAAAACTTTGGTACCAAGCCTTTACATCACCTATTTTAAGGTTTTTTAAATCGTCCATCCAGCCAATAATTGGGTGATGATAGGGATCGGATAAATGGGCGCTTGCTAGGAAACGTTCAAAAACTAAGGCTTGTGGATTATCGTCAGTACGTTGTCTTCTTTCTTCTTGAATGACTAGCATCTCTTTTGCAAATTCTTCTTTGTTTAATAAAAGGTGTTGCATTCGATCTGCCTCAAGTTCAAAGCTAATAGGCAGTTGTGTGGCAGCTAATTTTTCATAATAAGCTGTATAGTCATAATTGGTGAAAGCATTTTCCTGTCCTCCAACTGCAGCAATCGTTTTAGAAAATACGCCTAAAGGATATTTAGCTGTTCCTTTAAACATAATATGTTCAAGGGCATGAGATACCCCTGTAATACCACCTGGTTCATCTGCTGAACCAACGTTATACCATATCATGGAAACTGCTACTGGCGCTCGATGATCTTCTTTTACTATAATTTTTAATCCATTATTTAAGGTAAATTTTTGAACATCAGCAGTAGCTGCCCAAGAAAATAATAAAAAAGCCATCGCTAATACTGCACGCATAGATTAACTCTTCAGTAAAAAAGGTGATAGAATTCCATATTTCCTTTAATTTGTATACCTATGATTAAATGGTTTAAAAGAAATCAAGATACGTCTTCTAAAACAACAGAGGCTGTTAATGAGCCTGTTGAATCAACAATAGAACCTAATTTGCCTGAGCAAGAGGTGGTAGCAGCAGAGGTTGAGACGGCAGAAACTTTGTCATCATCAGAGGCTGAGAATCCTGCTAAGCTTGGCTTTTATGCTCGTTTTAAGCAAGGGCTAAGTAAAACTCGACAGCAGTTAGGTGAGGGTATTGGGCGTCTTTTACTTGGTAAAAAGGTAATAGATGAAACTATTTTTGAAGATTTAGAGGCATTACTATTGCGTGCCGATATAGGCATTAATACCACCCAAGACATATTAGATCAGTTAAGTGCTGGAATGGCAAGGAAACAGTTGGTTGACGGTGACGCTATTTTTAAATCACTTAAAGAACGTCTACAAACCATACTTACTAACAATACGGCTCCTTTATCTTTACAGACTTCGGATGGTTCACCTTTTGTTATTCTAATGGTGGGAGTCAATGGCGCTGGTAAAACGACCACCATTGGTAAACTAGCTAAACAATATCAGCAGCAAGGCAAAAAAGTGATGTTAGCAGCGGGGGACACGTTTCGAGCAGCAGCTGTACAGCAGCTACAGGTTTGGGGCGAGAGAAATCAAATACCCGTTATTGCTCAGCACTCTGGCGCTGATAGTGCTTCCGTTATTTATGATGCATTTCAAGCTGCTAAGGCACGCAGTATAGATATTTTAATCGCGGATACTGCAGGCCGTTTACATACACAGAACAACTTAATGGAAGAATTGAAAAAAGTTAAACGGGTAATGCAGAAAATTAATCCAGATGCCCCGCATGAAACCATGTTAATTCTAGATGCAAGTATAGGACAAAATGCGCTTAATCAGGCACGAGAGTTTCATCAAGCAATTGGTTTAACAGGAATTACAATGACTAAACTGGATGGGACTGCAAAAGGCGGTATTCTGTTTGCTATCGCTAATGAATTAGCTATTCCCTTTCGTTACATCGGTATAGGAGAAGGCATAGACGATTTACGGCCTTTTGAGGCAACCCAATTTGTTAAGGCAATTTTTAATGATGATTAAATTTGATCAGGTTAGTAAGCGTTATCCCGGCGGCTTTGAAGCCTTAAGTCAAATTAATTTCTCTTTAGAAAGAGGGGAGATGGTCTTTATTACCGGTCACTCCGGTGCTGGGAAAAGTACGTTGCTAAAATTAATTGCTAAACTTGAATCGCCTTCTTCTGGTCAGCTAATTGTAAATGGTATTAATGTGAATCAACTTAAAAAGCGTGATATTGCCAATTATCGCAGTAACTTAGGTATTACCTTTCAATCACCCCATCTACTTCATGATCGCTCTGTATTTGATAATGTGGCCCTACCTTTGCAAATACAGGGCATGTCACCTGCTATGTTAACTAAGCGAGTACATGCTGCTTTAGATATGGTTGGATTACTAAATAAGGAAAAAAGGTTAACTATTCATTTATCTGTAGGCGAGCAGCAGCGCGTTGGTATTGCACGGGCGGTTGTACATAAGCCTGCTTTATTAATCGCTGATGAGCCTACCGGCAACCTTGATCCTAGCTTATCTAGTGAAATCATGAAAATTTTTGCTCAATTTAATGAAGTAGGGGTTAGTATTTTAGTGGCAACTCACGATTTAGCTTTGATTGCAGGCTTAAAGCATCGAATTATCATGTTAAAACAAGGGCGAATATGTTAAAAAAACTACAGTCATGGGTTTCTTATCATATACAGGCAGCTACTTCAAGCTTTAATTCTTTATGCCGTACGCCACTAGCAACCATGTTAACTGCCATTGTCATTGCTATTACTTTAACACTACCAGCATTATTTTGGGTAATAACTGATAATTTAAAACAGCTAACAGCAGAGTGGCAAGGAAGCGGTCATATTTCTCTTTATCTTAAGTCCAACTTGTCGAATGAGGATGAAAATAATTTCTTATTACAAGTCCGTTCCATAGAAGGTATTGGCTACGCCACTTTAAAGACCAAAGCACAGGGTTTTGCTGAGTTAGAGCAGCAAGAAGGAATGCGAGAAATTTTACATTCACTACCTGAAAACCCACTGCCAGCTGTGGTTGAAGTTGTTCCTGCTAAAACAGTCGATAATCCCTTAAAAGTTAACCAGCTTTTTGAGCGTTTAAAAACTTTATCACAAGTAGATCAAGCCAAACTGGATATGCAGTGGTTAATCAGGTTACATGCAATTTTAGGATTTCTTAACAGGATAGCGCATGCTATAATTATACTACTGGCCTTAGCGGTAATATTAGTTATTGGTAATACTCTTCGGCTGGCGCTGCATAAACGTCAGGAAGAAATTCAGATTTTAAAACTCATTGGTGCTACAGACGCTTTCATACTTAGACCATTTCTCTATGCTGGTATTTGGTATGGTATGCTAGGTGCAGTCTTTGCCATATTCTTTGTTAATATTTTCATGTTAAGTGTAGCAGTAGCAGTGCAAGAACTATCATCTGCTTACCATATGCAATATCCTTTATTAGGATTATCTATAAAACAAGCATATTTTATTGTGTTTGTAGCAATTGTTTTAGGTTGGTTAGGGGCAAGAATAGCAGTTAAAAAGCAGCTATCTTCCATTGAACCCTATCCTTAGTTTATAATTACACCGCCTTATAAAATACAAGGCATGGCTTAGGATGTTATACTTTAATTAGAAGTTAGTGTAGCATGAGCAAGCTTATAATATTTTTTTAAAAGCCGAAGCTAAGAGCGTTGTATCTATCATTAATGTGGCCTGTTATGAAGTAGATAACTGGAGGAAGTTATGAATAAGCAGCTGCAGTTGGCATCATTAACTTTACCGATAGGCAGTTTAGATGCCTATATTCATCGAGTTAATCAAATTCCAATGCTTTCTGCTGAAGAAGAATATCGCTATGCAGAGCGCTTTCAAAATGAAGGCGATCTTGAGAGTGCTCGTAGCTTAGTATTGGCTCATCTACGTTATGTCGTACGAGTAGCTCGTGGTTATTTAGGTTATGGTTTACCACTTAGCGATTTAATTCAAGAAGGCAATGTAGGCCTTATGAAGGCAGTTAAGCGTTTTGACCCTAAATTAGGCGTTCGATTAGTTTCTTTTGCAGTTCATTGGATTAAGGCTGAAATTCATGAATATGTATTACGTAATTGGCGAATTGTTAAAATAGCAACGACAAAAGCACAACGAAAACTATTTTTTAACCTAAGGCAGATGAAAACGCGCCTAGGCTGGTTTAATAGTGAAGAAGTTGATGCAGTAGCTAATGATTTAGGCGTAAGTCGAGACGAAGTCATGCTTATGGAGCAGCGCCTAAACGCTATGGATACTTCATATGATACACCTATGTCAGAAGATGATGATGAAGCTTATAAAATGCCATCTCATTTCCTACATGATAGTGCTAGTGATCCTGCTTATCTAATTGAGCTTGAACGAAGTGGCGAACAAGGCAAAGATAATTTATTTGCTGCTCTTGAACAGCTTGATGAGCGCAGCCAAGATATCCTACAACAGCGCTGGTTGGCTGAAGATAAATCTACTTTGCATGATTTAGCTGCTAAATATGGCGTATCAGCCGAAAGAGTACGGCAGCTTGAAAAAAATGCTATGAAAAAGCTTAAACGATATTTAGAAGAGCCCGCCTAATTAATAGACTTCTTCGGAAACTCTACTACAGAGGTGCATTGCTTCGTAGATACGGTGCTCGAATCCTCATGTACTCAGTGTACATTCCGTACTGCACTCTATAGCGAGTTTCCAAAGAAGCCTAGTGAATATTGCTCATAAAGTATTTGCGGTCTCAAGTAACTGCTTTTTCTTTTCATTAGAAACGAAAGCAGCTTCAATTGCCATGCGGGTGAAGTTAAGCATTTTTTCTGGTGAAAATCGATGTAACTGCTGTACTTTTTCATACTCAGCAGCTAGATTAGTTCCAAAGAATGGTGGATCATCTGAATTTAAGCTCACTTTAATTCCCGCCTCCATTAAGGGAATAAGTGGATGGCTTTCTAAATTTGGAAAAAGGCCTAAAGCAATATTACTCGTTGGGCAAATTTCTAGAGCAATATTTTTATCTTTAAGTCTTGCAATGGTTTCTGGTGAATGAATGGACATAACACCATGCCCAATACGTTGGATAGGTAGATAATCCATTGCTTCAATCATACCACTTGCCGGAGCAAATTCGCCCGCGTGCACAGTGCAAGCCAGGCCCCCATCTGCAGCGATGTTATAGGCTTTTTGGAATAATTTAGGTGGAAAATTAAATTCATCACCGCCTAAGCCAAAGCCAACAATACAGGGAATGGTTTCTTTTAAAGCTTGCTTTGCTACTTTCTCTGCTGATTCAGCACCAAAGTGCCGAACAGCTGTAACAATAATTTGACCAGTAATATTAAATTTTTCATAAGCGTCATCAATGGCTTGCTGGATAGCTTGTAGATGTTCAGATGATGGAATACCGCTTGCTTGCTCGGCATGATCAGGCGAATACATCATCTCAACGTAGATACCGCCTGTTTCGGCTGTTGATTTTAGGTAATCAAAGGTAATGTCATAATAGTCTTGTGGGTATTTAATTAAAGCCGCAATGTCATCAAAAGCATTTAGGAAATCCAAAAAGTCTTTATAGATATAGCGCTTACCATTTTGATCAATGCGCGCCTTAGGTAAAGTCATTTTATTACGGGCTGCAAGCTTCTCGGCCAAATGCGGAGAAATAGTTCCTTCTAGGTGGACATGGAGCTCTGCTTTTTTAATGGACATGAAAACCTCACAAGAATTTTAACGGTAAAATGGTAAGTTACTGCAAAAAGAGATAAAATTATAGATATACTTTTTATTTAGGATCATCTATGAGTTCAAACGATATTGATAAAGCCTATATCAGCCCTTATGATAAATTCTTCTATGGATTTGATGAAGAACATCAAAAATCAAATTCCCAAATGGTAGAAATCAAAAAGCATGAACGCATCGCAAGATTACGTGATAATGCAGAAACTGACCCGTCTCAAAATGAAATTTGGCAGGATTTTTAGTTTTCCTGCCTTCTTACGCTTTAATTAGCCAATTAAAGCGTGTAATAGCTTATATGAAAGGATAGTTAATAGGGACGCCATAGGTAGGGTCAAGATCCAAGACATAAAAATATTGCGGATTACAATTAAATTAAGTGCACCAATACCCCGCGCTAATCCTACACCTAAAACAGCCCCAACTAACGTTTGAGTAGCGGATACTGGAATTCCTAAGCTTGTTGCAACGACAACTGTAGTGGCAGCAGCTAAAGTAGCAGCAAAAGCACGGCTCGGTGTTAAAGCCGTAATAGAACTTCCTACGGTTTCAATTACTTTGCGACCATACATTAAGAGTCCTGAAACCACACCAAAACAGCCCAATAAAATAATCCACGCAGGATAATTCTCTAGGCCTATGGATTGATGAGGCGTGGTTACTAAAGTATAAATGATTGTTAAAGGGCCAACAGCTAAGGCTACATCATTAGAGCCATGCGCGAAAACCATTGCGCAAGCAGTTAAAGCCATAAGTACTGCGAAATATCTTTCAACTTGTATGAAACGATCACGTCGTCTAATTTTTCCTACTTCTGGAATACGCTTGATAATAATCATGCCTATAATGGTTAGCGTTATACTTGTTGCTAAGGTAACTGCTAAATCTTGTTTAAAATTAAGGTGAATATCAAAGTGATTTAAACCTTTAAATACGGTAATAAAAGATAAAATAGAACCTACTAAGAAAAGATAAATAGGTACATACATTTTTGCTTTTTCTAATGGATCGGTTTTAATAAAAATAACTTGTTGAATACTGGTAAATAGAGCATAGGCTGTAACACCTGCTATAAAGGGTGAAGTAATCCAACTAATAGCGATGCGATATACCTGTTCCCAGTGAATAGCCTGGCTACCTAAAACGGTAGCACCAAAGCCAACCATAGAACCAACCAGTGCATTAGTAATGGATACTGGTACACCTAAATAACTAGCTAAGTTCATCCAGATAGTACAAGCTAATAATACACCAAGCATTCCTTCAATAAGCACTAAAGGCTGGTCAAGGAGTTGGCTGCTATTAATAATGCCGTCACGCATCGTTTCAGTAACACCACTTCCACCAAGAAAGGCACCAGCAAATTCAAAAAGAATTGCAATAACCATTGCCTGACGAACGGTAATGGCTTTCGAGCCCATTGTGGTACTCATGACATTAGCTAAATCATTAGCACCTACGCCCCAGGTCATAAGAAAACAAAGTGCAAGGGCAACTAAAAGTAAAATAAAAGAATAATCCATGGATTTAACTACCGGGCAATAAGAATTTGAAGACGCGCTCCTACTGTTTGCGCATGATCTGCAAGATCACCAATCCATTGGACTAATTTATAAAGAAAAATAACTTCAATAACCGGAATTTCATTTTCCAGTTCGAAAATTGAATGTCTAATATCCCACAGCTTTTTATCACTATCATGTTCTATTTCATCAAGCATCATAATCATTTCTTCAACAATATTGACTTCACTGCCACGAAAACCGCTTTCTAACAATTCATCAAGTTCATTGATTGCTTTACAAGCTTGTTTAGAAGCGTCTAAACAGCGGCTAAGAAATGTCATAAATGCAGCTGAAATTTCATGAGGAATTTTCATTTGACGACTTATAATTAAGCCAGCGATATCTTCTGCCTTATTGGCTATACGATCTTGCGCACTTAACAATTCTAAAAGATCGGTGCGTGATACAGGAAGAAAAAGGCCAGTAGGTAGATGTAGTCTTAGGTCTCGTTTAATACCATCAGCTTCTTTTTCAAGGCCAATAATTTTTTGTTTGATGGTATCTGCAGTTTGCCAATCTAGATTAAGGACAGCAGTGAAAAAAGGATAAAGCTGTTTGGCACACTGATGCACTTTACGCATATGTTGTTCAATAGGCCTAATAGGTGAAGGCCCAAACATATTAAAGATGCTTCCCATATTGGTTTATAACCTAAGTCGCGTTCGGTTGATTATAGCTACTCGAGGTTTATAATTCTACTATTTTAACAAGGTTTATGCTGATACAGTTTAAGCTTAAAAGCTTCATATCTATAAATTATGGATAGCGCTTGACAATCTTACCTTAGAGCCAAACAATATTGCCTGTTATAAATGGTTAAGTATCTCCCTAAGGGTTAGGTATAAAAAAACTGTTAAATTTCCTAATTAAGGTCAAAACATGCGCATTGTAAACGTTAAAGCACGTGAAATTTTAGATTCTCGTGGCAATCCTACCGTTGAAGCAGATATATTATTGGCAAGCGGATTTACAGGGAGAGCGAGTGTACCCTCTGGTGCATCAACAGGAACGCGAGAAGCATGTGAACTTCGTGATGGTTGTCCTGAGCGCTATAACGGTAAGGGAGTAAGCAAGGCTGTTCATTATATAAATACTGAAATTAATAACGCTTTAAAAGGCTATACAGTTAATCACCAAGAAGAAATTGATGCGAAATTACAGGAGTTAGATGGAACAGAAAATAAGTCTCATTTGGGTGCTAATGCAATTTTAGCTGTATCTTTAGCTGTTGCCCGTGCCTATGCTAATGTCACTCAGCAGCCACTTTATCAAGCACTGCACAGAGGTGAATCCATGCGAATGCCTGTGCCTATGATGAATGTATTAAATGGTGGTGCACATGCAGATAATAATGTAGATATGCAAGAATTTATGATAATTCCTGTTAGTGCTCACGATTTTCCTGCCGCTTTACAGATGGGAACTGAAATATTTCATGTTTTGAAGTCTGTCTTAAAACAATATGGTTTAAATACTGCTGTAGGTGACGAAGGTGGTTTTGCACCTAATTTAAAGTCAAATCGACATGCATTGGATATATTAGCACGTGCTGTAGAGCAAGCTGGTTTTAAATTAGGCGAAGATATTGTCTTTGCTCTTGATGTTGCTGCTTCTGAATTATATCGCGATAATTATTATTACCTTTCTTCTGACAATAAAAGGTTAGATAGCGCTGCAATGATTGCATACTATCAAGATTTAATTTCTGCTTATCCAATAGTAAGTATTGAAGACGGCTTAGATGAAAGTGATTGGGATGGATGGCAATTATTAACGACCGAATTAGGTAGGCGCCTGCAATTGGTTGGTGATGATTTATTTGTAACGAATGCAAAAATACTAAAAGAAGGGATTAACCAACATGTTGCTAATGCTATTTTAATTAAGCCCAACCAGATTGGAACATTAACTGAAACAAGGCAGACAATTCAATTAGCCCAAGAAAATAATTATCGTTGTGTCATGTCACATCGCTCGGGCGAGACAGAGGATACATTTATTGCTGATTTAGCAGTAGCAACAGGTTGTGGTCAGATTAAAACCGGTTCATTATGTAGAACAGATCGTGTTGCAAAGTATAACCAACTTTTAAGAATTCAGGAATTAGTTCCTACGCTTCAGTATCCGGCTAGAGAAGTATTTCCTTAATACTTTATAACAATAGATTGACTCTATTTAAGGCAATCAGACTATGCGCCCAGTCATAATTATTCTAATTTTAGCTTTTTTAAGCTTACAGTATAAATTATGGCTAGGTGATGGAAGTATTCTACACTGGCGTCAATTGGAACGTAAAATTGCTCAACAAACACAAGAAAATGAAAATTTAATTGCTAGAAATCAAGCTATAGAAGCAGATATCTTAGAGTTAAAACAGGGTGATCAGGCTCTTGAAGAACAAGCTCGCTATGAATTAGGCATGGTAAAAAATGATGAAATTTATTATCAATTTATTGAATAAACTCTAAGTAAAAGTCAATTTAATTAACAACATAGAAATTTCTTAACACCTCCAGTTCGCAACAATAAATTAGAATCTCATGTATTTGATTTAAAAATTATCAAATTGTATTTAAATGTCTCTGTATTAGTCTATACTGAGATTATTGCCTCTAAGAAATCGTGCTACATGATTAAGACAAAGCTTATTAAAAATAATTCATTGCTTACAATTTTTAGAGATAAATATGCCATATTAGCCCATAATCAGGTTGATTTAGAATACTTTAAAAATTCTAAAGTACGTATCTTTTTCTCGGATTCTGAAGAAAATATAGCAGCTGGATACTGTATTTGTTCAGGTCCTAATTATCGGACATTTCTTCCCTTATCTCCTTCTAAATTAGAAGAAATTAGTCAAAAACATGGCTTTAAAGATAAGCCACCTCATGAAATTACTTGTTTATGGATTGGAGAGAAAAAAAGGAAAAGCGCCTGGGTAATTTATTTTTTTTTAGTTTTATTCTTAGACATCCTTCGTCTACCAAGGGGCGCACTTATCTTTGGAACCCATGGAAAAAATATTAATAATTATTTTTGTCTAGCATTTCCTAAATTAATTTTTTACGACCAATTATTTGTTCCTACCAAAGGTGAAGTGTGTGATTTTTGGATTAGGAAAGGCTCTAAGTTCCATTTTTTTAAAGCATTTATCGTGCTTTCAGCGGTTAGATCATTTTTCGGCAATAAATCACTAGCCCGTTTTCGATTATGGCTTGATAAAAGAGACAAAGCTAAATGGGGGAAACAAAAAGTGTAGATTGAAGTGGAGTTAAGTAGTATGAAAGCAAGTAGTTTTTTTCTAGAAGAATTGGCGCTTTATGGTGGTAAACCTGTTAGTAAGAAACCTTGGCCGACCTATGATAAAGGCAATGTGATTGTTGATGAACATGATCTTAGCGCTGTAGAAGAAGTCATTAAGAGCAGAAGACTATTTCGTTATGATAATCGCCACTTACATGAAACAATGGTAGGGCGATTTGAGAATGAATTAAAAGACTTTTTTAAGTCGAAATATGCTCTTGCTGTAAGCTCAGGTACCGCAGCACTATCATTACCCCTTATGGCTTTAGGATTGCCCAGCCACTCTTTAGTTGGATGCCCAGCCTATTCATTTACAGCTACTCCTAGCGCGATTATTCAGGCTGGTTTAAAACCTCTACTTATTGAGGTTGATAAAAATCTTAACCTAGATTTAGCTGATCTGCAGCGAAAAATTTCAATGCTCGATGCTTTAGTCATTGTTCATATGAGAGGTTTTCCAGCACCTTTACCGCAAATTATGGAAATTGCCAAGCAGTATAATGTTCCTATTATTGAAGATGCCGTACCGTGTTTGGGTTATAAATTAGAAGATAAATTTTTAGGAACCTACGGTTTAGCAGGCGCTTTCAGCACTCAGTCAGATAAGTCCTTAAATACCGGTGAAGGCGGTTTTATTTTAACAGATGATAAAAATATTTATCTTAAGTGTGTTATTTTATCAGGGGCTTACGAGCAGCTATTTGAAAAGCATTTTCCTGAAGAAGATTGTAGTATTAATTTCTTATCTATGCCGGTGTTTAATTTTCGTTTAGACGAAATTCGTGGCGCTATTGGCTTATCACAGTTAAAAAAATTAAAGCAGCGACTAGCTTTATTAGCAAAAAACTATTCCTATATGATAAAAGGCATTAAAGATTTATCTTTTCTGCGGCCCAGAAGTACATGGGGTCACAATATACCTCCTATGGGAGATAATTTACTCCTAGAATTAAATGGATCAGTAGAGGATTGCTGTTGGTTTGCAGAAGCATTAGCTGCCGAAGGAATTGATACTAAAGCACTTGGTGATCCTAATAAAGTTAATGTACGACGATTTTGGGATTGGGAGTATTTGTTTGAGAATAAATCTAAGCTTGAAATAATGAACCAGTATCAACAGAGTCACAAACATATAAGTGCTTATCTAGATATTCCTCTCTCGCCAACATTAGAGCAAGATGATCTAGAAAATTGTTTGATGGCAATTAAAAAGGTGCATAATCATTATGAACTTAAACAACTCTTTAGATAACAATATTGCTTTAGTGACAGGTGGCAATGGCGGACTTGGGCTTGCAATGGCTTTAGCATTACAACAAGCTGGCGCTACAGTAATTGTTTGTGGGCGCAATAAAGAAAAATTAAATCAAGCCGAGGAATATGGCCTGTTCCCTTTAGCGATGGATTTAAACGCTGAAGATAGCGTTAGAGATGGTTTTAAATACATATCCAATCGCTTTGGTAGACTGGATATATTAATTAATAATGCGGGTATTTATGAAGATCAGCACCTTATAAATCTTACTCGTGAACAGTGGGATTATCATATTAGTAACAATCTCACTTCAGTATTTCTTTGTTCGCAAAATGCATTACCATTTATGAAGAGTCAAAATCGGGGTAAAATTATTAACGTAGGATCAATGTATTCACTATTTGGACATCCTAATTCAATAGGCTATGCAACAACTAAAACAGCTATTTTAGGACTAACTCGCTCTTTAGCTGCTCAGCTGGGAGTTTGGAATATTCAAGTCAATGCAATTTTGCCAGGTTGGTTTGAAACTGCAATTAATGGGGATATTCCACAAACTAGTCGAGGTGAAGACATTAGAAGAAAAACACCGCTTGGTAAATGGGGACAGCCAGAGGATATAGGGCCGCTCGCTGTATTTTTAGCATCGAGGGGATCTGATTTTATCACTGGCGCTATTATTACTATTGATGGCGGTTATTCTATTTCAGATCGCTTTTGTCATTAAAATTTTTTACATGCTTAGATTGATATTAATGCGGTATTGATGGTGTTACTTACACTAAATGATCTCATTAGTTTACAAGCTCAGAAATTTTTTGAAGAAAAACAAAGGGAGCTTGGAATTTTAAGTTTTGCCCATTGTGAGGGTGGGAAACATCAATTATATCATCAAGCTAATAGTCTACCTGGTAATTTTCCAAGTTCGTCAGCAAATACGACTATAGCCCCAGCTACTAGCCACGAAAAGCCAAAGCTAAATAAACAGAACAGAAGCAGGAAGGAACTTTTGGAGGGTTTAAAGGTGGCTTTTTGGTTAATTCTTCCAAGTCTAAAGCATTTAATCTAAAGGAGAAGAAAGCGTTGGAATTAAAAAATAATTTTTCATGAGTTCAGTTACAAACAAAACTGCAATTAGTAAAGGCAGTCAAGTAACTAGTAGTACGACTGAACTGATTCAGTAAGGGTTTACAGTAGATTATTTTAATGGAATTTAACAGCAAATGTCGCCTGAGTGAGCAAACTTGAAACTTAACTTTTAGCGTTTAACCCATAACCCATATTCAAGCGACTATAGATTTAATTTGAACTTAAATTTCTATATTGCTAAGTTAATTTTGAATAAAAAACCCCCTATATTGGCTACGTTTCGTTTGGTATTGCAAATTAGAAATGGGATTAATACAAGCTCTAACACTATCATTTACTCAATTTAAAATATAAAATTAATCTCATTATGTTGAGGCCTGTTAATTTTGATTATTTTTTACTGAAGCAATTAGCTATAAAAATAATTCGATATTTGAAAGTATCGTTTTGT
Source organism: Legionella pelazae (assembly GCF_052527395.1). NCBI lineage: Bacteria > Pseudomonadati > Pseudomonadota > Gammaproteobacteria > Legionellales > Legionellaceae > Legionella > Legionella pelazae. The sequence continues at coordinate 54,380 of NZ_JBNVZS010000014.1, forward strand.
GCGAGAGGTTAGTTTTATAGTTTAAACCAAGGATTTCCATGAATTCACTGCTCTCTAAGAAAAGTTCTTTATCTAATTTAGACATTAATTTTAATTTAACAGCATATTATAGTGATCATATTAACAAGGATAAGCAAGAAGAATTAGCCTATATTATTAACCAGGTACATGATCTCTCTACTCTATCGACGGAATTGCGCCATAAATCCTTAAATCCTCTTTTATCCTATTATTTTGATAACGTACAAGCTAATATTGTACGTCCCTTTCAGCATTTATTTGCTAACGCTACGATATTAGAGATAGGAGCTCGCTTTGGCGTTATAACTCGGTATTTAGGAGAAAGTGGCGCAAATAAAGTGTTAGCTTTAGAAGAATCCTCTGAAAACGCAGAAATCATTAGGCTACGTACACACGATTTAAATAATGTCAAAGTAATAAACGAGCGATTTGAGCAGTTTAACTCAGACAGTAAGTTTGATGTTGTTATTTTAATTGGTATCTTGGAACATGCTAATAAGTTTATATCTGATAATGATCCTGTTTCTGCTTTAGTAAAGAAAGCGAGAAACATGCTAAAGCCACAAGGTAAGTTAATCATTGCCACTAAGAATAAATTTGCTTTTGACCCTTTGGTAGGAGGTGCAATAAAGCAAGAACAATTACAAACTTATACTCAATCACAATTAAATAGGATTTTACAAGAAAGAGGCTTTCTAAATAGGGAATTTTATATTCCTTTTCCTAACTACAGAGCGCCAATATTCGTTTTTACCGAAAATGCTTTTTATAATGCTGAATTCGATCCGGTAGCGCTAATTTCTTCTAAGGCATTTCAAAACCGATACCTGTTAGCTAATTGGAATAATTTATATGAAGAAACTTGGTCTTCCTTATTAGAAAATGGTTTAGCAATAAGCTTGGCTAACTCATTTTTGATTTTAGCTCATGTAGAGGATAATAAATTTCAGTCAAACACGCTTGCTTATTACTATAATACGCAGCGTGCCAAACCATTTTGTAGAGAAACAATATTTCTGAGCCACAGTGATATCGAAATTAAATCCCGATTAATGAACTTAGATTTGCATTCAACTTTATCAAAAAATAGATTATTACAATTTAATTTTATAAAAGAAGAAAAGTATATAAAAGGAAGGTTACTCTCTTCAGAGTTTACTAACTTTATAAGCAAAGATAATTGGACTTTTAAGGATGTTGGCTCTTTTTTAAAGTATTACTTAAATTTTGTATATTCACTATCTACTTGTAGTAAACCACAGGTAATTAATAGTATAAACACATTATTAAATGGCGACTGCTTTAATTTAATTCCGCAAAATATTGTCATTGATAGCAATGGTAAAGCGCACGCAATTAACAAAGAGTGGATTTGGAAAAATAAAATCCCAGTTGGTTATTTGCTTTTTCGTAGCTTACTCTCTTTAGTAAAAAGTATTTCTAAATTTGGACAAGTTAAAGGTTCTACCAATTGTACTAAGCTTGAGTTTTTTATAAAAGCCTACCGGGCAGCTGATTTTAATGTAAAAGAAAGTGATCTTAGTCAATATAGCGAATGGGAAGTTAAAGCCTTAAATGAAATAGAAGAGGCCAATTACACTATACATGATGTTTGGGCACCTGATGCTGTTCTAGAGATTAATAAACAAATTACATCACAAGAAAATCAAATTAATGACTTAGATAAAGTAATACTTTCCTATGAAAATGAAATTCACAACTTAAAATTTACTCTTGTTAATTATATGAGCCAGATTGACAGTGTTTTTAACTCGCTAAGCTGGCGTATAACAAAGCCTTTGCGGCTTTTAAAACAACGTGTATGTAGAATTAGAATAAGAAAGAAACAAGATCAAGAAAGCTTAGAAGCTGCTAAAGTAGAACATAGAAATTTAAATGAACATTCGTTGTTGCCAACAGAGAACGCACAATTAGTAGAGCGAGAAGTAGTCGATCAAGATTTTAAACAGGTTCATGACGAACAGTTAAATATTGAAGTATTTCACAAGCAATATTATTTAGAGTCTAATGCTGATGTAGCCAATGCTGCAATTGATCCTTATCAACATTACCAATTAGCTGGAAAAAAGGAAGGTCGGCTTGGTACTCCCTTTCTTTTTGTTGAAGGAAAACGCATATTAGAAGCAAACAAAGATACAGTTTTAATTGTAAGCCATGATGCTTCTCGAACAGGAGCCCCTATACTAGCTTTAAATTTATGTCAGGAGCTCGGTAAAGAATTTAATATTGTTACTTTATTTTTCAATGGTGGAAGTATTGTTAATGCTTTTGCAAATCATAGTAATAGGGTTATAGAAGTAAAACATCTAGGTAAGTCAGTTCCATTTTTAGGTGAATTAGTTAAATATCTTAAAGATAATTATAAGATTAAGTTTTGTATTGCAAATTCAATTGAATCCCACTGGATTATAAAACCTTTAGCTGATCATTTTATTCCTTCGGTCTTATTAGTGCATGAGTTTTACACTTATACTTTACCGCGCACAAAATTTATTAATGCACTTTTTTGGGCCAATATTACTGTATTTCCTACTAAAATTGTTCAGGAAAATGTTAATCATCCAAATCTTACGAGTATAATGAAAAGAACTTATGTACTGCCACAAGGCAAATGCCAAATTCCAGCAGAAGATAATCTTAGCAACCACACCTCTGAGACAACAAAAATTGCACAATTAAAAGAGTTAAAAAAAGCTAATGCATTTGTAGTATTAGGCGCAGGAAGTGTGCATTATCGTAAAGGTGTCGATCTATTTATCGCTACAGCTGCAGAGATAAAACGCTTATATCCCACTTATAATATTAATATGGTATGGGCTGGTGGCGGTTATAATGCAGAAGCTGACATTTCATATTCCTGCTATCTTGCAGAGCAAATTAAGCGTTCTGATTTAAGTAATACTTTTCAAATTATAGGAGAAGTTCAAGACTTAGAAGAATTATATTCAATTGCTGATGTCTTCTTTCTCTCGTCTCGACTTGATCCCCTGCCAAACGTGGCAATTGATACAATGATAAAAGGTATTCCTCTAATTTGTTTTGACAGGGGAAGTGGTATTGTAGAGTTTCTTGCAGAAAATGAAGAAACCAGGGAGTTTATTATTCCATATGCTAGCGTTAATGACGCAGTGAATAAAATTGTTAAACTTTTTAAGTCGCCGAAATACTATCAGTCAATATCAGAAAAAATAAAATTGCTAGCGCAAAAAAAATTTAGTTTTAAACAGTATACTTCTCAAATAATTAATCTAGTTGAAACTCAGATTAAAGTTACTGAGCAGGAAATCCTAGATTGCGCAACGCTAGAAAATTCAAGAGACTTTATTCATTACTTTTACTCCAGTGATAAAAAACGTACAGAAGCAATACGTAGCTATGTAAGATCGTGGCATCAAGGTATACATCAGCGTAAGCCTGCCCCTGGATTTAACCCGATAAAATATGCGAGAGATAACAATCTTCATAATACTCGTTTCGAGCCTTTCGCTCATTATATTAACTCAGGAAAGCCAGAAGGCCCATGGCAAGAAACTCTAATTAAGCCTATGAATATGCATATGCCAACTGGTCAAAGTTCTTTACGATGCGCTGTACATATCCATGCCTTTTATCCAGAATTATTATTAGATATACTAAAACGTCTGCAGAAAAATGTAGTAAGACCTGACTTATTTATTAGTATATCCAAAACAAACCGTGAAGATATAGATTCGGTTTTGTCAGGTTATGAGGGCGCTTATCAAATTAAGATTGTACCAAATCGAGGCAGAAATTTTGGGCCATTACTCACTGAGTTCGCAGAAGAATTACAAGCCTATGATATTATAGGACATTTTCATACCAAAAAAAGCTTAGACTTGCAAGAACCCCATTTTACAGAGAGATGGAATAACTTCATATTAGAAAATTTAGTTGGAGGCAGCCATTGTATGGGCGAGGTCATTCTTAATCAATTTGCACAACGCCCAGAACTAGGGCTTGTGTTTGCTGATGATCCCTATTTACTAGGCTGGGGTAAAAATAAACAATTTGCTGAGAGCTTAGCCCAGCAATTAAAAATATCTACCTTACCCACGGAAAAATTTAATTTTCCGGTTGGTTCTATGTTCTGGGCCAGACCTGATGCTTTAAAATCGTTATTTGATTTGAAATTTAATTGGAAAGATTACCCTAATGAACCTCTACCTTATGATGGTTCTATTTTACATACTATTGAACGTTTAATACCTAGTATTGTCTTAAGCCAAGGCTTTTGCCGGGCAGTTACTTTTGTTCCTGGAGTAACTCGTTGATAAGGGAAATAGTGTGAATAAGATTAAACTTAGATACTCTAACTTCTTTAAGATTTTTTGCAGATGCAATGATTATTATTGAACATGTCGCAGAAGAATTATAGCCTGTCTAAAGCAAGAGGCTTAAAAAAGTGAAGAATAGATAGATCAAGTTAAAATATAACGTGAATTACTTATAAATAAACAGTAGCGCTGGGAGATCATTATGTTTAAAGGCAATACTCATTTAATATCTGTCAGTGCTATAAGCTCAGATATTGATAATAAAAGAGCATTATTAACATTTACCGAATTTCAGAAGTAAGAGTAACTTCAATGAATTATTTTTGCGACTTAAAAAAATATCAGCTGCTTAAATGCCTCATTATAGGAGGCGGTGGATTTATAGGCTCACATTTAGTAGAGGCGTTAATTAACCAAGAGTACAAAGTTCGAGTTTTTAATCGATCTAGCAATTTACCTTTTACTGATGGATTGCTAAAAAAAATTGAGTTTATTCAAGGTGACTTTACTAACGAAGCAGCCCTTATCAATGCCCTAAACGACTGTGATGTTTGCTTTCATTTAATTTCAACAGTTTTACCAAAATCATCTAATATTGATCCTATTTATGATATTCAAACAAATTTAGTAGGAACAGTTAAACTATTAGACTATGCAGTGCAAGCAAGAATAAAGAAAATCGTTTTTTTATCTTCTGGTGGAACAGTTTATGGTTATCCTAAACAGTTGCCAATTGATGAAGATCATCCAACTAATCCATTATGTTCTTATGGTATTACAAAATTAGCAATTGAGAAATATTTAGAGCTTTATCATCAGCTTTATGGGTTAAAATATATCATACTGAGATTAGCTAACCCATTTGGTGAAAAGCAGCGAACTAATGCTAGCCAAGGTATTATACCCATTTTCTTAAAAAAGATATTACGTAACGAAAAAGTCGAAATTTGGGGGAATGGCTCTATTATTCGCGACTATATTTATATCTCTGATGTCGTTAATGCTTTAATTAAAACAATTCCTTATCAGGGAGCTGAGCGTATTTTTAATATTGGCTCTGGAGAAGGTAGAAGTATTAATGATATTTTAGAGGCAATTGAGTCGGCTTTAGGTCAGACTGTTAAAAAACATTTTACTACCGGAAGAGTATTCGATGTGCCCGCTAGTGTATTAGCAATAGATCGTGCCAAGCAGTTTTTAAATTGGCAACCCAAAATTTCTTTCAATGATGGACTTAAGTGTACAATAAATTGGTTAACCCATGAGATAGAAAGATACAAAGTTTATTAAAGCGTTTTTAGTCCTTAATGTGTAAATTACTAAATTTGGTTTAATTAAAAGAAAGACTTTTTTTAATTATTGAAGGTTACCTATATGAAAAATTATATTATTCAAATTAGTAAACTGACTACCTTTGCTATTTAACATTTATAAAGAGTATAAGATATGGAACTTGCAACCTTAGTCTTTAAAAATCGCAAGATACTAATTAATTTAATCAAAACAGATTTTAAGGATCGTTATCTAGGCAGCCACTTTGGAATAATTTGGGCTTTTATTCAGCCTTTGGTTATGATAGGTATTTATTGGTTCGTTTTTACATATGGTTTCCGCACTGGCGCGATATCAGATATTCCTTTCCTACTTTGGTTATTAGCCGGTATTGTGCCTTGGTTTTTAATTAGTGATGCTATTATTAGTTCAAGTAACTCAATTGTATCTCATTCCTTTCTTATAAAAAAAATTCTATTTGAAGCTAAATTGTTACCTATGATTAAGATAGGTTCAGCAGTATTAGTTAATTTATTTTTTTTGATTTTTTTAATTACGGTAAGCATAGCCTATGGCTACTATCCAACCTTATGGTGGTTGCAACTTGTTTATTATATGATATGTATAGTAGCAATTAGTTTATCCCTTAGTCTCTTCTTTTCTGCTATTATGCCTTTCTGGTCGGATATTGGGCAAATTATAACTATAATGTTTCAAGTTTTATTTTGGGCAACGCCAATTATGTGGAATAAGGATATGCTAATAAATAATTTACATTTTCAGTATATTATTAAGCTTAATCCATTTGCATATATCACTGAAGGTTTTAGAGATACAATAACGAATTCAGTGCCATTTTGGTACCATTATGAACAAATGATATTTTTCTGGTTTTTTGTAATTTTTAGTTTTTTAATAGGAAATGTAGCGTTTAATAAATTACGTCCACATTTTGCTGATGTATTGTGAGATAAGTATGGTTAACGATATTGCGATCAAAGTCAGCAACGTATCTAAGATTTATAAATTATATAATTCTCCTAGAGATCGGATGAAGGAAGCGTTAAATCCTTTCAAAAAAATATATCATAAAGAGTTTTATGCGCTAAATGATGTAAGCTTCGAAGTTAAAAAAGGAGAATGTGTCGGAATTTTAGGGAAAAATGGCGCAGGTAAATCGACATTACTAAAGATTATCACTGGTGTTTTAACTCCTAGTAAAGGAAATGTTAGAGTTAATGGACGTATCTCAGCACTCCTAGAACTTGGCGCTGGATTTAATCCTAACTATACAGGAATAGAAAATATTTATTTTCAAGGTAATTTACTAGGCCTAAGCAATAAACAGATTGAACCAAAAGTACAACAAATACTTAATTTTGCAGAAATAGGAGATTTTGCTAATCAACCAGTAAAGAATTATTCATCTGGTATGTTTGCTCGCTTAGCATTCGCTGTGTCTATTCATGTTGAACCAGATATTTTGATTGTTGATGAAGCATTGAGTGTAGGTGATGCGGCATTTCAAAGTAAATGTATCCGACAAATGATGAGCATTTTACAAAACGGTGCAACTGTCTTATTCGTAAGTCATGATATCCAAGCAATAAATAAATTTTGTACTAAAGCAATTTGGCTAAAAGATGGCGTAAAGTATATGGAAGGAAAAACTGAAAAGCTAACTGCTTCTTATATGTCTTATGCTACTTACGGATTGCTATCTGGAATAAATAATAGTAATTCAGAGGCATTAGTTGCCCAGACAGATTTTTTAAATAAAAAAAGCTTACTTGATAAATTAATTAGCACTGATGGTTTAGAAAGCTTTGGTGATAATAAGGGTAGAATCTTAAGAATAGGATTTTTTGATAAGGATGGAAATTTAACTAATGTGTTACGTCAAGGAGAGAAAGCTAAATTTATTTGTGAAATGATTGCTTTTGAGGATTTATATGACGTTGGAATCGGTGTCTTATTTAAAGATCGATTAAACACAGAAATTCTAACTTTTAATTCTTATATGTACAAAAATCCGCTAAATTTCATGGCCAAAGACACCAAATATATTACAATTATTAATTTTGAAGTACCCAAGCTGTTTCCAGGAGACTATACAGTAACAGTAGCCTTATCAACCGGAACACAACTAAATCATAATCAACATCATTGGATATACGTTGCTACAACAGTAAAAATAATCTCTAAGGATTTAATAGACGCATGCATAGTTAGCTTATATCAAAATGAAGTGGAGTACACTTATGAGCAAATATAATATTGATTTAGAGCTCCATCATAATAGTTCGCATGCAAAAATTTTAAACAAAATTCTGCCAGGTAGCCATGTATTAGAATTTGGGCCAGCTCATGGCGTTATGACGAAATACATGAAAGAAAAATTAAAATGTAAAATCTATGCAGTGGAATTAGACATAACAGCAGCCAATGATGCTAGGCAATATTGTGAAAAAATGCTAGTTGGAGATATTGAAAAATATACGTGGAAGAGTGAGTATGCAGATTTAAGGTTTGACTTTATTATTTTTGCTGATGTATTAGAACATTTATATTATCCTTGGCAAGTGCTTGCCGAAGTCAGACCTTTTCTCAATGAGAATGGAAAAATATTACTTTCTCTTCCTAATATTGCCAATAATGCAGTAATTATGGATTTAATAAGTGACAAATTTGAATATCGTTCAACAGGTTTATTAGATTGTACTCACCTTAGATTTTTTACCAAATCTAGTATTGAGAAAATGGTTAAAGAATGTGGATACAAGCCGATAAACATCGATGCAACATTCTTCAAACCACAATACACAGAATTTAAAAGATCTTATTTAGAATTTAACCTTGGTGTTATTAAGTGTTTAAGTGAAAAGCCAAATGGACACGTTTATCAATATATCTATGAGCTTGTTGACATTAATAATTTAAGCTTAAGCGAATGCCAGATAGAATCTCTTAAAGAACCCCTAAATATGGAAATTTTTTATGACACAGGTAATGATTTTAATCAGGAAGAAAGTATAACTATTTTAGCTCAAGGTAAACATACCTTAGAATTACCTAATTTTGAAGTTAAAAGACTACGCATTGATCCTAATAATAGCCCTGGGATTTTAAAGAAAACGGTCATACAGGTAATGGATAGTGAGGGAAATATTTATGACTGTAAAACGTTTCACTTAGCAGGTTTTGATTATTTTTTTGAGCAATATGCAATATGTTACGGCAGTGATCCACAAATAATTATTGACGTTCCAATTTCAAACCCAAAAAAAATAATTTTTGAGCTGGATTATCAAGAGATTTATTTTATGAAAGATACAATTAATAGCCTAGAGCTTATAGAGAAAATGGCTGGGTTAGAATCGTCAAGCTGAGGCATTAAAATATAATTATTTATGAACTTATATAGCTTAATCAGGCCGCGATTAACTCAAAAGACATAAGAGGAGGCTCCTTATCCCATAAACTAAGGACATAGCCACCACCGCCAGAGCCAGTTGGTTTAACTGCAAGGGCACCTTGGGTGAGGAGAAAGTTCATATGTTGAAATAGATTTTCACTTACTAATCTCCATGCCTTAAAGCATTCTCCACTCTCGTTTATTGCTTTAGTAAGTAATAAAAGAGATTCACTCGAACAATTTTCTAAGGCCTGTTTAGCTTTATTGACAGAGTTGTGCATGGCTTTATCAATATTTTTTGCAAAGCTTTCTTTTGTTTTCCATAAGTTGTTGACTTGATTAATACAGTGGGAGGTAATACCAACTTGACCACAAGAGGATAAATACCACTGTGGTTGCCAAGCTTGTTTAATTGCTATAGCTTGGCCTAGCTGGAAATAAGTACCTGTGGTTGCTGCAACGCCAATAATATCTAATCCACTGCTTTGCCCGTGAAATAAATTTTCTAAACTCTGTGCAAATTCTGCAATAGAGTTAGCTGCAAGAAGTTTCTGAGCGGCAAACCATCTTGCCATGGCGACACAAAGCGCAGCTGAGGCTCCCATGCCAACGCCGATAGGAATATTAGAATCAATATGAAAATGGCCAGTCAAGCGATTAAGGGAATTACCCAATAGATGCTGGCCACGCTCTAAAACACTCCAAAATAATAAATGCATATCATTGCCGCTGGCGCCTGAAAAATCAGCACTTAATTCGCTACTCGAAGGGCTGTAACTTAAGGTTAATTTTCTGCTTTTAATTGGAAATACTAAGGCGCCATGACCTCGTAAAACAGCATGTTCACCAGCAAGTATCCATTTACCATGGGTTGTGGTTACAAAATTACAAAACATCATAATTTCCGACTAAATAATCACGTTTAAATTGAAGGGCCATTTCTGTTTGCTCAGGCCTATATAATAAATGAATATTTGGGCCAGCATCCATTGTTACAATAGGACCATCACCATGCTGATCCCATAAAGTTTGTAAATTTTTTAGTACCAATTTAGTATTATCTGTTATATACGTAAACGGGTTATCACAGGTTATAAATAACTGGTGCATATCTTGAAACTCTTGCCAACAAATTTCAAAAGCTTTTTCCCATACTTTAGCCTTAAATGCTTCTATTAGGGCATTTAAATTTTGTCTAGCCCGCTCGGGGCGCTCCTGATAAAGAGGGCTTGTTTTAACTAATTGATGTGCCTGGCTTGAGGGAACATCTTTCTCCTGGTGACTAATAATAATCACTTGATGATAGAATTTAGTATAAGGAAGCTCAATATTGCTTACATTTTCCTCTTCCCAGAGTGCCCAGGGTGAAAAAAATGAGCGACAAGAAGATCCTGAACCTAGGCGACTTAATTGTGCTTGTTCAAGAACAGAAGGCAAAGGTATTTTTAAACAATCGCAAAGAGCACGAACTGCGCAAATTGTTAGAGCAGCGAAACTAGAAGCAGAACTAGCCAGCCCACTTCCATGGGGAAAGTTATTAGAAGAGCGCACAATAAAAGAGCCGGTATAGCCAAAGTGCTGTTTTAAGAAGTCTAGGTGTTTTAAAAAACGGGCTTGTGCCGGTTCTGAGAGAGTAAAAGGTAATGCGCCAGGAATGTGTAATGGCTCCCAAAAATCCTTTTTTCCTGGTTGAGTTTCTAAAGTCACGCTTGTCAGTAGGTTATTTAATGTGTAAGACAAAGATGGGTTCGCAGGTATATTGTGGGCATCATCCTTTTTACCCATATATTTAATCAATGCGATATTCGCAGGCGCTTGAGCAAACCACTGCATACATTTCCTCGTTATAGTTACCTTATAAGCTTAGCTTTAAAAATATAAAGAGACATAAAAATTAATGTCCAGGCGCATCATTCCAAAGAATTTTATGCAATTGTATCTGAAAGCGAACAGGTAGGCGGTCTTTAATAATCCAGTTAGCGAGCATAGTAGCATCTAATTCTTGCCAACTTGGCGAAAAAAGAATTTGGGCTTTTTCATGAAGCTGATATTCTTTTAAAAGGTTACAAGCCCACTCATAGTCTTCTTGACTGCATAAAACAAATTTAATCTGATCAGTTCTTTTTAAAAAATTTAAATTATCCAATAAGTTTTTATCGCACTCACCTGAATCAGGTGTTTTTAAATCCATAACGATATTAACGCGTTGATCAACATTAGTTATATGGCGTGCGCCGCTTGTTTCGAGAGAAACAGATAAGCCAGCATCACATAACTTTTTAAGTAAAGTAAAGCAATTAGGCTGGGCAAGGGGCTCTCCGCCTGTGACGCAGACATAAGGGCACTGAAAAGTAAGAACCTTTGCTATAATGGCATCAATTTCCATTAACTCACCACCATTAAACGCATAAGTAGTATCACAATACTGACATCGTAATGGGCAGCCTGTTAATCGAACAAACACAGTCGGTAACCCGACGGTGTTTGATTCCCCTTGTAATGAATGAAATATTTCCGTAATACGTAATTTAGTACTTGTGATCGTCATAATGTGCTGATGGATCTTAATTTTGCTGCAGCTAGCTCTGCTGTCGGTGTATCTGGATAATTTTTTACGACTTCTTGCAAGCGCTGGCGTGCTTCTATCTCTTGTCCGGATGCAGCTAACGCATAGCCAATTTTCAACAAGCAAGCAGCAGTTTTACTTGAGTTTGGAAATCGAGTTAAGACAGTTTCAAAATGAAAAATAGCACTAGAATAATTTTTTTTCACCATATAAAGCTCACCAAGCCAATAGTGAGCATTAGCAGTATAACCACCCTGCGGATATCTAGTTACAAAGTTTTGCATTGCAGCGAGTGCATCATCAAACTGTTTATTTTTTACTAAATCATAGGCAGCAAGATAGCTTATTTGTTCATCAGCAGGATTTCTATTTGCTGCAGTTAAGGAACCTTTAAATTCCAATCTTGCTTTAGACTGTTTTTCATAAGGTTTAACTATTGAAGTTTCTGCCTTCTTAGCGCCAATTTCATCAATGGATAACTCTGTTGCAGGTTTCATGTTGTTGATTATTTTAGTCGCTGCTGAAGTAGCAGCAGGGTTGGCTGACTTTAGCCTTGCATCAATATCTTTATAAAGAGTTAATTGTTGTTCCTGTAAGGTTTTTAAATTATGAGCTTGAACTTCTAGCTGACCACGTAATTCTTGTAATTCTTGTTGCAAGCCTTTTAATTTATCAAGTAATTCTACGTTAGTGCTATCATTGGTCATTTCATTATCTTGAGCAAGTGCAATTTCTGCTTCACTATCTTCTAGCTGAGCTTTGGCAACAGGCTGTTCTATAGCAGCCTGTCCATCATCAAGAATCGCAAAATTTTCACTATCATCCACAACAGGCGCTTCTGCTAAAGCGCAAAGCGGAAGAAGACAAGTAAAACAGATAATTAAAAAGCCCTTAGGCGATCTTATCATCGTGTTGCCTCATAAATAAATTCTACACGTCGATTTTGTGCATGAGATGCGTCATCGTGGCCAAAATTTGCAGGTCGCTCTTTGCCATAACTTACAATACGAATTTGCTGCCGATTAACACCTGCCATACGCATGAGTTCTGCAACCGTGTGCGCACGACGCTCACCTAATGCTACGTTGTACTCTCGGCTACCGCGTTCATCTGTATGTCCTGCTAATAATACACGGGCGCTGGGATGTGATTTTAAATAAGCCGATTGGGCATTTAAAGAGGCCATGTATTTTGGGTTGAAACTACTATCATCATAAGAGAAGAGATAGAGTTGGTTATGAGGAGCCTGAGTTGTATAGGATTCACCGGGTGCTTGGCCTGGAAAGCGAGTAAATTGACCTAAACCATGCGCGGCCATATCACCATCATCATAAGCCATCCCAACACCGTTAGGATTTTTTGAGCAGGATGCCAGCAGGACGATGCTTGCGGCCACGAGCCCCAATTTTGAAAACGATTTAGCTTTCATCCTTTTTCTCCTTTAGCAAATTTATTTTAAATAATATTAAATAGAAGTTTTGGAATATTAATCCTATAAGATAGCCACACGTAATGATGTTACTGGGCTTTTGTGCCTAATAAGATTGTTATTCCGAAACCGTACTCGCGCGCCGAAATGGCGGCTCATTGTACAATTGTTTTAACAACTTCGCTATGTTTAACTATCTATTTACTGTCATTTTTTGTATGAGTTACGACAAAGTCAGTCAATTGGGCTGTAAAAAGCTTTGTTGCCTGGTTTGCTGCAACAACACCTCCGTAAGGTGTATCTGATGGGCAGGTTACATGCTCACTAATTATTTCTGATGCAACAACTCGATTGTCGGGTACATGAGTTAATACTACTTTAACTGTTAAGTCAATACGGCTGGGCTTGGTCAAAAAGTTCTGTTCTAATTCAATTAACTGCGTATCAAGACGATAATCAGTATTTTCAGTAATGGGTGTCGATGTAACAACAGCGAAATAACCAGAACGTTGTAAGCTTTGTAAAATCAAAGGTAATAGCATGTCTGCTGGCGTATCTACCCAGGCATTATGAGCATAGGTACTTAGTTCAAAAGGTCTAGTAACATAACGCATGTCTTCGCTCTCGTACCCAGCTAGCGCTTCAGGTTGTGCAACTAAAATAGATAAATTTGCATGGTTAGTAAATTTTTTTTCGCTAAATGTATCTAATTTATATTCACTAGTAATCGTAGGCTTAACAGGTGAACAGGCTGTTAGTAGATAACATACACTTAAAATTAGAAGCGTAATTTTTCTCACATTTATTCTCCAGGACCTGGCTTGGGCCCAGTTGTACCCCTAATAATAACAGACGGATTTTGGCGAAGTTGTTTACTAACTTTTTCAAGGTTGGCAGCAATAGCATTTAAACGACGTACTAGTGCAAGTATGGGCGGTAGCGTTTGTTGAGAAATCTTATCAATGGTCGTTTTACCTGATTCCATCGTAGTAGTAATGCTCTGGCTTGCTTGGCTAACTTCAGTTGTTAATTTATTCATGCCCTGCTTTAAATCCCTAATCACTGTTGGGAATTGTTTACTCGTATCAGCCATATTCTTTAAGAAGACATTAGCGTGCTTTATACTATTGGTAATTTGTTGATTTTGTTTCGCTAAAGTGTCTGTAAATGATTCAATATTAGCCAATGATTTCTTTAAATTCGTTGCATTTTCTTTATCTAAAATTTCCTGTAATCGAATACTGACAGTATTAATATTTTCAGAAACATCTTTAATTACACTATCTAATTGTTTAAATAAAGAAGGTTTAGTCGGAATAATAGGATAGGGTTCGTGTGGTAACTTTTTTAAAGGTGTTAAGTCAGACGAACCAGCTGATAAGCCAACATAGGTATTTCCTGTGATTCCTTGTGTAATTAATGTTGCGGTTGTGCTGGTAGTAATAGGTGTTCCTTCGACAATATTTAAAAGTAATTTAACTTCTTGGGGATTTAGTTTGCTTAGTTCAATTGTAGCGACATTACCTACCTGAACACCATTGAATTTAACAGGTGAATCTAGACCTAAACCAGACACAGGTTCATGGATATATACAGCATATATATTGTATTTTTTCTTATCAAAGCCAACTGAAAGCCAAACACCTGCAATAACGAGTGCACTCGCTAAGAGAATAACAGCTAAGCCTACCATTGTGTAGTTGGTTTTTGCTTCCAAAAGTTACTCCAATACTAAGATATGAACTATTTAAGGTAATTTTATAAATTACAATCTAAACAGCTTAAAGCTTCTCAAAATAATCAGCAATCAATGGATGTTGATTTTCCATTAATTCATTAATAGGCGCAACTGATAGCACTTGGCCATCGCCAACAAAAGCAACCCTGTCTGTTATACGCTTTAATGATTCCATATCATGACTAACCATTACAACGGTTAAATTTAACGTATTACGTAAAAATAGAATTAAATCATCAAATAAACGAGCGCTGTGTGGATCTAAACCGGTAGTTGGTTCATCAAGGAATAATAATTCTGGATCCATGGCAATCGCTCGGGCTGCTGCTGCACGCCTTTGCATCCCACCACTTAATTCGGCAGGAAATTTTCCTGCCGCTTCTTTAGGTAAACCCACTAGAGCAATTTTCAGCATCACTAGCTCCTGCATAAATTGCGTATCTAGAGAGGTAAATTCTTTCATAGGAAACATTACATTTTCCAAAACAGTGATTGCTGAAAAGAGAGCACTATGCTGAAATAACATGCCCCATCGTTGGCGAATTCTAAAAGCATCATAGGGCGATAAGGTTGTTAAATCTTGGCCAAATATTTTCAGAGATCCTGCAGTAGGTTTAAGTAGCATAAGTAGACTTCTTAAAATAGTTGTCTTCCCGCTACCACTACCACCAATAATTGCTAAAATCTCACCTTGGTTGACTGTTAAATTAACATCTGAATGTACCCATTGCCCACCTAAATAATTTTTAAGGCCTTTAATTTCAATAATAGGTTCGGCCATTACAAATCCATCCAGCTATAAAGAACAGAATAGATGGCGTCTGCAACAATAATTAGAAACAAAGCTTGTACAACGCTCTTTGTCGTTTGCGTGCCAACACTATCGGCATTTGCTTGCACTAAAAAACCTTGAAAACATCCTACTAAAGATGTAATAAGTGCAAACGTAGGCGCCTTGTATAGTCCTAGTAATAGTTGTTTTAAGCCAACTGACTCTTTAAGACGTATTAAAAAATCGTAGTAGCTAATATTAAGCATCCATTTAGACATAAACATCGCGCCTAAAATACTAAAAAAATCAGACCAAAAAATTAATAAAGGGAACATAATAAGTAAAGCCACTACTTTAGGCACCACAAGAAGCTCAGTGGGTGATAATCCCATAGTCAATACAGCATCTAATTCCTCATTAATCTTCATGCTACCAATTTGCGCGGTAAATGCAGAACTCGTTCGTCCCGCAACGATAATGGCTGTAATTAATGGCGAAAATTCACGAAAAATAGCCATACCTGATAAATAAGCAATAAAGTTATTGGCGCCATAAGTCTGTAACTGTAAACCCATCTGGTAAGCTAAAACAACACCAATTAAAAAAGATAACAACGCAACAATAGGCAAGGCTTGTATACCAGAGGACTCCATATTAGAAACAATACTTGGAAATCTAAAACGCCGCCATTGCCCAAACGCAGCGAAGAGTTTTGCTGTTAAATCGCCAACAAGCGCGATAAAACCTGTAGCTTGATCTAACTTTTGTACACTCTCATAGCCTATACGATAAAGGAAACTCTTATGATGAGAAGGGGGTATTTTATAGGCAAGTATGTCTTTTTTATCTTCTACTAAATTTAGTAATGCTTCCTGCTGCTTAGAAAAGTCGACCAAAGTTACCGTTTTATTCTGTTCTTTTAAAGAATTAATGAAATCATGCAGTGCTAATGCGCCAGCACTATCAAAAGCATCAAGTTTAGCACCACTAATAACAATAGTATCAATATCAGCTTTACGACTTAAATGTCGTAGATTTCCTAATTCATCTAAGTAATTAATTGACCATGCCCCTTGACATTGATAGCACTTGTTTTCATCATCAAAGACAAGCCTAGCAGCTGGTTTTACCTTATTCATAATTATCATTATTATGGAAAATAGCCTAGGATAATACGAAATCCCTTTTTGCAGCAAAAATATTAATAAATTTTCTGTAAGGAATTAAGGGTGCTTTACTAGAGGTTGCTTTACTATGCAGGAATTTTCGCGGTTTAAACAAATCCCAATTTTATTATGGAATATTGATCCTGGCTATTTTAATCTCAAGCATGCGCTAAAAACGATCTTTGCAATTTTAATTACTTTATTTCTTCTTAATCAAGAAGCTTTTCTTACCAAGGTAATAGGGGGTTTAGTTTGCGGTTTCTCAATGCAGGGAATTGTTGCCAAATCTTACGTAGAGCGTATAGTCCAAGTAACCCTATTTAATATTATTTATTTTAGTTTGTTTCTTTTAGGCTTATATGTGCGTGACTTTTCTAATTTGAAAAGTATCGTCTTAATTTTTTTAGGTTTTGGAGTAAATTATATCCGCAGGTTTGATTTACAAACTAGCCTCGCGCCAATGATGATGTGGATACTTTGTTTTTTAGCAACAATTCTTCCTGTTAATACTACTCATGCTATAGTGCTACACATATATGGTGTTGTTATTGGTCTCTCGGTTTCAGCTCTGGCATTATTATTAGTATTTCCAGAAAGTTACACTCGATTGTTTGTTTATAATTCTAACCGTTTATTTCATCTACTTGCTTTAGGCATGTTAGATATTGAACGTTATCTCTTATCTAGAAGTTCAATGCGCCCTTTAGATGAAAAAAAATTTAATCAACTTAAATACCATTTAACCCGGCTTCTAGACACAAATCATGCGCTTGAGCAAACAGTAGCAGTGAATAAGCAGCAAAATAAAATTAATAATATTTTAACGCATCAATATGCTTTAATTCACGCTTATGTCTTAATGATTGAAGCCTATCGAATCCTAAAAATACATGGCTATCATTTGTCTAACTCAGTGCGTTCAGCTTTAGGTTCAATAAATAAGCAATTTAGCGAATTACTCGTTTCCTTGAAAATGCATAAAGATTACTCTATTTCTGGTGCTACAAAGCATATCTTAATGGATGACTTAACTGAAAAATTAAGCCAACAACAGTTTATTGAGCCAACTATTATCATGGCTTTATTAAATCTTAAGTTAAGTTTTAATTTATTTAATCAGCATATTGCTCAATTAGTGCGAGCCAATGATGAAACTTAGAAATACAACTAAACGTGGCTGTCAGGCAGCTATTGCAATTGCAATAGCAGAGTTATTAACCTACCTCTTTCAATTAGAAAGAGGTTATTGGGTAACAATAACAGCAATGGCTTTAACTATGCACACTTGGGGAGACAGTCTAAGGCGCTCTCTTGAGCGGGTCAGTATGACTATTTTAGGCGGCTGTGTCGGCACTATTTTATATTGGATTATCCCGTCAAATCATACTTTTATTTTATTAATTATGTTGGCTTTCGTTTTCTTCACGGTCTATCTATTTTCTATTTATCATTTAATAGGTATTTTCGCTTTAACAGGTGTTGTCGTTTTTCTGTTTGCTATGTTAGGGGAGTGGGATTTAATTTTACTTCGCGATAGAATTTTAGATACCGCTCTAGGCGCCGGTATTGCTATTTTAGTAAGTCGATTTTTTCTGCCCGTTAAAGCCAATATAACCGATATCTTTGTAAGTCATATTGAGCAAATTCAAATGGCGCTAGATTTAGCGTTTCAAGAGGGGATGCAAAATGATCCCATTATAGCCACTCAGCGCCTACATGCTGATTTTCAAAAATTGCGTAATAATGCTTTAACTATTAGCTATGAATTTTTGTTTCATCGTATTACCCGACGGGATTTCTGTGTTTTGATGACTGAATCTTCCTTTTGTATTCAATATGCTGTAGGCCTCATTGAGGCATATCGCTGGATTGCTCCTTATCTAACAAAAGAAGAGCGTGAACGTATTATTTTTCCTATTGAAGCAACACATGCTAATTTAACAACTTTAAAAAAGCGATTAAAAAGAGAAGACTATGGCCCTATGTTACCTCCTACCAACTTAATGGATCTGTTTAATAAAGCAATTAATGATGATCCAGAGCGTTTTTCTTCACTAGATAACAAGGCCTTAGGTTTCTTTAATTTAATGTACTTCTTTACCAGATTAAATACTCGATTAAACGATATTTACTACTTATTAAGTAAGATAAGATAAATTTTCCATAAATTATAATCTAATGATACTTCACCTATTAAAACCTTAGTATTCAAGGTCACATTTTAGATAAAAATATAGGTAACGTAGAAATTAACAGTCTTATCATAATTGATTATCTGTAGAAACTTCTTTTAATAGAAATAAATCAATTCATTCTAGAGATGAGCCACGAGCTAAACGAAAACGTTTTCGTATACTAGCTTTATCCCAACGCTTACCTAATGAGCAAAGTATTCAAACATCTTATCGGCACTTTAATCATATTATATTTCTTGAAAATGCTGTGATAAAGCTTGCAGTGAGAATAATTGTTCACTTATTAAATCTATCCATTACCAAATCAGCAAGATGTACTGCATTTTGATAGAAATTTTTATAAATCTGAATGGTGAGATAAGCTTGTTATTGGTGTTGAACTATTGAATTGAATCTGCCCTAGGTAGGTTAAAATCGCTATACAACCATACTAATTTGCATACAGCAAAGGAACTTATTAAGCATTTTAAAACTTAATGCATAAGCTCATTATTATCTTTTTGTTTAGCCTATGTTTCTAAATTTAGTTTCTATATTACTGTAAAGTTTCTACTGTGAGCTTCCTTCCAGGGTCGCTCAACTTCTATTAACTCATAGATATAATATAGATTTGACTAATCTTTCATAAACTAAAATCTATATCTACTTACCTTCCTGTAATAACTTTTAAAAGTATTAATAACTATCTTATGTGCCTAGATAAGTCTTATTGATAGCTTCATCTTCCTCTTTTAAAGCATCTAAATTTGCCTGATTAGGATTTTCTAACATTTTTTTTGTTAAAGTGCTAAAAAAAGCTAATCTTTTTTCCATCTCTTCTCTTCTATTTAGTTTTTTTTCATCTAATGAAACAGACGCATTCTCTAAACTAACCTTATTCTCCCTATTAGAGTTTGTGGATTTCATCCTAGTACTCCTTTATTTCAATATAAGAATAAATCAACTTAGCTAATGTATATTAATAGAGATTAAAAAAAAAGCTGTATTTTTTAGCTTCTATGGAAATTTATTATTCATCTTCGCATCGTCACTGCTGAAGCGGCCAGTTCAGAAACTATCCTGGTTAGAATACTTAAAAAAGTAGCTCGAAGATATTAGAAAGATACCAAATAAAAGCAATTTATAAACTTTAAGCTAAATTAAATTGCAAAATGTTCTTTTAAATTTAAGGAAAATTTTCGATAGATATATAAGTTCGCTCTACAAAATAAAACAATTGCATTTAAGTTACACAATTAATAATATTTTTAAGTTTATTTAATTAAAAATAATCAAAAAGCTTAATTTTTTCTTAATTTTTTTCTGTTAAGTTAATTTATACACAATAACATAGATAAAAATAAATTTAGGTCGAGTTTTTATGTTTCCATCAATAAGAAATGCAATATATGCAAAAAGTATAATAAAAGAAAAAAATTCTGCGCCTGCGCTAAGTCAGCATATAAAATCAATGTTTCCTAGTTCTTCTCCAACACGAAAGATTACAATGTTTGATAAAAAGTATGCTCAGCTTATTGCTAACGCTGCTAGATTAGAAGGAATTGAACAACAAAAATACCAACAAGAGTTATCTAATTATTATAAAGTAAAGTCAGAGCTTGAGAAACAACCTAAAGATTTAAAACATAGTCAAAAAAACACAAGCATGGATTTTAATTTAAGGTTTGAAAACCAATTTAGAAGCATGCAGGTTAAAGAAACTACAGATATACCTTCTAATTTAGAGTCTGAAAATCAATCTAAGAAAGTCATGAGTATGACCCCTACTGAAGCCGCAAGTAAGGTTCTAGATACATCCTTGTCTAGAGCAAGACCCTATTTAGGAAACTTAGCCAAGTTTACAGAATATCCGATTAAAGCTTATGCACGTACGAAATTAGAGCACATATTTACGTTCCTTGCAGAAGATGGGCGTGTTAGCGTAAATACTGTAAATAACCTCTCATCTTACGCTTTACAGTTACTTTGTTTACTAGCTTTGATGTTTCTTTGGGAAAAGCAAAGGAATCAAAAGGAGAAAATAAGAAATCTTGAGAGTGATCTTGAAGAACTTGATGAAAAATATAATACAGATGTACTTATTCACAAAGAGCTCCGAGAAAAAATTATAAAAAAGAGTGAAAAATTACTTAAATATAAGCAGGAAATAACTAAGTACGAAAATGTTCTTTCTAAGATTAAAGAAGCACGGGCTGCAAATGAGAAGCAAACAGGGTTGGAACTGGTTAAGGAATGTGTTAGTTCTTTTATGTATAGTTTAGATGAACGTCAATGGAAACAGGTTCAGTCTTATTTAAATAAACAGCATGATGCTGCTGCAGACCAAACAATTAGGGAGCTTGAAAAAGCAGGAAGAATACATTCTTTAGTTATTAAAGCTGAAGATAAACTAGATGATTTAAGTAAAAAAATAGATAAAGTTGAAGAGGAAATATCTAAACTTGTATCAGAAGCGAGTCTGTATGCTAAGCATCTAGAATATACTGGCCTAAAGCATGATGAAAAGGTAGCAAAATTAAAGAATACATGGGGGTGCACGTTTTTTAGTCATTATAAGGAAGCAAAAGAAAACCATGATTTAAAATATTATAAGCAAATTTTTTCATCTGGGCCTAGGTCTGATATATGAAATAATTATAGCTAAAAGATTCTGATGGCTATTTATCAATTCTAAGCTATTATTCCTCCAAAATACTGCGCAGCTCAGCCTCTCGAAATAATGCTACAGTCTTTGATGTTAAAAATTTAATAGAAGAGGATAAATTGTTTAAGAAAGCGTGATCGGAAAAAGATTTTCTTTCAAGAGGCACAGTTGGATATCAGAGGATTTATTCACTAGTATAATGGCACACTCAGTTTTCAAGTGCAGATTCCGCTTGGAGAATTTAGATCTTTTCTATACTCATAAAATACTTCCTTTGGCGTTTTATATTCCAAACAACGCATTGTCTGATTATTCAATTTGAGAATAAGGTTTCCACTATGCTTATTTATCGTAATGAGCTATGTCGTAATTAGATTTATTTACTATCAAAAAACCTAAAATGATATACCAACCAAGTACAGGCGCAGCTCCCGCGCCAATAATAGGAACTGGAAAGTTTCCAAGACCAGTTACTATAAACTGAGTAAGAAAATAACCCATATAAGCCAAAGCAAGAATTCGATCAGCATCATCTACTTTTTTTTGTTGTTTAAGAGCTAAAATTAGGGGGGCTATTAGAAGGAAGAGAGTTACTATTATTCCTAAAATACCTAAAATCCCCATTTTTAAGGCTAATCTAACTATTAGTTCCACTTGGTTGATTGCCGGTAATGCATCAGGCTGACACCAAGCTAGTATGATAATCGCGCTAATTATAATAAAAACAAAAAGGCGTATTAGGTAAGAGAGACTTCTAGTGAACAAAAAAATAATAGCCGCTCCAAATCCAAAGGCAGTCGTTTGCCCTGCATCCGGTTGAGCGACTAAAAGTAATCCTATGCTAGTGGCTAATAGCACAGCAAAGAATTTTCTTTGATTAAGTGACTTGCTGATTAAATAAAGCGTTATCGGGGCAATTAACATTGAAATGTCTAGGGGTATGTTGCCAGCAAATATCCACCGGTGGCCGTCTATACCAGAAAATAAAAAGCTAATGCCTATCAGGATAAAACTGATAAAAGATACGGTTATAATATTTCGCTCAAATCTAATTTTTAGTTTATAAGCTATCAATATAGATAATGGCAATCCTAAAAGAACACTCACTATATTCGAACTAAAAGGGAATATTGAAAGTTCGTTATAATAAGCAATGTAAATACCAAATAGGATTGCTATCAATGGAGAAAACAGCATAAAAAATAAATTAATTCTAAATATATTCATAATCCAATCAGTAAATTAAGGGGTGATTAAAATTCTTATAATTTCGTGGTTGCTATTATCATTGAATTTATAGGGATTTCATAAATGAATAAACAAGGAACCCTGTCAGTGACTAAAAAAGCAATACCGCTCGCTCTTACTTAATATTTGGTAGATATATTTGCAAATAAAACAGACCAATGTAACATGAGATAAGAATTAAATTCACCGTATGTATAAGTATAAAAAATTTGTGTTTTACTTTTCTTATCCATATCCGGGCAGGAATATTTAATTTAATAACAACTAAATATTTTATTTTCTGATTTATTTAAAATTAATGAGAAAACAATGAAAAAATTATTATGTTCGCTATTTATTTTATCATATAGCATAACTTCTTTTGCTTTTGCAGCTTTTTGCCCAACTCGAATTGATTGTCTCGCTAATACTCAATGTATGTGTTCACTTGGTGCATCATCAGCCTATTCAAGATACTTTTATTTTGAAGTTAAATTACAAAAAGGTTTCTATTATGAATGCAACTTAAAAACTTCCCTATTTAATTCAAATATTTTAGACAGCGTTTCTATTCCAAAGGGTGTCGAATATCAAGCGCCTAGTTCTCCTCGTTTCCCTTCGCAATTTATTGTTAACGCCACCAGTATGGAAAATGATGGTGAAAAAATTAGTATTAGGTTTTTAGTACCGCCTTCTGACATGGCAGATGATTTTCAAGGTATCTGCAAAATTAAAGATGATAGTATTAAAAAATATTAAGACTAAGTTTTGCCTTTGTAAGATAGACTAAGTTCAAAATTGCTAGGGTGATCATGCTATGCTTAAGTTATGTTTATTTTAATTTATGGCAGAATCCTTTGGAAAAAGACAAGCGATGGTCACAAAAAATAACGGAGAACAGTAATGCCTTAGATCTTGAACAAGGCGTTTTTACTTGGCAGGATCCTAAAAAAATTGCAGCTTCATTACTGAAATCTGCACTAAAAAGTTCTCGGCGCAAGGGAACTCCCTATCAGTCAGCGATGTCTATGTTAAATTTTTATATCAATCGTGCTGGAAAAAAATTATCTTTACAACAAAAGGAAATATTAGTTCAAGCAAAAGAAGAATTACGGGCGCTTGTAAAGAGTCAGGAACTTTAATTATTAGGTGGTCTTTAATATAAAGTTATTATTTTTAGAGTAGTTTCAATTATTTTCTTTAAATCAACCTATTCTTCTCTTAAGGTAACAATTGATAAGTCTGATCAAAATAATCAGACTTACTGAATTTTATAATGTTAAAAGTCAAACAAGTCACTAAGAAAAGAACTTTTCCTCTTTTTATAATAATGCTTTTTGTGGTTATGGCCATCGTAATGAGGTTGTGCAGCATGTGGGCTGTCGCTCTGTGTCATGCGTTCAATGATTTTATCAAGTTCGCCTCTATCTAACCAAACGCCACGGCATTGCTGGCAATAATCAATTTCAACTCCTTGTCTTTCTGACATTTGTAATGTACTGTTCTGACATACTGGGCATTGCATCCTTTATCCTCCAAATAATGACATTTTTAGGTATTAAACTCTCTTATTATAGCGCTTAAATTTTAATTTAAGTTTATTAAAAGAAAATAGAAGACAGCTGCTATTCCTCCCGCAATAATGCCAATTAAGAGATCAACGCCAATGGATAAAAGAAAAGTTAAGTTTTCTATGTAATGATGGATGGCAGGTATCCCATGCCCGATAATGCTACCTCCTACTAAAAACATAGCAATTGTTCCTGCTATAGCTAAAGTTTTCATTAAGATAGGCGCAGCATTAATCAAAGTAAGTCCAATTTGTTTAGGAGGGTACCTTTTTTCACGCAAGATAAAACCCAGATCATCTAATTTCACAATAAAAGCTACCGACATATTATTTAACCTTAATTTCTTGATTTAATACTATAACGAATATGAAATAGTATTCTTTGAAGAATACTAATGATTCTTCTTTCTAGAGTTATTTATTAGAAATCTTTATTTCCCTAAGCAGGACTTTCTCATTTAAGATGGTAAAATAAAACCCCTAATTAATATTATTGTTTTGACTAATATGGATTGCACAAAATGGATAAACAACGAATACTGTATGGCTCTATAGTGTCACCTTTTGTACGCAAAGTTTGGATAGCTCTGCGTTTGAAAAATTTAGATTTTGAAATCAAAGAAATGACTCCTTTCTTTGATGCTCATAAAGAGGTGCTCTTAAAGTTAAATCCTCTGGGCAAGATTCCTGTTTACCAAGAAGATAATTTTATCCTTGCAGATTCATCTGTAATTTGTGCCTATCTAGAAAAAGGATATCCATCGCCCGCATTATATCCTATTGAACCCAAAGTTTATGCTCAATGCTTATGGTATGAGGAATATGCTGATACAGTATTAATTCCTACGGTGAATACTATTTTCTTTAATAAAATACTTGCAAGAAAGTTTAATCGAATTCCTGATGAAGAAGCTGTAAAAATTGCTTCAGAAGAGAAACTTCCCGAAATTTTTCATTACCTTGAACAACAAATTAATCATAAACAATATTTGATAGGTAATACTCTTTCGTTGGCTGATATAAGCATGACAGTCGCTTTCCTAAATCTAGAATTGGCTGGACTGTCTATTAATAATACCCGTTGGGAAGCTCTAAGCGCGTATATTAATGAAATAGTACAAAACCCAGTTATTAAAGAAGCATTTACACAAGCGCGCGAAAGGCTTACAAGAAAATAAAGCAATCCTGTTTTAGCAAATAATCTAACTCTTTTAAAGGAACATAAGTATGTTAAAATCTAGATCATTTTTAGATCTGTTGGCAGGCTATGCAAGATAATTTGAGTCAGTTTGAAAAACGTAAACAAGAGCACATTGAATTAGCTTTATTACCGTCTAATCAGGCTTCTGAATTAAATACATTTGATCAAGTTATCTTACAGCATGAGGCGCTACCTGATCTTAATTTTAATGACCTCTCAATCACTAGCACTCGGTTTGGTAAACCTATTGATAAACCTTTTATAGTAAGTTCAATGACGGCAGGGCACCATAAAGCCAAGGCAATTAATTCTGTCTTGCTTGCAGCTTGTGTTCAAAGTGGTTGGGCAATGGGCGTAGGTTCGCAGCGACGTGAATTATTTGATAATCAGGCTGCTAAAGAATGGCATTCGCTGCGCCGCAATTTTCCTACAGTAAGCTTATTTAGTAATCTAGGAGTCGCTCAACTTTTAGAAACTTCTTTAATGCAAATAAAGCAATTAACCGATGTGTTAAATGCTGATGGATTAATTATCCACTGTAACCCTCTGCAAGAAGTCATTCAACCTGAGGGAACGCCATTTTTTAAAGGATGTTGGCAAAAGTTAGAGACGTTAGTAACGAGTTTTCATTTACCTGTTATTATCAAAGAAACAGGCTGTGGTTTCTCAGTAAGCACTTTAAAACGCTTAAATGATATAGGCGTGGCTGCTGTTGATGTAAGTGGACTTGGTGGCACACATTGGGGCCGTATTGAAGGATGTCGTTCTAAAGGTAAAATACAAGAAAAAGCAGCAGAAACCTTTAAAAATTGGGGTATAACGACAATTAATAGCGTATTGAATGCAGCCTCAATTAAACCTCGTTTTGAAATTTGGGGTTCTGGTGGCGTTCGCCATGGATTAGATGCGGCTAAATTATTTGCCCTTGGCGCTACAACAGCCGGTTTTGCAAAGCCTATGTTAGAAGCTGCCTTAGTTGATTCAGAAGAAGTGTATAAGTTGATGACTACAATAGAATATGAACTGCAGGTTGCCATGTTTTGTACTGGTAGTCGCGTGCTTGAAGATTTAAAGGGGAAAGCGTGCCTATAAGCAAAGAAGCAGGAAAATTATTTCAAGGGTTTTCTCGTTTAACGCGAGAAGAACGGTTTGAACGCCTAGTGCAATTAGGGGCACTAACCGTTGAAGATTTAAATTATCTAAATCGTGGTGGTGTACAAGATACAGTACTTGCAGATAAGCTGATTGAGAATGTCATTGGTTATTTTCAACTTCCCCTTGGAGTTGCTACCAATTTTTGTATTGATGGTGAAGATTACGTGATTCCTTTAGCCGTTGAAGAAACTTCAATTATTGCGGCCTTATCCAAAACTGCAAAATGGATTAGACAGCGAGGCAAAATTACCACTTGGGTGGACGGGGAGAATATCTTAGGTCAAATTCAACTTGCGAAAGTCAAAGATTTTGCGCGTTTTGCTGCGATATTCAATAGAAATAAGCCATTTTTAATCGAAAAAGCTAATGAAGATGTTGCATATAGTATGGTTAGACGTGGTGGTGGGGTAAGTGATCTTAAACTTCGCCATTTATTGCGTGATGATGGCGGGGATATGGCAATTATTCATTTAATGATGAATAGTTGTGATGCCATGGGCGCTAATATTATTAATCAAGTTCTAGAATACTTAAAAGAACCGATTGAAAAGCTTACAGGTGAGCAAGTCACCATGTGTATTTTATCTAACTTAAACGATCAAAAACTCACAACAGCACAAGTTACTATTAATGATGTTGAGCCAGCATTAGGTAAACGTCTAGAAG
The DNA here is from genome assembly GCF_052527395.1 of Legionella pelazae. Taxonomy (NCBI): domain Bacteria; kingdom Pseudomonadati; phylum Pseudomonadota; class Gammaproteobacteria; order Legionellales; family Legionellaceae; genus Legionella; species Legionella pelazae. Next base: position 81,733 of record NZ_JBNVZS010000014.1, read on the forward strand.
AAGCTTCTTATTTTGCTGAGCAGGATCCTTATCGCGCTGCGACTCATAATAAAGGTGTCATGAATGGCATTGATCCAGTTTTAATTGCGACAGGAAATGATTGGCGCGCTGTAGAGGCAGGCGTTCATGCTTATGCTGCCCGTGAAGGCCGTTATCAGGCTATAACTCGCTGGCGCTTTAATCAAGGTCAGCTAGTGGGTCAGATAACAGCACCTATTATTGTTGGTACAGTAGGCGGTGTGACTGCGCTGCATCCTACGGCTAAACTATGCTTAAGAATGATGGGTATTAAATCAGCTAACCACCTATCGCGTATTATTGCCGCAGTTGGATTAGTACAAAATTTAGGCGCATTAAGAGCATTATGCACAGATGGAATTATTAAAGGACATATGAAATTGCATATTGATAATTTATTGCTTGTTGCCGGTGCAACTGACCAGGAAATACCCGTATTAAAAGAACGCCTACAGCATTTACTTTTAATTAATAAACGGATTAGCCTAGCGAATGCAAACGAGCTTTTATCTTCTTTGCGTCAAGCCAATGTTGCACCATGAAATGGCAAATTCCAGCAAAAACATTTTTAGTTGGTGAGTATGCAGCGCTTATGGAGGCGCCTGCTATTGTTCTTACCACTGAACCTAATTTTGAATTAACCTTTAAGGAAAATGTTTCTTCTTTAATTCATCCTAATTCTCCTGCTGGCCGATTTTGGTGCCAGCAGGGCCAATCTTTAAATCAATTAGATTGGGTTGATCCGTATCATGGCTGTGGTGGGCTAGGTGCTTCTAGTGCACAGTTTATTGGTGCTTATTTAGCTGCTTGTTATCTAGATAAAAAGCTGCCAAACGGTGAGGATTTACTTCATACTTATTATAAGTACGCGTGGAATGGCCAAGGTGTTAAACCAAGTGGTTACGATATAATAGCGCAAGTACAACATGGTTGTGTTTATATTGATAGCTTTAATAAAACAATGAATTGTTTTGACTGGGTATTTAAAGACATTTCTTTTATTTTATTACATACAGGCAATAAGTTAGCTACCCATTATCACCTAGAATCTATGGAGCTCTCACCTAGCTTTGTAAACTTTAAACCTCTTGTAGAACAGGCTGAGAGAGCCTTTAAAGAATGTAACAGTGAAAAACTAATTACAGCGATTGATGCTTATCAACGAGAACTTACTGAGTTAAATTTAGTTGCTCCCTCTACCTTAGATTTTCTAGAACAATTTAAAACCAATAACGATATACTCGCTGTGAAGGGCTGCGGTGCCTTAGGTATGGATATTCTATTATTAATCGTACCTAGTAATAAGTTAAGCACTATAGTTAATAATTTAAGAAAAGAACAATGGTTAGTGCTTGCAACAAATCAAGATCTTTATCGAGGTAAGAACTTATTAGAATTGCATCAATTTAAAACAATCGATAATTGCAACAGCGATTAAAGAGCCTATTTAATTTTAATCAAGTTTAATAAAACAAATATTTGCCATAAGAAGTAGGAAATAATTCAGCAAACTACTTGAATTTTTAGCTTAATCCGGTATCATCACATCCTTCTTTGGGCCGTTAGCTCAGGTGGTAGAGCAGAAGGCTTTTAACCTTTGTGTCATAGGTTCGAATCCTATACGGCCCACCATTTTTGGTTATAGTGTCTACTAAGCTTTAGACAAGAAGGCGCAAGTGATTAAGGTGAAAGAGTATATAATACATGATTAAGCCAAGGTGCGCCTCAATGTCGTATAAAACTTATCGGATAGTAATATAAGCTCAAAGAAATTAGAATTACCCAGTTTGGGCCGTTAGCTCAGGTGGTAGAGCAGAAGGCTTTTAACCTTTGTGTCATAGGTTCGAATCCTATACGGCCCACCATTTTTGGTAAACAACAATTATACACCGCCTCATCGCGCTCGTAGCTCAGCTGGATAGAGTACTTGGCTTCGAACCAAGGTGTCGGGGGTTCGAGTCCCTCCGAGCGCGCCATTTTGCCTTTAAAATCAATTAGTTAAGTAAAAGCTGGGGGTCTTCCCCAAATACGGGGGCACATTAATCAACCACATAAGACTTTAACCCTTATACGATAATTTT
>NZ_JBNVZS010000015.1:0-82675 GCF_052527395.1 Legionella pelazae
CTCAATTATAGAAACCCATTACTGGGGTTTCTATAAAATAAAATTATTATATCGCTAACGTGCTAACATCGTTAAATCCTTCTAAATGACTATTAATATTCGCAAGCTTAAGATTTAATTTATCAGTTTGTGCAATAGTTACATGGAACGGAACTTCTTTTTTCTGAGAATTCCAAAGCTTAAAATTATGGCCAAATGCACTAGCAAGTATTTGTGTAAGCCTATTTTGAGTGTTTTGGTTTGGCAAAAGATTAAGAATAGTATCACGGCCGCTACCAACGACTGGTGCATAGGCTACATCAGCCTCAGTGTTAATATAGTTGTGTTCTTTGCTATTCGAAAAGAACAATTTGCTAGGTGGCTCTATGATAATCAAAATGAAAAGACCTTCATTAATCAATTGTTTGAAATCTACCCTTAAGAGCTAGGCAAAATATGTCTTTTTAAATGCTTTATATTATTTGCAACGGAGTCATTATTCCCTCGCCATGAGAATGTCATTATTTGAATTTAATGGGATTTTAGCGCTCATTGATAGATTATAACTTTAGTAATTATGCTATAGATTTATTTTTTCAATAGCACCACAGAAGCATATATGACAGTTTCGTAGATGCTTTATAGCTTGACATTAAAAAAAATGTGTACATAATATGACCATAGTGAATATTTATTAATTAAAATTGTTAAGGGATATTAAATGAAATCAACGCCAGAAAAAACTAGTAAAGTTACTGATTGTGGCAGTTCTGTTTTTTATTTAGATAAGTTACGAAAAATTAAATGTACTAAAGTAACCTATGAAGATTACCGTGAACGAATGTTACCCGAAGCAACATAAAGAATTTGAAGATAATGTAAAAGAAGAATGTTTACGTTTTCAAAGCAAATTTTCCAGCTAGAATTTGTTAGCTTTTTTGCTAACATCAAGTAGCCTAGATAGATAAAAAAGCTAATAAATTATTATTAGCTAGGAGAGGAGTTTACCATGCTAAATAGCTATTTAAAATTAAATAGAGATTGGTTAGAAGAGTGCGAAGAAGATGAGTTAAGCCTACTGAACAGAAGGCACTAAATAGAATAAAAAAAGAAAAAAAGTTAGCCAAGCAGAATCCATTAGTCAATGCCGCACGCAACTTACAATTGGCCTTATTTGAATTACTTACTCAAAATGAGTGGGGTAAGAACGAGGCAGAAGATAATAAATATAAAGTCATGATTTCAGCTCTTAAGAGTCCTACTCAACTTTCAATCATAATTGAGAACGAGCAATTAGCTGAATTCAATAAAGTTGTTAATTTATTAGATTCATTAAACTTAAAGTATGACATCATAAATAATGATCGTACTTGTCGTTGTGATAAAAATCATCAAGCAATAAATTTACAAGATGAGCTAGTATTTAAAGCATTTACTATGGAAATAAACCGGCTGCTAATAGAAAAGTCTCTAAATAAAGGCTTAAGAACAATGACCTTTTTTAATTCAAAACCAATAACAGGTGAGGAGATCCAAGGAATCGCAAAGAAAGAAGGCTATGACATTTTTTTTAGCGAGCAATATAGGCTTTTTCCTAAAAGAAGTTCCTTGGATATAGCAAGGAAGACATTGCTAAGTTATGCAATTTCGATGCAAATATGATAATACAAGTGAAAAATGCACATACTTCCAGCGAAAACAGCTTAGCTATCCATTGCGCTAATGAGGAAGATGCTAAGCATGTTGCGCAATGTATCAATGAAAAGCTCTTTAACTTAACAGGCCTTAATTTTAACGTCAAATATGAAAAAGAGACCTTTTTTGGTAGACAGTTTTTAGCTGTCTTAGATGATAAGGCTAGCAAAGAATTGATGTATACTATCCATAATCAAAGCCCTAGCAGAGTTGCTAAACATTTAGGCTTTAATCGAAGCTAATAATTTGTGCTATCAAAGCTAAACAACAGGCAACTTAATCTGGAATGGTAAATTTGGCTTTATATCAATAGAACCTGCAGCGTCTAATTTATTGGGTTTCCTCAAAAAGCAAGATAATCGCTGACGGCAGAATCTTTCCTGAAGTGCGGCAGATGATTAAACTATCATCAGTTGTACGAGGGGAAAGAGATGGGAAAACGCTATAAGCATTTAACCGAGCTAGATAGAGGATTTATTAGTCTACTGTTGGCTAAAGGTTATACTAAGTCAAAGAGAGCAACCTTGTTAAAGGTCCACCGGTCAACGATTTATCGAGAGATAAAGCGTAATAGCTTCGCTAGCACCTGGGCTGACAATAAGCCTTATTATTTAGCAGAAGTCGCTCATAAACGCTATTTAAAGCGACGAAAACGCCAAACAAAGTTAGATGGTAATAAACCACTTCGCAGCTATGTGCATGAAAAGCTCTCGATTGGTTGGTCGCCCTGGCAAATTGAAGGGCGTTTACAACGTGAAAATAAAGTAGGGATGCTTATCTCTCATGAGACAATTTACCGCTATATTTATAGTGATTACGCCATTCGTAATCGATTTTATTCATGCCTAAGGCGAAAGCACAAGCTACGTATTAAGCGTCATTCACGTCAATCAAGATTTCCTAGTGAATTGCTTATTACTAATCGACCTCAAGCCATTAATGAACGTATTGAATTTGGCTACTGGGAAGGTGACCTCACGATGTTTAAGCGAGGTATCAAAGGTAACTTACTGACGTTAAGGGAAAGACACGCTATTTAATTGCCATCAAAAATGAGAATAAAACAGCAAAGGCTACTGCATTAGCGCTTATCTCAACAGACCATTAAAATGTTTAGATTATCAAACGCCTACTGAATTATTCCAGTGGCATTTAAGTCATGCAAATTATTAATTAGCTGACTGAATCTGTGATAATATTACAGACTTATTAACAGTAAGCTTTATTTGATGATCTGAAATAGTGGCTTGCAGAAGGGATTTGTTGCACTTCGAGTGAGATTCCCCAAAATCTCTATTAAGTCTGATAACTCAGATAATCAGACTTAGCGAGGCATGCTTTAACTTCTATCCTTTAAGTATTCGCTTTAATATGGCTTTTTAATAATAAATTTTCTTTCCCTTTTTGAAATATATAAATCTATTTTTTGTATGGTTTGAAATAAAATTTTGTAACATTTCTAAATGATATTACATTGAAAGAAGCTTTTATCTGAGGAGTCACTTACAGAGTTTAAATGAGAAGCCTCATCTTCTCGTAATTTTTCTCGCATTGCATGATGCCCAACGAATTCATATAATCTATGTTCTGGTAACGGATTCTCTAAAAATTGTTTATATTCTTCAAAAGAACTCTCTCTTTCTTCAATACAATCCTTCAGAAGATTATGCCTACCAGGTAAAAAACTTCCATCAGATTCCATGGTATAATCATGTAGAAGAAAATTTATAAAATTTGGTAATTGCTTTTCAGCTAATTGAATATTTTCTGAAGCTTGTTCTTTATTGAGCTGATTATCATATTCTAAATACATTTTCATAAGTGGCATCATATCAAAATATTTTGTTCCCTGGCTTTCACTTATAACACCATTTATGTCCGTGCTATACGTTATGCCAGTTAGCTCTATTTCAGCTAGCTGTGCTCTTGCTTTAATAAAACCATTATCAAGTTTATTAAAATGGTATAGTGCCCAACAACATTGATAATAATTAAAAGACCACCAAGCATATTGAAAAAGCGTAATCTTCTTAAAAGTACGTCCCCACATATCAGTAAAATTTAGTCGTACTAATAATAACTCAGGGTTTTTTAATAATTCTCTTTCCACATCCCAAAATTTCCCACGTTCTGCAAGATGCATTAAAAACTTAGCCATAAATTGATTGTCATTTCTTAATTCTAAGTGTGTTCGAAGTAAATCGTTTATTCGCTCTGATTTACCAATATCTAGATATTCAATGACTTTATTTTCAAGTCTAGCTTTTAAAGGAGGTGAAAATAGAAAACAGTGATATTTTGAGGTAGTAGATAGATTTGCTAGATTAGGATTATCTAACATCCTTGCTAAAGAATAACTAACGTCAATAGGAAGACTTTCCAATTTTGAAAATGTTTTCTTCATCATTAATAAAATTATCCCTATTAAAATTGGTAAGCAATATTTAGTTATTTAGAACTGTTATATCTACTTATAAGTCTGATAAAGTGGCTAACCAGACCTAATAAATACATCTGAAAATTCGAGTAAATGCGGCCAAATTTACCTACTACTAAATCAATAGTGGTTACTGAGGATCGCAAGCCACGCCTTCTTTAAGCATACAGATAAGCCAGTCTTTATAGCTGTAAACAATCTCTGGCTGCTCAACTAGTCCTTTTCTATATCCGACTTAGTCTGGCTAAGATAATGTAACCATTCAACTCATTCTTCAAATGTTAATTCTCGTGGCTCAGGCCAAGGTTCATCAAGGTTGTAATTAGCCACTAATTCTCTAGAAAGCCAATCATAATCCCCGTTAAAGTCATGTTCTTCATAGACATCACCTAAAAGCACGGCGTCAGAAAGTATCTTTCCATGTTTATCATATGACTCTTTAAGGTCCTTAAAAATCCAAATAAGATTATTATCTTTATCATTAGCCATAGTATTCAACCTCAATGCTTTAGCTTTAACATTAAGTATCCAAATTTACTTACTACCTCATTAGATTGAGTAGTAGAAGTATAAGGCTTTATAAATACACTATAAATAAAATAGAAGCTAACAATACAATTTAGCTTTGCTAAATTTTAATAATTATTTTGATATGTGTTCCTTATCTCAATAAATTCTTTCACTTTGATTATGGCAATTCGCTTAAGTAAGGTAAAGAAAGGTGCATTTAAGAGTTGATTATTTTTTACTATTGAAAACAAACCATTCCTGTTAACTACCGTGTAACCAGCTTGAAGCAAAACACTCAATAAATCAGCAAAAATTATTTTATCTAATAAAATACTCATCACATTACTCTCTGGGGACATGTTTTTAGTGCTTACATCCAGCTTCAATTTACTATCTCGATCAATTTTTTTATTATAGAATTTTTTGAAAGCTTCAATTAGTAGTAAATTTTTTACTGTAATTTCATCTTGAGTTTTATACTTTTTCAGATTTTAACTCTTGATGCACAAGCGGAAAAACATCTGTTTTTATTCCTGCTTTTTCTTGCAATTCAAATGCTGCAGAGCTTGCAACAGTAATACCGTGAAGCTGATAACCTTCTGATTCAATAATTAACTTTGCTTTTGCAAGCATGGACGTTTTTGCAACACCTGCATAACCTTGAATAACTAAATAGCGGTCTTTGCTGGTTAGCAGTACACTCATCGCTTCTTTTTGTGAGCTTGTCATTGGCTGAGGCAATAAAGGAGCGCGTTCTTTCTGAAAGGCTTTTACACTCTTTAAGGACGCCACAGTAGAAACCGCGCCTTTGTTTCGCTCAATTCGTGCGATAGTTTCTGCTTCCAACGTCAAAAGCCAAGGCGTGGTTAACATTCTCTGCCCACTGTCGTGACATCTTGCTTCATAAAATGTTTGGTGACTTATCTCCTGTTCAATCACTTTAATAATTGATAGTTGTGAAATCGCTTTAGGATAAACAAGGCTTGGCTGCTATTGCTATTAACATCAAAAGGATAATTTCTTTTTGGCTCCAATTCTTGTTAGTTAAATTGATCTTAATTTGAACATAAAAGTCAACAGGCCGGATGGGTTTTATGAACTCATCAATTGATCTATCAGAAATCTCAAATTCACCCTTAAATTTAGTCCACAAACTCTGTATATTAATCAAAGTCTGAAAAGTTAAAGGGCTTAAGGGTTAGTAAACTCTATCTTTTAGGAGCAGTGAACGTTCCTAGAAATTTTATTGTTTTTAACAGGTCATAAAATTTTTCATGAAGAGGGTTTATAATTAAATTGTACTCTTCAGGAACAACTACAGAAGGCACTGCAATAGCAATATATTTCTGTTGATTAAATAATTTCTTCTCAGAAAAATCCCTTGTTACATCACCTGCTGGAGATGTATTCCATTTTATAGGTAAATCTTGAACCTCATACTTCCTAATCAACTTTTCAGGAATATCAATTGAATATTTAGAATATGTAAAACCAGATACAGATAGCCCATTATGAGATAACCATTCCAAAGTACATAATGAAATAGACTGAGAACAGTATATTACTTTTCTGCCTTTATGATTCCATCTACCTTGAACATACAATCCACCTTCACCAGAAAAAACTAATTCAGATATTTGGGATTGACCTGCTCTATACCATTTTACCATTAACTATAGATACCATATTTTATTTGTTGAAGGGTTTGTTCAACTAGTCTATGACCTACTTCCGTATCTAATAGATCTATTGGTGCACTTCCTCCCAAAGAATCAATTTCTCTATATAACCAGCTCTTAGCTTCAGAAGGGCCTAAAATTTTACTAGCTAACTGGATTATTGAAACTAAACGTAACAACTTTTCGGTAGATGAAGAGTCAAGGAGTTTTTTTTCTCTTTTCTTTGTTTTATATGTTGAGCCCGATATATTTAATCTATTAAATACATCCTTCATTACAAAGCTTTTTGACTTTAAGATTTTTTCAAAAGCATCAGGAAGAGCACCATGCCTAATGATTTCAATTTCTTTTAAGGGATCTTTTAACGTTTGCATTAAATTATCTGAGGTTAACATATATTGTCTCCAAATATATTATTATTATAGGTGCTAAAAAATACTTTGTAAAGTTTATATATATACTTTCATTATAGTGTAACGATTATACAATTATGCTTATCAATATGAGATAAAAAATAAAGATTTTAATATTATGAAAAAGCATAGCTATAAGGCAATCAGCTTTAAGGGTCAATTTAGAACAAAATTTTTGGGGTTAATTTAGAAAGCTGGCAGGACAGATGTATGTCCCAAAAACAAATATTTAAATCTATGATGGAATTTACTCTGAAGCATCTAGGAGTTTAATCGATTCCCTCCAAATTAGCGTGCAGCGCTTAGACTAGATTAGAGCAAATTACATGGCTTAAAAGAATTTTGAGGTTGTTCCATTTCTGGGTTAAATCCATCAAGATTATATTTTGCTAAGCGTTTGTTTAAAATTTCTTTTAATGAATTATTATGAGAAAAATATAAATCCAAATGTTTAGAATTTAAAGGTATAGATTTTTCTTCTAAGGCCATTTTTCCTGTATGTTTAATGAAATGATGTAATCGATGATCTTTTTTGAGCCCCTTTTCTCCGGACATTAAAAGGCTCGGTAAGATTTCTAATTCACATTTTTTTGCAAGAGCCCAATAAGTTAGAGGATAGTAACGAGATAATGATAGAGAGTCCGCATATTTATCACTCTCAAAAGCTAAAGCTATAATGATGGTACCAATAATAATTCTGTCGTAACTTATACCAAAATCTGGTGCATTTGGGTCAAGGCTTTTCAAAAGAAATAATGGCGCATTTATCATCTTTTCAAGCTCAGTTGTAGGCAGAGTAGAAAATTTTTTGCGTGTTAATTCTAATAATTCTTTATTACTCAGATTTGCACTGCTTGCAAAAAAATACGAGAGCATCATTTCTTACCGGTAAAAATTACAAAGTAGAGGTTATCATAACAAATCGATGTGATTCACAAAATAGTTAAATCTATTTTCACACCATCCCTTATAAATACTGTAATGTTCTTAATAATGCAGAAAAAAAACTAATAGATATTTAATATTCTTGCTTTAAGAATAATAAGCAAATTTTAATCTTTCTCTTCTATGTTGTCCCAAAACCACATAAATTAAATAAAAAGCTAATCATTAAGTGTAAAATTAACTATCATAAAGTTAAATTGAAAAGAATGAATGAATATTGATATTAATTTGGTTCAATCACTAATTGAAGAACAATTTCCTGAGTGGCAGCATTTATCAATCATACCGGTAGAAAAGAGTGGTTGGGACAATAGGACCTTCCATCTTGGAAAGGAATTATCTATACGTTTGCCTAGTTCTGAGCAATATTCACCTCAAATCCTTAAAGAATTCAAATGGTTACCACATTTGGCGAAAAACGTTATCTACCAAGTTACTTTACCTTTAGCTTTGGGCAAACCTAGCAATAGCTACCCTTGGTACTGGTCTATAAATAGATGGATTGAGGGAGATACAGTAACTAGTGCTTCTATTTTAGATATTAATAATTTTGCTAAGGAGTTAGGGCACTTTCTCTATGAATTTGAAAAAGCTGATGCTACCGGAGGGCCAGTTGCAGGCGCTCATAACTTTTACCGAGGCGGTCAATTATCCGTTTATGATGAAGAAATGCGTCATGCACTGAAAAACATACAAGATAATAGTCTTAAATTGTTAATTCAAAGGATATGGGAGCAGGCATTATCATCTTATTGGGAGAAAAGTCCTGTTTGGGTACATGGCGATTTAGCGTGTAATAATATTCTAGTCAAAAAAGGACAATTGACTGCAGTTATTGATTTTGGCCAACTGGCTATTGGTGATCCTGCGTGTGATTTAGTTATTGCTTGGAATTTTTTTGATCCCGAGAGCCGCGAAATATTTCGCACGAGTGTCAATCTAGATAAAAACACGTGGATTAGAGCTATGGGCTGGGCATTATGGAAAACAGTTTGCTGGCCAATTGAAGACACAGATGTTACAAAAATAATTGAAGAAATTTGCGAGGATTACCGAGCTAATTTTTCATAGTTTTAAAGAGCAATTGTCCCAAAAAACCATGTTTTTAAAATAGCTTTAGAAAATGTTACTTATTCCATTAATTGCAAAATGACTTAACCTTGATTTTTGCAAAAGAAAAAACAAGCGATCTCATATAAACAGTATTAAAAATTCTTTGAATGTATTTACGGATAGCTCTTCCTAATATCCTAAATAGGGCAGATAATAAACCCATTAAAACATATAATTTATTTTAGATATTTTTATAATAAGAAATTTTTATAACAGAAAATAGAGTAATCAGTAAGGTATGCCATTAGATGAATTATTAGATTTAAAGCAAAGCAATATTAGTTTAAAAGCGCCTTAGTACTAAAGTAATGGGCAAACTTATTGAAATTCGCGTTACAGATTTAGGTTTATCTATATAAACATCTAGGCTTTGAGATGAAAACCAAAATTTTTCAGAACGAAACACCCAGGTTGGTTATACGACCAATGCAATTAATAGATGTTATTCCTTATTTTGAAGCTGAGCAAGCATCGATTAAAGAGCTAGCTCCTCACTGGAGTTGGGCTAAAACAGATAAATCAGCTGATGACATTAAGTTATTTATTCAAGAAGCCATGCAATTACATGAGATGGAAAAACCTCCTGAAATGTATTTTTCTATCTTTTCAAAAGTAATGTGCTTGTAAAAAGACTAGAATTTCAACTTGAATGCGAAATGAGAAATTTTTTTATTAATTTTACCACACAGCAGGTGAGCAGTGAGTATTTATATTCTTGTATTAATCTAGACATGCTCCCAGAATTAGAAATAAAAATTACTTGATTTTTCAAGATGAAAATTGTTTCTGCAATTTCATAGCTAGCTAATATTACATGGAAAAGGGGAAAATATAGCCACTATCTTTGAATCTACCATAGAAACGTTAAATCTGGCTAATTTTATAACCAGATTTATTAATTGCTTCACTTACTATATTTACAGAATTAAAATTTTTCTGATAAATATTTTAATAATGTCTATTTATGAATCTATCTTGGCTAAGCTCATCTAAAGCTTCCATGTTTTTAGCACAAATATCGGGAACATAACTTGATTTACTTACTTCAAAACCTGAAATAGAAGCCAAAAGTCTATGCTTTATCTCTTTATAAGGTTGAGATAGAGTAGTAATATCAGAGAAGTCATTCAACTGATTATTTGGTAATTCTATTTTTTCGAGCGTTGAATTATTTGTGATGACTTCAGCAAGCGAATTCAATTCTCTGTGAGACCAATAATAACTTTCTACATTGTAACTCCTTGCGCGAAAGGTTTTGATTGAAGTATTTTCTTTTAATCCTGATAAAACAGCCATCATACCTATGCTACCCAACTGGCTTGAACATACTTCAAGATATTCAAGTGTTTTATTCTTCTTTATTGCTTCACTAATAGTAGACCCTGCTTCTGGAGAAAGTGTGCATCCATCAAAACTTAGCTCTTTAACCTTATTTTCATCGATTTTATTCATAAAAGCTTTAAGTTCTATTGGAGAAATTTGAAGAGAACTATCATAGACGCCATCTGATACCTTGTTGCCATATACTTCGACACGCTTAATATCATAAGGGCTAATTTCTTTACTTAAAAATTCATTAACACTTCCACGGAAAACATTATTTGAAGTAGGGTTGGCGGAAGTAAACGCTAAGCTTTGAAATTGGTTTGATCCGTTCTTAGAAAAAAATTGAACATATTAAACATATAAATCCTCAAATACTAGTTATTAATTTATCCCACTAATATGATTAAATTAAATTGATTTGCTTTTGTAAGCTGGCGAATCCTAAAAGAAATAAAACTAGATAACAATAGATTTTAGTGAATTGATGGTACAGGGTGTCAATAAATACCTACTAAGTCTGATTTATTTTTATATCAGACTTAAGATATTACATTCCCAACCACCAAGAAAGGGAACTCGAAGTTAAAAGCCAAAAGGCCCAAAAATAGTGTCTAGACGCAACTGCTCAAGCTAGAAAACAGCCCTTTTAAAGCACTTCTTCAACAAATATTATATCTTTTATAATTAGTGCTTTTTTATTACCCTTATTTTATAATTTTTCAATTTAGACTAGCAATTATGCTTAGATTTTTTCCTAATGGTAATATTGTATCTAGAACAGTTATAAAATTCTGTGCATATAATGGTGTAATATCTGCTTGTTATTACGATGCTGAGGAGTTTGATTCGCATCTATTAATCGGTTTGAATGAAAACGGAACGCTGAAAAATTTCTCGTTTAGTTTTTGTGAGGATGAGAGTTCTAAAGTAGAGGAATCAATGTTTTCTTTAAGTACTAGTAAAGTAGATGAAAAATTAATAAAAATCGATATTACTTTTAGTGCGCCCCCTATATATTATTCTGATAGTGTAGAAATAAACCAGGAGAGCCTCAAAGAGATAAATCAAAATCTGGTTAAACTTTTTTTACATCCTAGATGTCAAACTACTTCAAAAAAAATGACTAATCCAAAGGAATTATTGCGGGAAATTAATTCCTGTATAATAACCAACCAAAATTTAATTGAAGCAGCTTCAGGAACAAGAGAAAGTGTACAGAAAAATATTCCAGGGTTCTTAGAGTTACTGGGGAGCAAGCTTAAGAACGAACTAGAAAGATTAGGCGCTGATGAAGCTGCTAGCTTGGAAAATCGTATTTTTTAGTTATAAAAAAACTTTGTTCTAAGTAAGTTTTTTGACTGCTACAAAAGAATTATATTGAGATATGTTCAACCAATGACCTTCTTGAAAACGACTCTTACTCTCATAGTAAAAAACAAAAACTAAAAGAGCTTATTAATAATCTAAAGTAGAGTGACAAATATATACATTTTCAATATTAAATCTGATAATTGGGGTTATCAGATTTAATTGAGATGGACTTAAATTAAGCTAAATAAGGAGCTAACTTGGTTGTCTTTGGCCCCAGTTTTCCCTATTAAATTAAATTTCTAATGGTTACTTCGCTGCAAAAAACAAATGCGTTCATAAGTGGCTTTTACATTAAAAATCGATCTTTGTATTTGCTTTTATGGATCGGTATAAATATAAAATTGTCTTAATATTAAATACCTAAAAAAGGCCAAATTTTATATTTTTAGTAAACTGCTGCCCTATTTTAAGTATTTATGCTACAATCAGTCTTTTTTTTAAACATACTTAATAAGCAATGCCTAGAAAGATACTCATACGGCCTGAATTAGCTAAAAAATTTAACGATAAATCTGCCCTGTATAAAAAGGCTTTAAGCCGCTTTATAGTTAAACAGGATAAGAAGGGTTTAAATTTAGAGAAACTCCACGGCAAGTTCGATGAACAACCTATCTACACAATTCGCATGAACAAGAAAAGCCGTCTTGTTTTGTGCCCTGTTGCCAGTCCTGCAGGCCAGGTTTGGTTGTTAATTGATATCTTACTTAATCATGAGTATATAAAGTTAAAAGAAAAGCCACAGGGATGGCTCAGTAGACAAATTTCCAAAACCATAAGCGAAGAAATTGTTTTCAATGACTTAGTTGAAAACACTCAACAACCTCAAGCTAGCCCAAATGAGATGGTGACTGAAGATATTAATATTGAAATATCAAATCGAGTTGAATTTTGTGGTAGAAGGTTTATTGTATTTGATTCAGGACAAGAGCAGGCCCAACTAACTGGCATGAAATTGATGCCAGCCGTAATTACCGGCCCCCCGGGATCTGGTAAAACGAGCGTTGGAGTATCGATTGTTTGGCATAATATTCAACAAGCTGTTGAATATAAGTCAGAGCAAAAGCCTGTTTTAGTGATAGCCAAATCGGTTAATTTAATTCATTTTTTATCTGAAGATTGGCACTTCTTTTGTGCCAATTTTCCAGACATTAACCCTGAGTCAGTGGTTTTTAAAACACCGCAAATGATATATGAAGACACCCAAGGTGCTGCGGCTTTCAAAGGCGAAACGGAATTTGTTCATTGGTTTAAGCAATACTTAGACACGCAAGCTAAATTAAAGAAAGGCGAAAAAGCAGCACTCCCGGTGAGTGCTAAAGAAGCGCCTTTAGTGTATCAAGAACTACACACCATGTCAGGCTACAGATCATTTGATAACTACATGCAACATGTCACCAGTAAGCTCTCCTTATTTCCTCAGCCAGACGCAAGACAGTGGTTATGGCAAGTCTATGAAAACTATCTAGCCAAGCTTGTCCATGATAAGGCCATTGATTTAGCGTTCCAACCGATTAAGTTAGCACAAGAATATGAATTCATTGTGGTTGATGAAGCACAAGATTTATCCCGTTGCCAAATTAGTTCACTGGCTAGCCAATCAGAGCGGGTTATTTTTTGTGTGGGTGATCATCAGCGTTTGTTTGGTAGTGAGACCACGGTTCCTTTTATTCGCTCGGTTTACTGGCAAAAAAATGAAAAAGATATCACCACCGTGGTGAAGTTAGGCGCATCGTACCGGTGTCCAAAAGAAATTATTGCACTTGCTAATGGAGTGTTGGGGCTTAAATATCAAGCCATAGGCGGCAGAGAGTTTTTAGATAAAAATGAATTGGTGCATGTTGAAGCTAATTCTGCCTTAAGTCAAGCAGGCCATGTTTATTGGCTTGAGCAAGAAGCAGAACTTAACCCACTTATCAATGACAAAAACAATGCGCAGTTTGCTGTGATTACCAGTCCTGAATTATTAGATGAGGCCGCCGCTTTATTTGGCCGTGAGCGTGTCTTTACCCCAGAGAGTATTAAAGGACTTGAATACGACCATGTCTTACTTTATCGCCTTTTAGAGCAAGATATGTACAGGGCAGCCGATCCTGTCATTGGAGCATGTGATATGCAAAACGCAGGGGTTGCTAAAAGCACTGAAGGCAGTGTTCGCAACAGTACTGCCTTTAATGAACTCTTTGTCGCCGTTACACGAGCAAAAGTGTCTGTTTCTATTCATCAACCCTACGCAAGAGACATTCGTTACATGTATAAGGCATTCAAGGAATTAATTGCAGCCATTAACAACAGCAACGATCAAGAGCATATTCAAAGCACACCCACTCAATCGTCTGAGGCAGAATGGAGGCGGCGCGTGATATTCCTTGAACAGCAAGGCCTATATAACCAAGCACAAGCCCTTAAAAATACACACTTACAAAGTAACAAGTCATCTAAGTTACCTATAGCACCTGGCTCACAGGATCCAGCAGCAACAGGCAGCGCATCTGCATCACCTAGTCAAGTTAACCGAGGAAAAAAGGCCAATGCTATCCCTCCCATCGATTTAATTGAGGAGGTAGTAAACAAAAATCCAGAGGCAATGGAGAAAACTCTGCAATATAAAGATCCCCTGAACTTGCTATTTCACTCTGCTTTAAATACGATCAATACAACCTTCCCTGCCCTCTCATTGGTGGAATACTTTAAACAGTTTTATGTTGCGGCACTAAAGGGTCAAGAAGCCGTAATTAATACCTTAAAAGTATTAGGTAAGGCCTACATGCCCTACCAAACTGGTCCAACACCACTCTATGCTGCGGCACAAAGTGGCCATGAGGATACAATTACCGCCTTGATCAAAAATTTAAGTGAAGCGGAAGTTGAAGAGCTCATCAATCAACCTACAGTTGATGACGAAACTGCACTTTTCGCTGCTGCACAAAACGGCCATAGGAATGTTGTTTCTTGCTTATTGAAAATGGGGGCCTCCTGCTTTAAGGCTTGCCAATTAAATAGTGAGAGATTAATTAGTATTGCTAACAACTCCGGGAAAGAAGAGGTAGTAACCAGAGCAAAAGCCTTCATTGAAAGTAAAGGACTAACCGTTGATACAGCAGAGATTCTGCCTATTTTACCTCATGAAATTGCCTACATTATGGGCTATAGCGAAATAGAGCAACTTATTCAGGTCTCGATGTCTTTACCTCGCCTATCTGTTAATAGTCATTTTGGATTTTTTAAAGAAGAAGTTGGCAAGGAGGTATTACAAAATAATAAATATTCTCTAAGGGGATAAGATGTTCACCTACTAGCCAAGCCCCTCCATGAATGTGCTGTAATGTAAGTGCTTCTGTATTCAAATAAATAATATCAACTTCTCGTGCAAAAGATTAAATTTAATTTAACTAGATCTCATTAGACTTAAAGTATTACATTCAACCGCGGATTCAACCGATAAATCCAACTAATTTTAAAAGTTATGAATCTGTTTAATATACTTTTTAAAATTAATAATTTATCATAATTTTTTGTGATATTATTCCTTACTACTTTATGTTATTAATTTTTGTTGAATCAAGTTCCATTCTCGTGCAAGCAGAAATTGCTTTTGCCATCTCTGCAGTAAGATAATAATTTATATTAATACTAGGGAAAGTAGTTTCACAAATCCTATTTAAAACATTCAAAACGGTATCAGTGCTCAACACAGCTTTTCTGTTACTTAAATCTTTAATTGACTTAAATATTTTATTATTTGTTTCAGAAATTATTGAACGTCCCCAGCTAAGCAACTTAGTCGATAGGTCTGGATTACTAAAAAGCAAGCTTTGTACTTCATTTAAAGTTCTAGTTTTAGAAAACTCAGGTAACTTCTGTTGAAGATCGTTTAAAGCATTTATTTCTGCAGATGAGAATTCATAATTGCACAGCTCGCTCCTATTTTGTAATTGAGTTTGAATATCTCTTGATAACTGGCAATAGTAATCCATGAATTTCTTCAATTCATCAGGATTTATATCCATTGAAATAGCTTCTTGCTCGGTATAGGCCTGGATTCTCTTTTCAACTGATTCATCATAAATGTCCTTTTTTAGAGCCTGCTTAGCAAGAAAAATGTAAGCTGTTGCAGCTAAAGCTGGCTTTAAATATTTATCAAGAAAAAAGAGTGGATCAGACTTAAATTTAAACATCATGCCTCTATATAATTTAATAATGTTTTTTATTTTATCACATTAGAGAAGTAAAGCTTTAAAATTTTTAAATCGCTCTAAAAATAATTAAGTATTATCATTTCAGCTAGTAAACAAAATTATTGTTTAGATAAACCTTATTGTGTAGCTTGCATAAATCATGGAGGTAAGACATAGTTATTTAATTCTCTAAGTTTGATTTGCTAACCAAATTTATAAATTTGCGAGGCTGAATTTAACATATTATTGTAGCTGCTTTTTGTTAACCAAACAGAATATTTGTCGATAATTATACCTTATCTATTGCTTTAATTGCTCACTATATTATTTGACAGTAAGACGATTTTCCTCTCGTATCTGTTGGAACATTAAGTATAAAGTCAGGAATTTTGTACCCTAAGCTTTTGCGGGGGCCTATTATTTAACTTATCTGTAATGACATCAAGTTCCTCATTTATTGAATTGTTAGAGTCTGCCCTCTTTTTGAAAAAGATTCTGAACTAAGCATTAGTATTTTAATTAAACTACCGATATGGATACAGATGAAAAAGTACAATTTCATTAAGGCCTAATTTATTTCAAAAAAGCTATAAGTCTAATTAAGGTGCTAACCAGATTTATTAAAATTTATTTTATCAAGGGCTATCAATGCTCGCTCTCCAAATCTTCAATGAACATACAAACACTTCTGTTTTGATGTTTTTGTTTAGTTAGATAATTTGCATTTATTTTTAGGGGTTATAGACATTACTAATCTTTATAAACTAGAGAAAAATAGAGAAGGCAAGCATTTTTGAATAGAATTAATTTCATTAAGCTTCGTTTGGTAATTAAATTTAATGGTTTTTATTTATGGAATACGTATAAATATTTACCATCAGAAACGATGCTATAATTGTTTATTATAGTAAAGCGTAAATAAAGGTTTTAGATATGCAACATAAAGAGGAAAAGTTCCCTCCTTTATCTAAGACTGAAGCTCAAGAAAAATTGTTAAAAAATATAAAGAAAGAGGCCGATAAACAATCAAAACAATTTGAATCAAAGTTGTTAGAAGACTTCTTAGATTTAGGATTTAATCAAGAAGATTTAGAGAAAATCATTCATTTCTTTCAACAAGCTAATGTAACTATCAATCTTTCTATAGCAGATTTTTAAAAATTATGCGACAGGAAAATCCATGCTATAAATCTGCAACAACTATTCTCCTATTTTTTTTGATGGGCCTGGATGACAAAATAACGGAAGCATTGTCTGAGGTCGAAAATAATCTAAACATAAATTTCCTTTTAATAATGCAAAAATAAATTTTTAATAAGTATCCTTTATATTATATTTGATTCTCATTTATAGGATGAAGCCATGTCTACTTCAGAATATCTAATTAAAAAAAGTCTAAAATATAAAAACTCTATGGTAGATAATAGATTAAGTAAAAAATTAAATGTAACTTCTTTGAGCTTAATCGAGTTATGTGATGCAACTGCAAAGATCACAAAAATGTTACTTGCTCTTGGCTCTGAAAATAACTGGATTGATATTAAAGAAAATAAAGGTCGCTCAATAGACGCTGGGAAATACAGAAGTAACTGGCTTTATTTGAGTCGAACCGATCACGATATCTACAATGAGGACTCTAAAAAAGCTCAAAAATCTGATTGGTTTGAAATGTACAAAATTGGGCATTCGCAGAGGTTTTTTTATCATATACCAACCACAGAGTACAAAATACATAGAAGTCATATTGAAAGAAATGCTGCTGTAGCTGTATTAAGTTTATCAGGATGTTGTGATCAACATGCCTATGTGCTAGCAACTTTATTAAGAGCCATATTACCTAGGGGTACTCAAATAAATATTTGTGGCCTAAAGGAATTATCTGGGAAAAATATCCCTCATACTTTTGTTGTAGTAGGTTCATTGAGTGCAAAAAATAATATTCTCTTAAGCACTCTTCCAACTAATATATTATTGACAGTAGATGCTTATCCTATAATCGGAGGAGCTGTAGTACTGAGAGACTTTTTTTTATGTAGTGGCGCACTTGATAAATTAACTTTAGTAGTGGACAAAGTCTACTTTTCAGATGGCAAAGATCATCTTATTAAGCGTATTAGTAAGCAAAAAGTTTTATTAGATATCATTAAAGAACAAACTCAAGAAAAGAAAGGAGATCCAATTATCAGCATAGAAAGAAGCAGTATGACACCTTTCTTCACGCATCACACATTAGAAGAGCAAACAAACTATACTAACATGATTAAGCGTAATAAGTATTTATCAGAAGATTCTAGTGATTATGAGAATATATTTTCTATACCAATAATCTCAGAAAGTTATAAAACACCAATAAGATGTAAGGAAGCCTATGAATATATTTGTAGGAATTATCCTCATGAAAAATTCAATTGGTGTTTAGAGTATGTTCAGGAAAAATTAAAACAATTAGTTGATAATGATAGAGATCCAAATGGTGATTTTACGCAGCGCTTAAATTCAAGATGGTAGTTAAATTCATGGTTATCTAGATAAATAACGCTTATAAGAAAATTGTGTAGCTAAAGATATAAGCTATAGCGCGTTGCAAAATCTAATAATAAATCTGATTAGTCTGCTAATCTGACTAAATTTAGAATATTTTATAAAAATTAGATGCATCATTACATCAGTCGCAATATATTTCTGCCTAAAATCTTCTTTATATCCTCATCAACATAGCCTCGGAGTAGAAGATTCTCCACTATTGAAATAATATCTTCCGGTTGTAAGCATTGCCAATCACTCCTATCACCAGCTTTATTAGCATAAGCTTCTGGATGCGTCACTTGTTGGTTTTGCATATATTGATTAAATTGTTCAGCAAAATAAAGATTATCTAAACCAAGTGAGACATATCTTACCCCGACGAGTTTTGCTATGTAATCAATATGATCTACATATTTTTCAACACTAGCCTTAGGATTGCCTAGAAGCACGCCTATACCATTGACGCCAATTACGCCGCCTGTCCTTGCAACTGCCTTGATTTGTTCGTTATGTACATTTCTCACATGCGGATGAATGCCATAAACTCCAGAATGTGAATTTACTAGTGGTAATGTTGTTAACATTGCCGCATTCATCGCGGTTTGATAACCTGTGTGTGCAATATCAATTATCATTCCTAAGCGATTCATTTCAGCAATAAATCGTTTTCCAAGATGGCTCAGACCACTATCTTTCTCTTCTATAACGCCATTACCCATGGGCGTGTATATATTATAGGCTAATACCAAACTGCTTATACCAAGAGTATGAAACAGTTCCAGTAAATCTAAATTTTTTCCTATAGGAGCTGTTCCTTGAAACATTAAGCGTAATGCTATTTTATTTTCTTTCTTTGCGCGTAAGATATCAAATTTCGATTTGGCTAAAATATATTTTTCAGAATGTTGAAAAATATATTTTCTTATTTGGGCTAAATATACTAATGCCCGTTCAGTAGTACTTTCTTCATTTGCTATTGATAAAGTTACAGCATCAAAACCTGCTTCTTTATATCGGTCTATTAACGACCATTTTTCTGCGAAAGTTCAGGGCATTGCTAGCTCAAAGCCAAGTTGGCCATCAATAACAATTCCCTTCTGAACTATTTTCTTTGCTTGCTCGTGAAGAGTCATTAAAACACTCCCTTATTTCCATACCTGATTAACAACGCGCAAATAGTTGCCGCCTAAGATGTTTTTAATAGCAAGTTCAGAAAAGCCTCGCTTTAATAAGGTTTCTATTAATTCATCTATTTTTTCCGGTTGAAACGAGTCAGTAATATTTTCTTGAAGATATCCTTTAGGGTAAAAAACTTCGCCTGCTTTTTCGTAAAATAAAGCTAGAATCTCATGAAAATAGATTAAATCTAATCCTAAAGCGATATGATCCGTGCCTACTAATTTTGCTATGTAGTCAATATGGTCGACCATCTTTTTACTAGTTGATTTGTCGCCACCTAATAATTGAGATGCTCCGTTAATACCAATGATTCCACCTTTCTTTGCAACCGCAATAATTTGTTCATCCGTTAAATTACGTATATGCGAGGCCACGTGATAAGAATTGGAGTGTGAAAAAATAACAGGATCTCTCGAAGCTTCTATTATATCTAAAGATGTTTTAATACCTGCATGCGATAAATCTATCAACATACCTACACGATTCATTTCTTCAACTGCCTTGAATCCTAAACGACTTAAGCCATTGTCAACTTTTTCTACTAACCCACTGCCTATAGCATTTTGCGAATTATAGCAAAGTAAAATTGAACGCACTCCTAGTCTGTAATAAGTTTCAATCATATTAATATCATTCGCAAGAGGATTTGAACCTTGCAGCCAAAAACCCAAAGCAAGTTTATTTTGACGCTTAGCTTTATAAATATCATCAACCTTTTCAACAAAAACATATTTATCAATTTTGCTTTGAATATTAGCTTTATGTCTTGCCATATATCGTATTGTTGTTTCTAAACTGGTAAACTCGCCAGCGATAGCAAGACCTATATAGGTAAATCCTGATTGGATATAACGATCAAATAATTCCCATTTATCAGGCACTTCAATTTCTGGCTCAAAACCTAAAGCCATATCAACTATAATGCCTTCATTTTTTATCTCTCTGATTTTCTTTTGCACAAGAGCCATGATGATATCCTCTTTCTTAAAAATTAATTAGATTATAAACTATCTATAAATGGGCGATAATATAGCTATAAATGAACACATTATTTTTTTAGGAGAACAATTAATGTTTACATTGAACCAAATGGAAATTTTTTATTTTGTCGCAACTTGGAATAGTTTTTCACAAGCGGCATTAGACCTAGGGGTGTCAAAGGGTTATGTCAGTACGCAAATCACTGCATTAGAAAAAAATTTAGGCGTTAAATTATTGTATCGCACTACTCGTCATTTAAGTTTAACCGAGGAAGGGATTTTATTTTTAGAGTTCTGCACAAATATCGTAAGAGAAAAGAAACTTGCCGCATCTTTGTTAAAAAATTCGCAAGAAGAGCCCCACGGTCATTTAAAAATTACAGCTCCCCCATCAATGTGCTCAACCTTTTTAGCACAATTGTTACCTAAGTTTCAGGAACAATATCCAAAAATGTCCTTAACAATAGATTCATCATCTTCAGTTAAAAATTTATTACAGCATGGGATAGATATTGCACTGCGTATTACACACTCGCCTGATGAAAATTATGTTGCACGTTTAATTACTACGTTTAACTTTGTTATTTGTGCCACGCCCGAGTATTTGAGTAAATACGGCATGCCACAAGAGTCAGATGAATTACTACAACATAATTGTTTAATTTATTCTGCTGATCCTGTCCAAAACCACTGGCCATTCCAACTACAAGGATCAGTGAAAATTATGACGGTGCAGGGTAATTTAGTCTCTGCTAATAGCTCTATTATTAAAAATGCTTTACTAAGAAATAAAGGTATTGCACGATTGCCAGAATATATTGTGGCTGATGAAATATTGGAAAATAAGCTTATTGTACTTTTTAATAAAAATGTGAGTATAAAAATGCCTATTTATGCCATTTATTCAAGTAACATAAAGTTACCACCTAAAATTAAGTGCTTTGTCCAATTCCTAAAAGAAAATCTTACCCTCGCTTAATGAATTTACCAAAAATAAATCGTACTAGAAGTAGTAGGAAAAGAATTTTATCTAGAAAAGATAGACTCAGTAGTAATCTTTTAAGTCTAATTAATATGCTGCTTAGACTTAATTTTATTGCAGTTTAAATATCGAATAGTTTTATTAATCAGTTTTTTGACCCACCTTCAGTGTTTGAATTGTTATTGTTTGCCTATGCACTTTTCACATTTCTTTATTTGGATATTCTAAGGATATCTCATAACAAGCCAGTCTGACTGAATACAGAATGTAACAATGAAGAATAAAAGTTAATTATAATTTTGCTTGGGTAAATAGTTATCTTCGGCTTTAGGAATATCTTGACCTAGCCAATTTACTGAACGACCGCCATCTATGGTTAAGATGTTTGGCAAATTGGCTGCCATTCCCGGCTGTAATTGATAAAACTAAATTATAATATGGCTTTAAAGCATCTATCGTGCTAGGCTGACATTTTGGTGGTCTTTTTTGATTAACCTTTTTAGGAAGAGTAAACTTTGTCTTACGTTCAACTATTGAAACAATAGCATGCGTGCGATTCCTGCTAATAATGGTATCAATCTCTCAATCACTGACTCAGGTTTTTTCATCAGCGACTTTAAGTCTTTCATCAATGAGTCGCCGATTCTTAATCTGACCTTGACGTTTGGGGCTACCATAGCGCTTACGATACTTCTTTTGTCGATATCTTAGGTGCTTAAATAAACATCCGCCATGTTTTTTATTCTCTATGATAAACTGATAAATCCACTCAGAACTCAAGCTAGATAATCGTTTACGCTTAGCATAGCCGCTTATCTGTTCAGGACTCCAATCTTGCTGTAGCTTTTCTTTAATAAACGCCTTAATTTCATCACTCGCTTTTACATACTTTGGCTTATCTCCTTGGCGGTCATCAGCATACTTTTGGCGTAGTTCGCTTTATAAGTTCAATAACCTAAACGAGTTCAAACAAAGGTTAGATTGTGATTAAGTTCCCGACTAATCGTCGATTTATATATGCCTATTTCGTCTGCTAATATAGTCTTTGGAAGACATTATAGTGAAGCTTTAGAGTTATAAAATTTTACTATTTTCACGAATTAATTAATTCTACGGAAGCATTTACAAAATCCTTTGTATTTCTTGTTACAAGCTTAAGACTATGCACTTTTGCCATTGCAGCAAGCAAGACATCAATTGCAGGCAGAATTCTTTCTTCAAAATAATTTGGCAATTCTATTTCTAAAAAATGAGAAAATTTTTCATACTTTTGGGTTCTGTGATTCCCTCTACTCTTTTCCTTACAAATATCTTCCATCCCTGAAATAAATTATTTTTTGAAAGTGAGTCCATAAAGATCGAATTTCTTCTTTGCGAGTTTTAATAATTTCTCATATTTAGCAGATTGGAAAAGATTAGATTAAGTAATTATTGCCTTTTTATTAACCCTTTTCTTTCAAGCATTTTACTTAGACTTATATTCATTACTCTGGGGATATCTATTGCAGGTAGTGGCCGGCTATAGAGAAAGCCTTGTATCTCATTGCAATCCTGCATTTTTAAAAAGTGTAACTGCTCTAGCGTCTCAACTCCCTCCGCAACGATTGACAAATCTAAATTTTTTCCCATGGCAATGATAGCTTTAATAATAGAAATACAATTAGAGGCGGTTGTACAATCGAGAATAAACGATTTATCAATCTTTATTTTATCGATTGGAAAATCTTTAAGATAAGCAAAACTAGAATACCCCGTACCAAAGTCGTCTATTGAAATTTTTATTCCCATTTCTCTTAGTTTTGCAAGTGTTGTTGAGATGGTTTGTTGATTTGACATTAAAGTGCTTTCGGTTAATTCGATAGTTAAATACTTTGCTTCTAGATTTGTTTCTTTTAAAATTTGCTCCAATGTATTGAAGAATGTTTGCTTACTTATTTGGATGCCTGATACATTTACAGCCAGTTGCACGGGGTTGAGGCCTGTTTCCTGCCAAATTTTAGCTTGTTTACAGGCTTCCTTTAATACCCATTCCCCTATTTGAATAATTAATCCATTTTCTTCTGCTAAAGGAATAAATTCACTAGGGGAAATATTGCCCATTTGAGGATGCTCCCAGCGTAGGAGCACTTCAAGAGAGCAAATTTGTTCGCTACTTAAATCGATAATAGGTTGATAGACGAGGGAAAATTGTTTTCTTTCAATAGCTAAGTGTAATTGACTTAAAAGCGTCATACGTCTTTTAGAGCCTTGCCGTAATTCTTTTTTATAGACCTGATAAGAATTTCGGCCTTGCTTTTTGGCCCAATACATCGCAATGTCAGCATTTTTTAAAAGATTTGATGGGTCTTTGCCATGCTTAGGATAAATACTTATACCCATACTTACCGTAATAATAACATTATTTATCCCAATTTTAATTGGGCTTAACAGGCAATAATGCATTTTTTGAACTAAGTCGTTTATTTCCTCTGAGTTTTGGATTAAACAAAAAATAACAAATTCATCGCCACCAAATCGAAACACGGTATCTGTTTCACGCAGGCAAAGTACTAATCTTTTGGCAACTTGGCGTAATAAGATATCGCCTGCCTCATGACCTAAATTATCATTAATCGTTTTAAAATTATCGAGATCTATAAATAAGATTGCTAAGTTGAGCTTAAATCGTTTTGCATATTTAATCTCTTGATAAAGTTTTTTAGTTAATTGTGAGCGATTGGGTAAACCTGTCAAAGTATCATGTGTTGCCTGAAATATTATTTGCTCTTCCATTTTTCTACGGTCCGTAACTTCATGAAAAGTCCATACCCGGCCAATAATCTTATTCTCTAATATATGAGGTTTACCGTAACGTTCAAATATTTTGCCATTTAAAAAATTTAATTCATCAAAACTATCTAAGTGTGGATGTTTAGCAAAGTACTTAAGCCTTTTTAGGAATTGTTCGGGATCTTCAAGCTGCGTGATGGCTTTAGCCACAGCTTCATCATCATTATGCGAGTCGACAAATTCGCGGCTAAGTTGCCATATTTCTAGAAACCTTTGATTGTAGTACTCAAGCTTATTATTTGAATTTACTACAAGTATTCCATCGTTAGTCGATTCTAAAATTGCTTTTGTTGCTGCAAGTGAATTTTTAAGTTCTTTTGATTTTGTCTTAATTTTATCATTTTGATCTAATGAAGTTAGAAGGAGATTATAGCTATTGTATGCAATACTAAGCATGACCCCTATATAAAGAAAGCTCATCAAACCTAGCAAATGGTAAAGGTCTCCTTGAAGGAAAAACCAAATAGTTAATGGCAAAAAAGACAAAATTAAAAAAAAGGCATAAATGATAAAAACAGGCGAATATAAGTTATTTGCAGCTGCGGTTACCCCAAATATGACGATTATCCCTATAAATTGATGAATAATTTCTCTGTCTGGTAAGAGAAAAATGCTAACAGAGCCCCAGCCACTTCCAGAAAAGAAGACGCCTAAGCAAAATAAATTTAACCAAAAATAACAGGAATTTTTTTTTTATTTTTTTGATAAATTACAAGTAAAAGGCCTCGGCTTATTCCTGGAAATAAATACATGTATAAAAGCCAATATATAAGTAAGAAATGACTACTTATATTCCATAGAGCCACACTTAAACCTGTGGCTACTAAGCCCTCAGATAACAATATAAATTTAGATAATTGTTTATAAAGTAGTTGAACTTGTTCATTACGAATTTTTTCTGATAAGCGTTGAGGATTAATATAATTAATAAATAAAAAAAGCTTATCGAAAACCCCTTTTTTCATTAATAGAATCTTCCTTAATAAATTTGATAATTAATATACAGCTAGCAAAAGCTATTTAAATTATTATACTTTACATTTTATTAAAAATACTATTGAGGATTTTTTATAGTAAAAGTATAGCTTAAATATAAAGTTTCTGACCTAATTAAATAAAACTTAGTAAAAGACACTGGAGAAAGTCATAAATGTTAAATAGTTTATATTTTTTCTATACTTTAATAAATTATGAAATAATTGTTTTATTATTAAAATTAATCTGCCGATAAGGGATATAAGTATGAAAAGCCTGATTATAAATTAGGTTTTGGTAATGATTTCATACTATCAGTTAGTCAAATTTGCTGTTTGTTAGAGCAAACTAAGCATATAAATTTTAAATATAATTTAGCACATTAACTATTTAATTAATATTCATAATACCAAAATCAACATTCAAAATACTACCAATCAAAAGCCTAAAACAAGATGTATGCGAATCTAAAGAGATATCATTTATTAATCTTATTTCATGTGTACAATTGAGCTACGGCCAGAGATTATTATTCTTACGTATCGCATATTTTTTGCAACACGACCTTTTGAACAAATAAGTTGCCTATATTCATCTTCTTTTAACTAAGATGTATTGATAAAATTCTTATACTACCTTGACAGTTATCTGTAAAATTATAGACTTTCTAATTAAACCTTCAACGGTAGTAAAGAGTAAGACGCCTTATTATGTTTAAACTCGATTTATCTAAATTAAGCGACTATGTAGCAAGTCAAGAAAATGCAAATAGGACAAAATTCAATTTAAGTAATAATTTATTAGAATTTTTACAGGAAAAAGATTGGGTGATTAAAATTTTAAAAGCTTGCTTGATAAAGGCATATCTCGAGAATAGCTTTATTGAAGAAAAAGCAGAGCAATTATCTAGATATTGGAGCTTAGGAAAGCTGTGGTCCCTTTCCGTTGATGAAGATATTCCTTTTAACATTGAAATAATTAGTGTGTTTTTAAATAGTTCTAATTATAAACGTTTTCTAGCTGAGGGTATCCCGCTATCTTTACCAAAAAAATCCTGGTATCAGTCACAAAAACTTCATACTGTTATTTATGATCTCTATCAGCAAATTCTAGAGTATGAAAAAAGATTACAGGTTGAAAATGATATAGTAGTGTCCTTCCTCGGACTTTAAATCAATCCATGTTAGATCGGGCGTAATTAGAGTAGCCAATTAACTTAAGCACATAATAGAATTAAAATCCCCAAACCAAATTTTCTAATTCTTTTAGAGAAGATACTTTGTTTTGCCAGCCGGGAATTCTTATTTGAATCTCTAAATTGCTATATTTATGAAGAAGCATTAACGCCGTTAACTGGTGACTTAGATCCGCATTTATTTCATGGGGTAAAAAACCATAAGCATTTAAAAAAACCTTGAGTAATTCTTTATTGCCTTGGATTAAAAATACACCAGGGCCTAATAAGTCATATTTGTAATAACCTAACTTGGCATCGCCAAAATCAATTAAGCCTGAAATATGCCAAACACCTTTAATATTATTGACTAGAACATTCATTGGTGTGTATTCGCCAGTTAAAATAACCGGCTTTTCAATTTCAAGTAAGGATTCATTAACTGTTTCAATATAGGAAGGAATTTGCTGCAGTAACGTGGTAGATAAATTTTTAATTCTATGATTTTCTAGGCAGCCTATTATTTGATTTTGAATAAACATTTTCCAATGACAACCAATTGATTCTAAGCCCTGTGTTGATAAAGAATGAACCTCTCTGATTAATGAACCTAGCTCCCTCATAATAAGTAATTTATTATTATGCTCTAAGGTGTGCCAAAGTGTTTCTAACAGCGTTCCTTCTAACTGAGTCATTATTAGATAAGGCCATCCAGCTATTTCACCTTCATAATGAAGTACAGGTGTTTTAACTGATAGTTTTCCTTCAAGTGCTTTGAGAACTAATCGTTCGCTTTCAAATTGGTCTTGGTGAAAAGGGGGAAACAGTTTAATAACAAACCTATCATAAGAAAATACAATATTAGTTCCTTCAGAAAAAAGTGTTAATGATTTTAAAGGTAAATCATGGTGAACAAGAATTTTCTTTACAGTACTTTCAAAAATGTTGCTAGTTAATTTTAAATCTTCAAATTCTGCAAATGAATTAATCGATGCTAACGTGCTTAGAGTATCCATAATTGTTCCGTACTAACTCACAATTTGTAAACATTAAATTTTTAGCAATCTCTCACATTCTGATAAAAATTTTCACCTTGCCCAAAGAGGGTGAAAAGAGTAATTATCTTGCGGGCAAACAAGATCCTCCTTTAATAAACAGTCCATGGCTATAAATTTTTGCTCGAAATTTTATAAGGAAGGAAAGAATTATTACTAATTTTACTTCGAAAGTTAAAGTCTACGATGCCTAGAAAATTTTTATTCCTCATTAAGGGCTTTCTCTAAAACCTTTACTAATCTTGGGGAATCTGGCTTGGTAGTCGAGTAAAAAAAGGTAATCAACTCGCCCTTACGATTGATGAGATATTTATGAAAATTCCATTTTGGGGAACTTCCAAATCCTAATTTTTGTTTAGCCCAACGATAAAAAGGATGTGCCCCTTGACCCGAAACCACTTCTTTAGCAGCCATTGGAAAAGAGACACCATAATTAACTCGACAAAAATCAGCAATATCCTGTTCTGAACCGGGCTCTTGGCTGCCAAAATCATTTGAAGGAACGCCAAGGATTACTAAACCTCGATCTTTATATTTTTGATAGAGTTTTTCCAAACTAGCATACTGAGGTGTAAATCCACATTTTGACGCCGTATTAACGATGATTAAAACTTTTCCTTTAAATTGACTAAGGGGTAAAGGCTGATGTCCAACCAATGAATGGAAGGAATAATCATATGCATTACCATAAGGTTTGCTTGTATTATCATTAGTTGAAGCGATATTAGTACTCATGAATAAACATCCTATTAAGACTATAAGCTTATACATATAGTATATCCATAGACTATCCGTCATTTTTAGTTACTAAAAGCTTAGATAACTATATGCAGATTTTTAAAACTAACTATTTTATCATGTAATTAACTAAAAAATTACTTGTAAGTAAAAAGAGTGATGAATGAAATTTTTATTCATTAATTTCCTTTGTAGGTCCCTTACCCTAATTAAAAAAGTCACTCTTCCAGTCGCAATATCCTGCATTCCACCAACTACTTTAATTTTACCCTCTTTAACTAATTTAGACAGTAGGAGGCTTTGGGTTTGTTTCATAACTAAGCGAACATTATACTCAGCTATTTGGTTAATAAATCGGGATTAGAGCAATCTTTTGTCTTTTTATCGTACGTGGCTTGGGTTACTGCGGGTAGAGGATAAATCTGAAAAAATTTAAATCCAATAGCCGCAGAGTTAATATAACCTTAATTATTTTTAGTTACAATACCTTATTTTTTAGCAAATTTTGCTTAATGGAAAGATTTTTAACTGAATATAAAAAAAATAAAATATTTATTCATGTTCCCACTAAAAAGTATTATTTAAGCAATTTAGGGCTATTTAGGGACCAATCAGCCCAAAAAGGGGGTACTTGTTGGTATTATGTACTCAACTATCTCAGGATCCGATATGGTAAAGATTTTCCTAATCAAGATTATCCTTATAGAAGGATTGAAAGGATATTATCCTTATTTCGAAATAATATAGTTAAGATTGAGAATATAACATCAAAATTTCTTGCTTCTCTAGAATCTTTGCAATTTGAGTATCAGAAAGAAGAAATAGATAAGATAATAGCAGAAAAACGCTTAAATATTAATCAAGAGCTAAGCTTAAAGTCGGAAGACCCCTTCAAAGAGGAAGAGATACAGTTGCTGAAAAATTTCTTAAATCAGTTTGAATTTAATGAGCTTAGTTTATATATAAATAATATAATTTTATTGAAGTATATTACTAATGCTCGCCATTGCCTGGAAGAATTAGGAATAAATTCTAATCATGCTCTGCAAGAGCATATAAAAGAACACGCTAATTTTGAATTCGATAATCTAACTATATCAGATGAGTATATAATTTTTCAAAATCTAATTTATTTAGAGGCTGTAAAACAATACCATTTAAAAATTTCTACGTGGAATCCTTGTTATAAAATAGAGCATCTTATTGAACATTTAAACAAGGAAGGCCCTTTAGCGGTATCAGGATATTTTCAATTTAAAGAGGATTTTCTTCCATCCTTAGAAAGTAACAAAATTGGTATTCGTCCTCTTTATTATTTAGAAGAACTAACCATTGAATATGGAGATATTGGACATGCTGTACTAATTATAGGGGCAGAAATTAATGACAGTGGCGAGTGGGTATTCTACCTTGATCCCAATGATTCTACTGGAACAAGCAAGGTTTATAAAATTCCTTATCATTATTTAAATAAAGTTATAGCCGATATCTATGGATACCCTTTTTCAGAGGCAGACCAAACTAAAAATATACCTTTTGCTGTATGTACTGATAATAACTGGATTCAAAAAGAAGAGAATTTAATACTTAAGCTTTAAAATCAATTTCAATCCTAGAGAGAATTTATTAACGAAATTATAATTCACTTTACTTAACTTGAAATTTCTTTATCTTTTAATTTCTTTAATATACCCTTGCGCAAATATTTAAAAAGGGCAGAGTAAATAATACTTTTTTTAAGTATATCATTTGCACATTACTTTAATTTGAAAGATTTCTAAATAACTTATCGCTCAGCCTGGCAAGAGAATCAAACTTAAAAAGAATATATTAACCATGGATTAGCCAATAGGTGTAGTTAGATTTTCTGAGCAACCCAAACAGTAGCTTCTCCGCATCCTTGATCTTTAACTTTATGCACCAATATCTTAAAGTTATTATTTATAAGTATCTGTTCATATTCTTCAATTGTAAGTGAGGCATGATATAAATCTTGCCCTCCATTTTCACTCCAAGCTTCGCCAGATTCAGGCCCTGAAGTGAACATTAATAAACCATTTTGCTCCACATAAGAAGCTAGTAACTTTAATGTGCTGCGCTGATCTTCCTGAGGTAAATGGAACAAACTGTGCCATGCAATAACAGCATGAAATTTTTCATTCAAATCCAAAGTACGCATATCTGCTAAAAGCCACCTTTCTTTTGGAAACCTTTGTTTACACAAATCAATCATTTTCTTGCTAGCGTCTATTCCAATGACTGTATAACCTTCATCGATTAAAAATTTATCAATAGGCTCTCCTGTACCACATCCTATATCTAATATTGTGCTGCGAGGTGGAAGATATTTTTGAATGAAATTTAAATAAAATTTCTCCATAATCAGATCTTTTCTGCGATTATTGTCAAACCAGTCAATAATTTCATCATATACTTGATAAACTTTATCTTTATTCTTTTTTGCCATGTTAAATCTTTGTAAAATTGGTTACATTACCGAGTTGAATCTAGGTGTGATTTTAAAGTTAACCTATTCTGTATTATAATTTTTAATTTAAAATATTTTTTTGCTCATTTTCAGGATTTTGGATTAGCTGATTAGAAATCAGGATAGCTGCACCTATAGCAAATAGGCCTGCAAATTTTGCTAGGGTACGTGTATTACAACAGGTATTAAGCTTATTATTTTGAGGAACTATAGGTGAACTCTGAGAAGCTATAGGTAAATTTTCGGTAATCATAGATGGTTTTTTAGAAACGTCTGTATATTTTCTATAATTGATAGGTGAAATATAATCCTTGCTTTGCATCTCGCTTGGTAACTGTGCAAGAGATCTGTTAAGTTGCGGATTAACTACAAATGCTTCGAAATCATTTAAGAAATTATTGTCTAGTTTTTCAAGATTAAGTTCAAACTTTCTTACAGTTTTAATTCTATCGCTAAATAAATACCATTCTGCTTGATCATCATAGTGCCTAAAAAAGTGGAGAATTTCGCTGGCATTTCCGTTATAAAGCCCGCCGGTGACACTAAAAACTAGTTTCTTTCTCTGCTTATCAAGATAAAATTCAAAGTCTTCTATATCTTCGGGAGGGTAAGTAATGTTACTGAAAATAAAAGCTTTTAATTTTTCATATGCAGTAGAATGATTTCCCTTAATATTAATAATTTGTTTGTATCTTTGCTGAAATCGTTCAAAGCGTTTTTCTAATAGCACAATAGTCTCCAATATACAAAATAAAGTATCTAATAACCTAAAACTGCCATCTTGTTATCAAAGGGATATATTTTTGCGGTTAATATAAACTGTCTAAGAATTTATGTACAATGAAGTTGTCTTCACAAGAAAAAATTAAACTACTAGATATAAATTTCCATTATATTGCAAAAGTAATAATAAGTTTAGCTCATTTATTCGATTTCAATTTGAAAGCTATGTAGTAAACTTAATACTTCTGGCACTGAGAATTTTGCCCGGCGAATATCATTGTCACTGGGATTTATGGTGTAATTAATTGCATCAATAAAGGATGCCGAATTTAAGTTAGTATACATAAAGAGACTACTTTCCAAATCAGTTAACATAAAATTTCCATTAGAAAAATTTCCCTCCCTGAAATCCGCATCATGTGCGATACATTCTTCAATAATGATTTCCTTTAAATCTAATCCATAAAAACTTGAATAACTGATATTGGAGCGATAAAACTGAACTGGACTTGTTAGTCTAATGAGAGGCCACTTGGCTTTTGTCCAGTTAACTCCAATTAATTTACAGTCAGCAAAAATAGTCTCACTAAAAGATGAGTTAGTTATTTGAATAGCGCTTAAATTGCATGAAACAAACTCACAATCAACAAATTTACAGGCAATTAATTTGGCTTCGTTAAAATTAATCTTTTCAAATTTACAATTTTTAAAGATTTTATTTTCAACTTCAGATTTCTCTAATTTTAAATCTGAAAACGTAAGATTATAAAATTCATTTTGGGCAAATATATTCATTTGCTGAGTCTTTAACATCAATGAGTTGTCCTTTTAATTACTATTAATAATATCATAAATCGATAACTAAGGACTTTAAATAGAGTTAGAACAAGCACAAAAGAACTGTTCTTAAGTTAGTTAATCCTAGCTTTTCTAAATTCCGTTTCTTGTAACCGTTTTGCAAAGTTTTCATCAGACTCGCACTCAGAAAAATTTGCTTCAGCTGAATCAAGTGTTGCAATCATAGATTCTACAAACCATCGAATTATGGTAAAAAACTTAAGGTGAGTAATCTTGAAATTAGCGACAATGATTTTTCAAATCCTAAAGAAGATAGCTCGCATTATCTACCTGATTTTTGGCTGCCTTATCAAAATATTTCCCTTAATGAAAAAACAAATCAAGTTTCTAACTATAAAATCGACTTCTCTTCTTAATTTACAATACCAAAATAATTTCATTTTGCTATACTTTTGACCTCATTTCGAATCTTTAATTATCATGAGTGGTCTTAGATTAGGTCATTATTCCATATACACGTAATACTAATTATGGAGCTCAGGCTTTTTATAAACACTATGGATTTCATGAATATACAAAATTTGAGTTGAAGCCAGTTTTAGGTTTGGATAAAAGCAAACTGTATTTTCCCAATGATGATGCTACTACCAATCCTGGTGCCTTCATCGCCTTTAGTAAACTTACCCATCCTTATCACGCTTAAGATTTATGGGGACCGCTACTAATTTAATATTAGTTAAAATGAATAGCGATTTACTATTTAATTTTATTTTATGACTTAAGTAGATAAGATTGCCTTGGCTTTTTTTGCGAGCGCTTTATTTGTACTTTCATTAAAATCGCCTTCCCACTTAGCAAGAACAATAGTTGCTACGCCATTACCTATTAAATTTGTTATAGAGCGTGCTATATCCATAAATCTGTCTATTCCTAACAATAAAGCAAGCCCTTCCAAAGGAATAGACGGCAATGTAGATAAAGTAGAAGCTAGCACCAGAAATCCACCGCCTGTTACTGCTGCAGCACCTTTAGAGGTTATTAATAAAATTGCAATAATGGTTAATTGCTGGCTAAATGTTAAATCAACATTAAAGGCTTGAGCTATAAATAAAGCAGAAATAGTCAGATAAATAGATGTCCCATCTAAATTAAATGTGTAACCTGCAGGCAAAACTAATCCAACTACCCTTTTAGCGCAGCCAAATTGTTCTAATTTTTTGATCATTTGTGGTAATACAACTTCAGAAGACGATGTACCAAATACAATTAATAATTCTTCTTTTATAAGGCTTAAGAAGCTCCAAAAACTAAAGTTTGCTAACTTGCTAACTAAGTTCAGTACAATAAAAATAAACAGCAAACTTGTTATATAAATTGCAATTAATAATTGACTAAGTGCAAGAAGTGTATGAATACCGTAAGCGCCAATTGTATAGGCCATGGCTCCAAAAGCTCCTATAGGAGCAATTTTCATAATAAAACCAATTATGGAGAACAAGATTGTAGAAAATAAATCAATAAAACGCGTGATAGATTTTACTTTTTCACCTGCATGTAGAAGACCGAAGCCAAATAAAATAGCTATTAATAAAATAGGCAATACATCGCTTCTAGTAAAAGCACTAATAAAGGTATCTGGAATAATATTAAGCAAAAAAGTAACCGTATCAGAATTAGAATTTTGCACTACATAATTTGCTATAGCTGTCTTATCAAGACTGTGTACATCAATATTCATTCCCATACCAGGGCGATATAAGTTAGCAATAGCTAAGCCAATTAATAGTGCAACGGTCGTAATGAGCTCAAAGTAGATAAGTGTTTTAATACCAATACGACCCGCTTCGCTTATATTTTTCATGCTTGCGATACCGCTTACAACCGTAGTAAAAATAATTGGTGTAATCATCATTTTTACTAGCCTAATAAAGCCATCACCTAAAGGCCGCATTTGTATTGCTAACTGTGGGTAACAATATCCTATTAAAACTCCTAAAATAATACTGATGAGGACTTGGAAGTATAATTGTTTATAAAATTTATATTTTTTCACTAATTCCTTCCTAATAGCATCAATATGAGATAGAAATTACTGTACGATAAACGCTTATTTTTATCAAAGTAAGTTGTAAACTATCATAATAGCTATGCTCATAGGTTTTATAATTAAATGGCTAAAGGTTGCTAGATTTTTCAGAGCGGCTTAAATGGGTATCTATTATCAGTACTATTTTCTAGAATTAGTATGGAGAAGCAATCTAGTTACATAAGATCTGAAGCCTCTAATTAGTGATGACTAATATTCCTACTTATTAATTAAAGAAGTTTATTAATCTTCATAATCACTTCTATCAAGGCACCACCATTGATTAGACCAAGGATGATAATCAATTTCTAAAAAATTAAGAATTCCTTCTACTTGGCGTGAACAAGCTAACTTATGATCATTATTCTCATTTATTTTAAATATCTTAATATTATCAAAACGATAGATTTTCCAATCATCACCTTCATCTTGAGAATGTGCATGGCATTTTTGCTGATGTGATTCTACAACTCCACTATAAAATTTTACCTTAGGCATAGGAAAATGTGTGTTTTGGTTTTGAATTTCATAATATATCGAAAAATCAGTTTGATTTTTTATACAAATAGCATAAGCACTAAAAGTAAAGAGATAAAGAAGCGCAAGAAGGAATTTTTTCATTATTAAAGTGAAGGATTATTATTAAATTACTTTACTAGAATCTATTAAAATTACAATGGGAGTAATGGAGCTATTTTAACAATTTGAAAAATAATTTTTAAATGAATTAAAATATAAAAATAAATACAGCCTTAAAATTTATTATTAGGTCTTTTGTGGCCATTCTTTGCCACACATTAACCGAGAAATCATCAAACTGCTAACGCTATTGCCTGTCGCATTTAGCATAGTAGCTAAAGGATCAATCAGTACACTAATAGCTGCTATCGCAATTAACACAGATGGAGGAAAATTGTAGGCACTAAGAATCAATAATTCGCCAAGCATGCCGCCGCTAGGAATTGCACCCATAGCCGTACCTACTAATAGGGAAATTCCTACGGCTGTAAGAAGTATATTAGGGCTAGTGAAATCTAAATGAAATAAGCCAAATAAAAAAGAAATTTTAAATATACCGCCAATAACTGAACCATCTTTATGAACGAGAGAACCAAATGGTATAGTAATATCTGCAATTTCAGAAGGTACGTGCATTTTTTTTGTTGCTTCTAAATTAACAGGAATACTTGCAGCACTACTACATGTTGCTAATGCAGTTAGCATAGGAGTGGAAATATTAGACCAAAACAACAGTATTCCCTTTTTCTTTGCGGCAAGAAAAGCAAATAATGTTGATGCCATAATAAAATAAAGAGAAGCCGAAAAGTAATAAAGAATGGTAATGCGTAGGTAATTCCCTATAACTTGAGGGCCTAGTTCACTGACTAAAACTGCAAAGTAAGCAAAAAAACCGATAGGCGCATAATACATAATAAGGTTAAAACTCTTCATCAGCACAGCTTCCCCAACATACAAAATTTCAAGACATAAACTGCCTTTTTGCTTATCGATTTGAGTTATTGCTGTACCTATTATCATAGAAAAGACAATTAAAGCTAACATATGTTGATGAGATAATAGCTCTGAAAAATTAGACACCGTAAATATGCTTGCAATTTGATTAAAAACACTAGGGGTCTTGCTTAATGCAGATAAATTAAAGGGTATATATGTTCCTGGAGCCGGTGGAAAGAGAGATACTATTAATAAAGCATATAAAGCAGCAATAAGACTTGTGAAGATAAATACTGCGGCCATATAAAACATCAGAGTGGTTAATTTACCTAGAGAGGAAGTGCGCGCAATAGCAGAAGATATACTAAAAAAGATTAAAGGAACAATAGTAGTAAGAATTAAGTTAATAAAGATATCACCAAAGGGTTTTAAGTAATGACCTTTAGGACCTAGCCAATATCCCGTAATACCTCCAAGTAAAATTGAACTAAATAAAATAATCGGGAATAAGAAAGATTTATAGGATTTTTTCATAATAATTTATAAAAATTAAAGCATTTAATTTTAAGGCGATTCATAAGGAGAAGCTTTTGCTTCTCCTTAGTTCAATTATGCCAATAGACAGGCTTTGATTTTAGGTTTTTCTGACACCCTAGTTTAATACAAACTTATAATCAAGTTAGTCTTCGTATGTTTTGCATAGTGTTATTAAAAAATAATGACTGAGCTAAAATTATTCGCTAGAATCTTCGCCAATGGACTTTCTTAATCAGCTGTCATTTATTAAAATTAATAGGAAAGGAAAGTATGCCAATTTTAACAGGTACGCAGGAAGACAGTGCTACTGATGAAAAATTAAAACAAGCTAATATTAATCTATCCGCTGCTTATACAAAGTATCATTCTAATGAAATTCAGTTTAATCAACTTAATTTAAATAAGAAATTATTAGAAAAATTAAAAACTGATTTTGATAAATTAATTAATACCTTTGCAGAAAATTCAAGCCTTTTCTCACGGGTCGCTATATTTTGGGGTAAATTGGCTGCGTGGCAAAAAGTTGTTCTTGGTACTGTTCTCATTGCCCCCATGTTTATTGCAGCTCTTATGTTACATCTCATCCCGTTGCTTGTTGTAAGCTTAAGTGTTCTTTTTATGTTTACTGTAAGTTGTTTCTTTCTTAATAATCATTATAAACACTGTGAAAAGGATAAAGAAAAGTTAAGGCAAGGATTCTTAAGTTTTGCAACTATTATTTCAGAAGTTATAACTTCACTTAATAAATTACATAGCCAATTGTGGCTTGAAATTGAAAAAATACATCAAGAGAGACAAATTTTATCTGATCAGCTTATAAAGTTACATAAAGAAATGAATGGCATGAAAGAGCAAGTGATATCATTGTCCAAAGCAAAGGAAGAGCTTCATACAACACAAAATCAACTAGAATGTCTTGTTGAAGAACTCTCATTAAGAGTTCAAGAACAAGCAAATTTATTAGAGCAATATAGCTTAAAATTAGAGCAGATAACATTATCTACAGAGCTTAGGCAAGCTGAATTATCATTACAAATTGCTCAATTAAATCAAACCAATGAAACACTTGAGTTAGAATTAAAGAAAGCAAAACAGGTCACTAATATTTTACAGGGTTCATTACAAGTATTATCAGGAACAATAATTACAGATAAAGAGCAGCGCACTTATTTTCAGCAGCGCTTACAGGAATTCGTAACAAATGAGGAGCTAACTCTAGCACACTTTGCTCATAGTTTGTTGGAGACAGGGAATAAATTATGTAAAGTACAAATGGATTTTGAGCGTCTCAATGAAGACCATAGTTCTCTATTAAACCAACAAGAAATTCAAATTGAGCGACTAGAACAAGTTGTAAGTGAACGAATCAACATAGCTAGTACATTAAACAATGTAGGTTTATTTCCTAATCCTAAGCCAGAAAGACTGAGCTTAGAAAAGAACACTACATATTCTATTTCTTCTTCAGCCAATAGCTAATTTTAAATTAATTTTAGAAACGTTACTTTGAGATAAGATAAATTCTTGTGTTAATTATACCCAATATTGAAGTTCAAAAAAAACTTGATTTGCTTTTAAGTAGCCACTCCAATTTTTGGTATTAACAATACCATTAGAGTTAGTATATAGTTTAGATGACGTATTAAATTTTCCACCATTAAAATACCGATAACCAATATTAATTCCTAAATAACTTTGATTCGGATTAAAGCTTAATCCAGCGGAGCCTTGCCAAGCAAAGCTATTTGTATTGTTTGCAGAACCAATAGAACTTGTAGAGCCAATAGCAGTATCTGCTACGGTAGTGCTGCCAACTGTATAAAAATTATATACCTGATTGTGGGCATATCCTATACCTCCACTGACAAAAGGTATAATATTAACTCTAAAGTTAGCTAAGTTTTGAGAAGAATGTAAGAGACAATTAATCAATAAAGCACGGTTATCTAATTGGAAAAAACGAGTTCTAGCATTTCCAGTAAACGCAGTTTGAATAGTTTGTTCACCAGTTTGAAATTTTTGATAATTAAATACCTCATGATTTAGATAGCTAATTCCTACATCAATAAATTCTAGAGCTTTCATGCCAATAGCGAAAGTATAAAACCCTCTATCACCAAGGCTTGCATCATAACCTTCAACAGCAGGATCCCATTGAGCAGGATCAGGATTATAAATACCAGGCTTTTCGGTCCAAGAGAATCCTGTTCCTACAGAAGCAAACCATGAGTAATCAGAAGAAATAAATTCACCAATAGTGCCTGCATGCAGAGGGAAGGCTAGAAAGAGACATACTAAGCCAATCTTCTTACTCACATTAATATCCCTATTAAACAAAGGTGATAATTATCACAGAGAATTTCTTCTCTCTCAACCTCTTTTAAACTACTACAAAACGAAACACACTTTAAGATAGTTAATATATTGTTTAACGGTAGAGGGTTTTTCAATGATATATATCAAAACTAGAGCAGATCATTAGCATTAGAGATTAATCTGGTAATTAATTTTGTTTAAATTGCTATTATTATGAGCAATCGCAAATAACATTGTAAGAAAATAAAGCATAAATTGATATTAGTGAAATTTTAATATTAAATTTAAGCAAAAATAATTTGGCGGAATTAAGCTTAATTATTTGAAAATTAAAATATTTCTCTACTAAGTAGCCTATTAAGAATAGGCTCTGTAACTTAAAAAAACTAATCAATTAATTATATTATTGCTTTATTAATTCTCAAATTGTTATATAATTAAACACAAGCCAGACTAAGAAAATGTATTTAATATAAATAAACCATTTTATTTAAATAAAGTGCTTCATTCAACCTTTAACGTTACTGAGCTTCTATTAGAGCAAATTATGTCTTTAAAGAATTAGGGATGGA
Source organism: Legionella pelazae (assembly GCF_052527395.1). NCBI lineage: Bacteria > Pseudomonadati > Pseudomonadota > Gammaproteobacteria > Legionellales > Legionellaceae > Legionella > Legionella pelazae. The sequence continues at coordinate 39,057 of NZ_JBNVZS010000015.1, forward strand.
TTGTTAAAGGAAAAAAGGAAAATGAAAATTGAAAAATACTTAATAATTTTGATATTGCTTGGAAATTTCAATTTTGCTTATAGTATAAATATCACTAACTCCTTTATAAAAATTGATCGTTGTACTAACATCAATTTAGCCAATGAGGCGCCTTATCTTATACCTCCAGATATCAAAAAATTTAGGCACTATAGGAATGTAATTTTAAGTAATTTATTTAAGCCCTTTCATGTTGTCCATGATTTAATTTTGAGTGAACATCATCCTGCCGTGTTACATGCAAAATTTGATTATGATTGGGTTTTGCATAAGGACTTGGAAGATGAGTATATTCATACTTATCTTTATGCAGATCATACTAAGCAATGGCGTTATTTAGGAAAATTTAAAACGGATTTAAATGGCGAGGTATTTATACCCTTAAACCAACGACTAACACCTGGAGATTATTTAGTTCGTATGTTCGTAGAAGGAGATGGAAGCTCAGCTGATGGCTTAATCAGTATAATTAATCCTAAACATCAAGCGATAGTTTTTGACATTGATGGGACGTTAACTCTTTCCGATTTTGAAATAGTTAAAGATTTTTTATCATTGTCAATAGCTGCTCCTTATTATTATGCAGCAGAAGTATTAGATGCTTATAAGCAAAAAGGGTATGAAATAATTTTTCTTACTGCACGTCCTTATTGGATGGCTTCTGTATCTAGAGAGTGGTTAGAAAATATCTTATTTTATCCTCCCTGGCCACTGAAGACTAGAAATTCACTATTGTTACGAGAAAGCACAGCACAATTTAAAGGCAATTATTTAAAAGATCTCATAAAAGAAAAACAGTTAAATATTATACGTGCTTACGGTAATGCCATGACAGATATAGAGGCTTATGAACTTGCAGGGATACCTAAAAAAGATACATTTATCATTGGCCCTAATGCTGGTAAAAAAGGAACTACTCCAATCAAGCAAAATTATTTTAATCATTTTTATGAAATTGTAGCGCCAACACCTTTAGCATCCTGTAAAAATAATTAATTTTGCAAAAAATTGATAAATAATGTGTACTTCATCTTCAACTAGTAGTTAATTTAGAATGGCCTTCTTTAACCCTCTGCCCTTATTTTTCTAACGTATAATGATCGAATATAAAAACATTATAAATATCAATTCTTCTAATACTTTAAGTGTAAAAGTTCGTTAAATTAAGAGTAATATAAATATTTAAAATTGTTCATGTTACATGATTTTAGTTGATATAATATTTTTTCACTGCAGAAAAAGTGATACTCTCTGGCTTTAAGAAGCAAATTAAAATGAAATGCACTACCGAATAAAAGTATATGTTAATGTTGATCTGGTTGAATCAATTAAAACTATGCCTTCAAGTGTATCTAAACTCAACTTAATGGGCTGTGATTTAAGTAAAATACCAACAGAAAAGATTATTCAAGCGTTTCAAGTTATACCTTCTACAGTGGTTGATCTTGATTTAACACTTACTAGATTAGGTTTAAAGACTGCCGAAGAATTAGTACAGATATTTAAAGCCATTCCTGCTAGCGTATATTCTCTTAACTTGGGCCTGAACATACTTAATTCCAGAACTTCAGATGAATTAGCGCAAGCATTGCAGGCAATTCCCTCTTCAATTATTAAATTGGATTTAAACCAGAATGCATTAGGGAGTACACCGACAACAGATATAGAGAAAATATTTAAAGCTATCCCCTCAACAGTTAATAGTCTTAACTTAAGTGGGAATTTTTTTGGCACTCTCTCCACAACAAAATTAATAGAAGCTTTTAAAGCACTTAATAATATCATTGAGCTGAATCTAAGTTCAAACATGTTAAATTTAAAAAAGGCAGCTAAATTATTAAACATATTTAACGCCCTCCCCTCAACGGTTACAATTCTCAACTTGCAAAAAAATGGCATAAATTTACTTGACGCACATAAATTATTAATCCTTAAAAATTCTTTACAATATATAAAAAAAATCTCATTTTGCTTAAGTGAAGTTTATGCTATGACAAACTTACAAAGACAGGCTTTGAAAGCAGTATTTACCAATATTGAGAAGGTACAGCTTGTAAATACAAATAGTGAAAAAATAGCCAACCAGAATATTCAGTTATCTGAACGGTATGCTTGGGAATTAGGTGATAAACAAAATCCGCCCTCTCTTCTTAATTGGGCTGCCTTTTATGTTAGTAAAAATAACTCTAATATTAATGAATTATCTTTAGGTAACGAGCTTAAAGAAATTCTTCATTTCTAGAGCTAATAACTCTTAAAATAAATAACTATTATAGTTAACTATTTGTTGGTTGTAAGAACAATCCATAATTTAAGTCTGGTTATTTTTTGAAATTTCTATGACTAGAATCATGAGATAAATTTTCTGAGTCCCTACTATTACTTGGTGTTAAATCAGCAAAGAAACCTGGTGCTTGGCTTAAACTACCTACTCGCTCTTTTAATCTTTTATAACTTGGGTATTTATCCATTAATTGTTTTTCAGTCTTTTCTGATTCTCTTTTTATAGTTTTAAGATTATCTTCAAAAGTATTAATTTTATTTTGTAGAGTTTTCTGTGTGCCTCTCAAAGTTTGATATTCTTTATCATAATGATTTAAATAATTTTGGCTATTTTCCATAAAAAGAGAACTCAATTGTTTTGCAATAGCATGGAGGCTACTTGGAGAAAGTTGGCTATCGTCAATATACATATTGACTGCGTTATTGTTTGCACTACGTCGAGCTAATATTGTATCAACTATATTTCTAACATGTGCTGTCTGTGAATGTAAATTGTGATAGCTAGTTGCTAGTACAGGAGTAGGTGCGGGTACTCCTTGATTTGGACTTATAGTTCTCAAATGAACATCAGCTACTCTATGTAGAGAAACTAAATTATCCTCTATCTGAGTTTGCCTATCTGATAGATCAAGCGAGATTGAATCATTAGTGATATCTGGCAAATTGCCAAGAAGAATTTCAAAATCACTACGATGTTGAACAACTGAACTTCTAGCATAATCAATTTCTTGTAACTGTTTCTCAACTTTAGTTAATTCGACCTTTGTAGCTTCTAAAGCAAGCTTTATATCATATGCTTGTTTTTCTAGATTCTCTAATTGACTTAATAAGTATAATGGAATTTCAGCTTCTACGCCTTTAGAAGAACTTTTATCTTTATTTAAAAGCTTATCAATCTGAGCCTGGACAGTTTCACAAAATCTCTTAAATTGTTCATCTTCTTTATAAGCTAATTTAAGAAGCAAGTAGGCTAAAAGTTGCTGTTTATACGCCAGCTCTAGATTTATTTGTTTAAAAACAAATTCCTCTTGCTTGGCAATCTTAATTAATTCTTCTAGGATCATTTCACGTACAATCTTTCCTGAATGTGTATTTAAGAATGAAATAACTTGGGTTGAGTCTTGTAATCCATGTTGAGCTATAAATTTTTCACCTAAATTCCCTTTAAGCCACTTGCTAAGAGTTGATTCATTTAAGGTAATTTGATCGCCACTAGCATCAGATAATAATAGAAAATTAGGAGACGTAATTGGGGGTAGTTCTGCAGAATCCGCAGGTTTTGTAACTGCCATAACCCTAACCTCATTTAAAGACATAGGATAATTATATCAAAATCATTGATATTTTTAAATACTTTTTGGTTGTTTTTTTATCAATTATTATGGGAGGTGTTTAGACTTGGCTTTCTATCACAAAAATGAATAAACTTATAAATATTTTTTAGCACATTAATCATTAAATAAAAATGACTACATAAATGGTTGTAGAATCAAATATCCTTAAATAATTTAAATATATTTTTCCATTAAATTAGCTATTTAAGTAAATGAATTAATACAAGTTTTAGATATTCATTAAAGTTCAATTAATTCAGTTATTAATTTTAATCATTTTGCAGCCAAAAAGCTTACTGTTATTTTGATATAATTTGACATAACTGTTTATTTAATGCACCCCCTTTGATATAGTTAATTTAATAATCGCTGCGGCAAATAAGGACATAGATGAGAATTTTACTTACCGGTTGTGCAGGTTTTATTGGCATGCATACTGCTTTGCGTTTTTTACTGGATGGAGAAGAAGTCATAGGTGTTGATAACCTTAATAATTACTATGATGTGAATTTGAAAAAAGCGCGCCTAAATCAGCTAAATTCTAGTCCGGATTTTAAATTCTATGAGTTAGATGTGAGTGATAAACAATCGATTAAAGAACTATTTATTACTGAAAAGCCGCAAAAAGTTGTTCACTTAGCTGCTCAAGCAGGCGTTCGATATTCTTTGATAAATCCTCATTCTTATATTGATTCAAATATTCAAGGTTTTATGAATATTCTAGAGGGGTGCCGCTACAATAATGTCCAACATCTAGTTTATGCCAGCAGCTCTAGTGTCTATGGTAGCAATACTTCCTTGCCATTTGATGAATCCCAAAATATTGATCATCCAATAAGTCTTTACGCTGCAACAAAAAAAGCCAATGAGTTAATGGCACATACATATAGTCATTTATATAACTTATCCACTACTGGTTTACGTTTTTTTACAGTGTATGGTCCTTGGGGACGTCCAGATATGGCTTTATTTAAATTCACGCAAGCTATTCTAGCAAATAAACCAATTGATATTTATAACCATGGCAAAATGGTAAGAGATTTTACCTATATTGATGATATTGTAGAAGGAGTTATACGAATCACCCGTAAGCCTGCAACAGCCCATATCAATTTTGATGCAGCAAATCCAAATCCAGCAATTAGCAATGCTCCCTATCGAGTTTTTAATATTGGAAATAATCATCCAGTTCCCTTAATATCCTACATTAGCGCCCTAGAGGAAGCCCTAGGTATACAAGCACAAAAGAATTATTTGCCTATGCAACTTGGCGATGTTCCAGCAACAGCATCTAATACCGAAGCACTTAATCAATGGATAGATTTTAAGCCGGATACACCAATCTCTAAAGGAATTAAAAATTTTGTCGATTGGTATAAATCCTACTATAAGGTAGATAACCCAGTAATTTAATTAAATAAAATCAAGATTGTGTAATTGATACTGATCAATTTGTTAAATCGAGGGAAAACATATGAAGCATGTCCCTAATGAAGGAATTAATAAGATTAAAAAACTTTTTATTGCTACCTCCGATTTTTTCGAAATCTAGTGAAGCTGATACTATCATACTATATGTGCCAACGCCTTTAAATAAATACCGCGAACTTGATGTAAGCTTTGTTTTGCAAACGATAGATTCCCTGTAGCTTTTTTCCAAAAAGAACAATTAGTTTCTCTTGAAAGTACAACTTATCCCTAATACGGCACAAGAGGGATTAAAGCCTAGGATTGAAAATACAAGCCTAAAAGTTGGATAGGCAGGATATTTTTCTTGTCTATTTACCAGAACGTGAAAATCCAGGTAACCCTAATTTTCTACAGCAACTATTCCAAAAGTATGTGGAGGAAATACTGAACATTGCACTGCAGATTGGGCTCTATATTCTTCAATTATTCACCATATTGTTTTATTTTCTAATATAAAAGTAGCTGAGATGACTAAACTTCTTAAGAATACTCATTGTTCTATAGATATTGGATTAGTTAATGAAATTAAAATACTAGCTGATAAAATTGATATTGATATTCATGAAGTCATTGAAGCAGTAGCTACAAAACTGAAAGGTTTGGTAGCTTGTAATCCAGGCCCGGGAATTGGTGGACATAGTATTCCTTGACCCATTTTTACTTAACCTGGAAGGCACGTAATTATGTAATACACACTCGTTTATAGAATTAGCTGGTGAGATTAATAGCCACATGCCCCACTGAGTCGTTAAGAAAGTTGCTCACGCTATGAATGCTATAAAAATAGTCGTATTTTGGTACTTGGCATTGCCTAGAAAAAAGATGTTGATAACGTACGTGAATCTTCATCTATAGAAATAATGGAATTACTACAAGAAAGAGGCGTTTTTGTTGATTACTCTGATCCGTATTTCCTCCTTTTCCACAAATGTCATTAATAAAACTAAGATTAAGAATTTAAAAACAAAGACAACCTAAATTACCTATTTTAGGAACTCTTTAGTTACACCAATAGTTTTAGAAGATAGAAAATTTTTATTTTTATCAAGAGTTCCTTTTTTATATAAATCAATAACATTTAAGGATTTTAGATAAAAAATAAAATAATACCGAAAGAAAGATAAGAGCGGATGCTGAATTCAAATAATTACTCTCAATAGCTAAAGATAGTTCACTAGCCATACGAAATGTTACTTTAATTTATTGCTCGTTTGGTTTGGGTTTGTGGGTCAAAGAAATTGCTTTATTAACTACTGCCGATGTGGCTAATAGCCATTATTAACTACTTGATGAGGTGTGTTTAAAGCGAGCTATGACAAAGGAGAAAAACAACACTATGCGTACTTAACTAATAAAAAATTGTGCGATGCCTTACAAGTTTACCTTAATCACTTAAAGTGAAATAGCATGCCTCGTCATAAACCTTTATTCCAGATATAACAACGAAGTCGCTTTACACCAAATGCCTAAAATGATTTAGAGCTCTTTATGATAAAGCGGGCATGGTGCAAGCTCACATTCGGGAGATCGTAATTTCACTAAACTGACTGAGCAAGGTGTTGACATTAAGGAATTCTCCCTTTTTAGCTGGCCGTTACTATAATTATTTATGTTGACGCTAACCTTGATAGATTTAAGTGAATTGCGGCAAATTTAGCTTTAATATAATGTTAAATTAGTTTGATTTTGGAAACTTTATTAATAATCTAATTTAATATTATTAATGTGCTAAATTTTAATATCTTATAAAGATAGAATTAATTTAACTATAAATTTTATAAATTGCTACCTATAGTGGTTATTTATTCATTATTATGGCTTCTATAGCTTAAGTTAATAATTTTCCTAAAATACTATTTGATTATAAAAGTTAAGTTATATAGATATATTGTTAGACACCTATCTCTCAAATATAGGTTTAAAAATATATTATTTTTAAATTGCTTCTATTAAATTTTAAGCAGCTTCATTAATATATAAATTATATTCTAAGTCTGAAATTTCCATTTCGCAGAAATTTAGTTGCTGATTTAATTGCTCATATTTTTTATACTCCTCATCATGAAGATGAGGTTCAGCTTGTTTATTTTCTAAAGTGAAACAATATTTTTCAAATTGCTTATTAACTTGTAAACGTAATTGCTCTGCCCTAACTAGCAGTTCATTTAGATATGTTCTTTTGTGTAATTGATTAGTCTCTTTCTCAAGTAGAGGCTGAATAGCATCTTTGCATTCTTCTATTTCTTTCTTTAATAATGAAGCTTCTAGTTTTAATTGGCCGCAACGTTTTCCGATACTTTGAATAAGTAAATCATTTATGGAATTTTTCTGATCCTGTTTATATAAAATTTCTTTTAAATGACGCTGTTCACAAGCGATTAATCGATTAATTTCTTCTAGCTGAGCTTTTTTACTGAGAAGCAAGTTATTTTTTTTATACTTTAAATTAGTATGTGGTACTTTTTTAAAAAAATAACCATAATCTGTATGATTATAAAAACCTTTAGGGGTTAGCCAACGCTTTTCTCTTAATAATTTTGCAATAATTTGGACTTTATGGCGAGTAGTTTCAACATTTTTTAACTGTGCTTGATTAGTAACTGTGAAAACAATCTCTGCAAAAATCTGTTCCGGTGAGGAAAATTTTATATGGTGTTGCTTTTGCAAGTTGCTCATCATGCCTTTAATATAGTTTTTAGTTTGCTCATCTATCCGTTCTCCTATTATTTTCTCTACAGTAAAATAGGGATAATTTCTTTGTACCTCTGATTTTGACATATTATTTTCTATTTTATCCTTTTGACTAACAATATTGTTAATTAAATAATTATAGTTTTGATCTTTATATATAGGTGTTGACAGATTGTCTTTTTCGATTCGGTCATTTTGGTACAAAAAAGAACAGCCCTTTGATTCAGTTTCGATTTTTTGGGAAATAGGAATCTTTTTTATATCAGTAGATTGTAAAGAGTGAATCAGCTTATCAGTTATGCGAATATAAAGTCGTTTTGTAACTTTGAAAGACCCTTTTTTATTAGATGCGCTTAACTTACATGTTTTTTCTAATAGACCATTATTTACTAGTTCCTTTAGATAACGTCCGACGGTTCTTTCCGATATTGCTAGCTCATTAGCTATCTCTGTAATACTTCGTGTAAACCAAATTTGATTATTTCCTAAGGTGTATTTAGATATTTGCCACCAGTAGATACATTTATCTAAAAATACAGCTTTTTTAGGATTATCAGTTAAGAACATCAATTTTTTAAAATGTGTATGAAAAATTGAACATAAGTTCCCCATAGATAATTTCCTTATCTTATTGAATTTTTAGAGGAACATAGCTAAAATAAAAGTTGAGAGATCCAAGAGCTATGAAAACTATTTCATAACCTTTGGAGGTTTTAGCTTTGTTCCCAGTTTTATGTTTTTTTAGAAGCCAAATTAGTTTGCCCACTAATTTGGCTTCTAAAGTTAAAATCAAATTTTCTTATCTATCATTCTTAATCACCTTTTTACTCAGCTTTCGCTAGTCCTTGTTTTAATATTAATCTAACTAACAAATAATTATTTTTAAAATATAGCTTTCCTAACTAGATCTTATACTTTCCTTTAGCGAATTTGTCAAATGAGATTTTAACGTAACTTATTGAAAATTAAGTATAAATATATACTATATTATATTAAATTACCTTAATATATATTAAGGTAATTTATGTATGCCTAATATAGTTTAATATATACGAATATATATTAATATATACTGGTATATGATGGTATATTGTCATATATATATTGGCTTGTTATGATTGATTAAAAAAATAATAGGAGCCAAAATGTCGAATGTTATTGTAGTAGGTGGAGAAAAAGGAGGTACAGGAAAAACTACTGTTGCGGTGAATATGGCAATTATGAGAGCTTTAAAAGGGCATGATGTACTCTTTGTTGATGCTGATAAACAACGTTCAGGCGCTAGATTTTTTGATAGGCGAAATGAAAATGGCGTAAAGCCGGAGATAACTTGTATAAGTATCTTAGGTAAACATCTAAATTCAGAATTAGATAGATTATCTTCAAGATATGAAGATATTATTGTTGATGTAGGTGGTCGAGACTCAATAGAATTGAGATCAGCTTTGGTAGCTAAATCTGTATCAAACTGGTACTCTCCTATACAGCCATCTGAGTTTGATATGGATACGCTTGAAACAATCGAAGAGCTTTCAGAATTATCACATACTTATAATCCTAATTTAAAAACTTATATTATTTTAAATGCTTGTTCGACACATGCTCAAACAAAAACAACAGAAGAAGCAAGGTTGGTTATTAAAGATTCTTTTCCTACGCTTTTACTTTGTAATACTACTATTGGTCACCGTGTATCTTTTAAATATTCTATTTCTAATTCTTGGTCTGTAGTTGAATTTGAAGCTAACGAATATAAACAACTTCCTCCTTATAGGGCGCAAAAATATCTACATAAAGCAAGTAACGATATTATTTCTTTATATGAAGAGATATATCAAGAGAAATTCTTATCAATAACTGAAATGGCAAAGCTTGAAGAAGAGGTTTTATTATGACATTAGGATCTCATTATAAAAATAGAATTAAAAGTAAACAATTTAAAACGGTAGATGAATTTATTGAGGATGCAAATAACATTGATAATTCAAAAGAAGCAGTTAAAAAGCCTTCCCAGGAAGATATCTTGCTTACATTTGCAGGAAAGATTGATAGAGAAAAAGAGTGTGAGAAAAAGCCTGTGTTACTGTATTTAAAAAAAGATATAGCCAATGATATTGCTCATTATTGTCATGGAAATAAGCAAGGAATTATGAATTATCTTTTGCGAAAGGGCCTTGATGAGCTTATAAAAAATAATAAATTACAATTAATAATTGAATGAAGCTTAATGTAATATATATTTATATATATAAGTATATATAGGAATATACTAGTATACATTAAATTTATAAATCTGTACTATAATTTACCTAGCAAATCCAGATAAAAACATTTTGTATATTTACAGTTAACCATCCTGCGTCCATAGCGAAGATAGCTTATAAATCTAAAAATAGAATTTTGCTATTTCAATAAAGCCCAGAAGTGACTGTCCTGCAATTATGTTAGACCTACAATTAATTACGAACTTATTTTCTGATCTAGTAACTTCCCTTTAATGAGGGCTCTAAATAAAATTATTCACAATTTCTGGGGATAACTCTGTGTAAAACATTTTAATAAAGATGGTTTAACAAAAATTAATACCTAAATAATTTTTATCTTTTTGTATAATTATAAAATCTATTTGAATTTTTGTATAAATTAATATTGTAAGTTTAGATACTACACTATAAAAATATTTCGCTAATTTGGGAGCCTATCTTTAGGTTATGCCTATTAGTTTATAATTGGAATTAACTCAAGTAAAAGAGCACTTATATGTCTAAAGTGAATTTTTGTGTATATAATGAGCAATGTCCTTCGCGTAACGTTTTAGAAAAAATCAGTGATAAATGGTCAATTTTAATTATCAATTTACTCTTATATAAAACCTTGCGCTTTGGTGAGTTAAAGCGAGAACTTGGCGGTATTTCTCCTAAAATGCTAACTCAAACACTAAGTAAGTTAGAGCGCCTAGGGTTTATTAATAGAAAACCTTTTCCTGTTTTACCTATGAGAGTCGAATATTCATTAACAGCTTTAGGACATGAGCTAGGTATTATTCTTAACGCACTTAAAACATGGACTGAAGCAAATATCGAGACAATACTGACTGCGGAGAGTAAATTTTTAAAATCGCTTTAACTATTATTTTATCCAAACCACTTTAATAACGTGCTTTTACCTAAATTATCATATACATATGATAAGTATAGATTTAATTCATGCTCATAATTTGTATCTGATTTATCTTCGGAAGTTATAGGTTCGTGATGGAAGAATATACCGCCTAAATACCGGTTACAGAAGTCAAGATAATCTCTGGTAAAGAGAATAAATGTATGCCACATATTATCAATGTCCGCCATTTCTGGATGAATGATACAAGAAAAATTTAATAAAGGATTATTAGGATCTTTTTCTCTATCTGAGCTATGTTTAAGGCAAAGCCAGATAAACTTCATTAATTCCTTTAAAGCTTCTTTAGAATGCATTTTAGCATTAGGATAATCTTTAGAATAACGCGCGGTAATTCTATCATTTTTATAGGCGGTGATTAGCTTTAATCTAGGGTTATACATTATATTAAGTATCCTATTATTTAAAGCATCCTATTTTTAAAACAGGATGCTCACAATTACTATCCTATACATGTTCCTGGACCACACCATCCTTTACCTCTTTTTAAAAGTTTCCTTTGAACAATTTTTTTAATGATTTTTTCTTTCATATAATTTCCTTTATTATTAATTAATGATTTCTAAAGATACGAAAGTCATATTACTCAGTCAATTAGTTACCCGGCGGTAACCAATTTGGAAATTTAAATGAATAAAAAAAATTGGATTAATTATTATCAAATTACCCAACAAATTATGCAGCCGAGAGAACCTTTAATTAAAGCAATTGACTATTTAAATTACAAAAATAAATTAGACTTTGCTCCCTTAGCAATTGATCTTGGATGTGGTACAGGAGCAGATACAATTAAATTATTAGAGCTTGGATGGCCAGTGTTGGCAATTGATGCCAACGTAGAAGCAATAACAACTCTACATGCGCTATGTCCATTATTATTAAGGAATAGATTAATAATGAGGATAGCTAACTTTGAATCTGTAACATCTCTTCCATTCGCCTCATTAATTAATGCGAACTATAGCCTTCATTTTTTAAAATCCGATTCCTTCTATAAATTTTGGAGCTTAATCCTAACAGCATTACCTCCTGGTGGAATTTTTGCAGGAACATTTTTGGGAGTAAAGGATAGTTGGAATACGACAAACAGATTTAATATGACATTCTGGAGCATGGATGATTTAAATAATCTTCTCAAGCAATTTGACATTAAATGGTTTGCAGAGACAAAAAAAGAGGGAACAGATGCTTTAGGTAATAATAAATATTGGCATATCTATGCAATTGTTGCGAAGAAAAATTAAAATATTAATAATTTAAATTATTACGGTATAATTTAATTTTAGGAATAGTTAGGATTCAAGCTTTTAAATTGGTATTAATATAGAACTAAATAGTTAAGCCTCGTTTAATAATTTGCGTGAAATAGGAGTCTTTTCTACAGCGCTTCTAACTCATAGCTTACCTCTAAATTTAACTGCAATTCTTTGTCTAAGAGATTACTGTTATAATTAATTATGTTACTCAAATTAATTTGATTGAATTTAGATATAAATATATGTCAAAAAATATTATTGTTACAGGTGCTACCGGAGGGATAGGGAAAACATTATCTCATTTTTTATTCAAAAGAGAGTATCAGCTTACACTACTTTCCCGTGATAAAATTAAACTCTTTCACTTGCAAAATGAGCTACAAAACACCTCAAGCAAGAGCATAGATGTTCACACAATCGATTTTGCTAATCTTATTAGCATCGAAAATTATATTAATTTATTAGGACCTCCTCAGCCTAAATTTAATGGCGTAGTTATTATTACCCCTAAGCCCTTGACATCCGCTTCATTTTTACCATTTTCCTATGAATGGCAAGAACTTTTCAATACTTGTTTTATTGGGCCCATGGAATTAATCCGTTTAATACTGCCCTTTTTAAATAAATCTGCAAAGATAGTTATTCTTTCTGGAATTGCTTCCGTTCAGTATATGCCTGGTAAACCTCTTTATTCGGTTTTAAGAAAAATGTGGCTAGCTCAGGCAAAAGCTCTAGCCTATGAGTTAGGTCCAAAAGGAATTCGGGTTAATAGTATTTCGCCTGGCGGGGTAATGACCGAACAAGGAATTAAGAATATGCAAGAGAAAGCCATTGAAAAAAATCTTTCTTTTGAAGAGCAATATAGAGAATCTACTTCAAATGTTCCGCTAAGGAAATATGCATCTCCAGAAGAAATAGCAGTAATTATAGAGTTTTTCTTATCAGACAGTTCTAATCATATTACCGGTACTAATTTAGTTTGTGATGGCGGCTTTAATAGAGGATTTTAAAAATAAAAGCTTAAATTCGTATATAAGATTAAATTAATTCATAATCAGCTTTCAATCATTCAATTTTAAAGCTAAAAAATAGACCATGTATGGTTTTCTTATCGAGTAAGAATGAATTTTTTAATTGTATTAATTAATACTTAATTCTCGGAGTTTATATGTTTATTATAATTATTTGCCTTTTTATTGCTTGTTTATTTCCTTATTTAGCCAAGATCCCAGTAGCTCTTGCCATGAATAATAAATTAGGAGGTTATGACAATAATAATCCAAGAATACAACAAGCCTCACTTACAGGTTGGGGAGCACGAGCTCTTGCTGCACATAAAAATAGTTTTGAATCTCTTATTATCTTTTCAACAGCATGCTTAACAGCTATTGCTACTAAACATACAGGTTATGCGATCCAAATATTAGCAATAACTTATTTACTCATTAGGTGTTTATATCATGCTTTATATTTACTTAACTGGTCAACTTTGCGCTCAATTTTTTGGGCTATAGGTTATATCGCTTCTTTAATCATCATTTGGCTATGTATTCCATTTTCCTAGTTTAACTAAAGAAATTCTTAGGGATGGTATTTATTTGATCTACAATTTCTTGAGGAACATTTTTTAACTTAGTTTTATTTTTTACTGTATAAAAAGCAGCCCAATTTAGTAAAGTTGGGGGGAGGTTTTTATCCCCAAGTTCCCATTTGTAACGCGAAGTAATAAATGAATTAGAGTTTACTACTTTATTTCCTTGATCATCTAAAAAGATAATATGTTTTATATGAGGGAAAATTTCTTTAATCATCTGCCTACGGTGAGGTGACATTGCTTGAACTTCATTATAAGTTAGTTGAATAGTTTTTATATAAGGTAAGCAACCTTTAAGTCGAGCTAAATTTTCCTCTGACACCTCATGTAAATAGTTTTTCTTTAATCCAAGAGAAGTTACACTAGGTGGAATAGAAGCTAATGCTAGTGCAAGTTCACTTCCAACTTTATTCCAAAAACCATTTATAAAAATGGTGTTAATGTGTTTAGGAAAAGAGGTAAAAATTTTTGCTAATTCAGTACCCGTTTGTTTAGCAAAATTATTCCAAGTTAAAGTGAGGGAAGTTACATTAACAACTATGGCTTTAAATGCTTTCGTTAGTTCTTTATAGCTTCGAAGGTAAAAAAAATTCCAGCTTAAATCCAATGCAGTTACATGAGCAGGAATACCAGAAAATATCTCTCTCAATTCTGAACCTGTTTTATTACCAAGATTACTTTGACTTAAATCAAGCAAAAACATATCCTTACTTAAATTATTAATATTCTTTATTTGAGGTTCAGATTGCAAGTTAAGTTTCCTAAAGTAGCTATAACTAACTTAAGTGGTTATTGATGAATTCTAATGGCTAGTTATTTTAAAGTTCAAAATCAGAAAAAACAAGTTTTGTTTTTACGCAGTATGTAAATTAATAATTAATTTTAGAAAAATTTTTCTTGTAGAGGGAACAATCTCCCTTATTAGTTATTAGCTTATTTCGTTTTATAAATAAAAAAATAAGCTATTCTATTTCAACCATACTCTACTCTTATTTTATAGTTAATTTTTTTCAACAAATTAAATCGTGTTATCTTAGCTTGTTTACATAAGGCTAACGAAATATTATTAAATTAATAAATTTAAATGGAATTTAGAAATGAAAGATAAGGCATTAGTATCGGGGTTTGCTCGCTCATTTATATCTGGCAACCCAATTTCAAATGCAACAATTACGGTTCTTGAAAATAGGCAATTAAGATTTCAGACTGACTTAGCTGGAAAATTTGGGCCTTTTGAATGGTCCATAGGAGAGCCTATTACTTTAGTTTTTGAAAAGCCAGGTACTTTTTGGTCTGGTTATAAGACAACCCAAACTCCAACAATTATAGTTCCACCCGATGGTATAAACAACAGTAATTTTTTGAATAATATTTCTTTTCAAGTTCCTTCAAATATGGCCTATAAATTTTTTTCTTTAGCAATGGGCGTTAAAGAGGATGTCAAAGCAAGCCAGATTACGGCAACTATTACTCCACCAAATACTACTTTAGATGATATTCCTCAAGGTATTGCTGGTGTATCAGTAACTTTATCTCCGGAAATAAAAACAAAGCCATTTTATTTTGGGATTTTTCCAGTTATTCACAAAACCAACCCTTTTAGTAAAAACTTAAATGTTACCTCGCTTGACGGTGGTGTTGCTTTCACCAATGTTCCTCCAGGTGATTATATAATGGAAGCGAAGAAAGATAATATTACTTTCTCAAAAGTAATGTTTAAAGCGCGTCCAGGTATCTTAGTTAATGCAAGTCCTCCACAGGGGCCAACAATGATAGATAATCTTGATCAAAATCAATTGCCAAGCAGACAAAAGAAATTCAGTTTTTTTAAAAATAAATTAGTAGAAATTAATAATAAAGAAGCTAACGAGATATCAAAAAAGATATAAAAATTTTAAACTTATACAAAGGATTTATAGATTTTAAGGTATTAGCACTTACCCTAATATTAAATCATATTATTAGAGATTAAATTTGATGCTAAACAATTCTTATGAAAGATAATAAAAAGGTCATTGGGACAAGTGCAATATTATTAGCTACGATGTTATGGGGGATGACCTTTTCATTTATAAAAGATGCTGTCACAACCCTTAATCCTTTTAATTTTTTATACTGGTGGTTTGGCATTGCTAGCATATTACTTTTTATTTTATTTTTTAAAAAAATTAAGATTAATAAAAAGAATACTTATTATGGTATACCATTAGGTATATCATTAGCTGGTACTGTTATTTTTCAAACTGTTGGTCTTTTTTATACTACTGCGTCAACTGCAAGTTTTATTACAGGATTATCTGTGGTATTAGTTGCTTTGATTGAGTCATTATTAAACAGAAGTTATACATCTGTATATTTAATAGTTTCAATTGCTCTTTCCATTGTTGGGATCAGTCTTATTACTCTTTCTAATGGACTAATTATTAATCAAGGTGATATTTGGGTTTTATTGTGCCTTTTGTTTTGCAAGTTATATTATTATTGCTGGAAAAGCATCTCGTATTCATGAGACTTTAACATTAACCTTTTTGCAATCAATCTTCGTTTGTATTGTAGTTGGCATAGTTAGTTTTTTAACAAATGAAATCAGACTTCCGCAACAAATGAATGTATGGGTCTCAGTTTTATTTTGTAGTATTTTTGCTTCAATTATAGCTTTTATATTACAGTTGAAATTTCAGAGATATGTCAGCTCATCAAAAGCAGCAATAATTTTTTCCCTTGAACCAGTTTTTGCTACAATAACTGCAGCCCTATATTTGAAGGAGAAGATAACTGCTCAATTTTTGTAGGTGCTTTAATGATATTAATGGCAATTCTATTATCAGAATATCATACAAAACGCAAAATAATACCACAGAATTAATTTTAAAAAATATTTTATTGAAAGGTAATTCATTAGTCATATAACTTTACTTATTTTAATACAATTCAATAAATTATTAGGTTTCTTATTTAAAGCCATTCAAAATGTTAAGGACTTCAAAGGGTAATTTTTTTTCTTGCTCGTTAGAAATCAGTTTCTTAGTATGTGCAAAAAATGCTACTTGTTTAAATAAAGACGGTACCTCACTATTTTGACCTGATATCTTTGCTAAATGAGCCGACTGGCAGGGATTAATTTTATAAACAGATGCTAAGGCAGTTTGAAGCGCTTTTACATCTTGATGAGAAGAATCTAGTTTTAAAGCAACAATTGTAGGGGGTATAGCTTTAAAAATTTCTATTAAATCTGTACTACTAAAATGATTTCCATTTAGGTTAATATGAGTAATGCATTCAGGAAGAGATTGTAATATAGTTATTAACTCTGCTCTACCTATATTATTTTCGCTTAAATCTAGATCATTAATATTAGGCGGAAGTATTAGAAAGATATCTCTTAAATCTGCTAATTTCTTATAACCAAGGCCATTAGAGCTTAAGTTTAATCGGCTGATTGTATCTGGAAGAGATTTAACTACTACTTTAATTTCTAAAACATTCCTAAAACTTAAGCTATTAGAACTTAAATCAAGTTCAGTAGTAGATTTAGGTATAGTTTTAAGCGCTTCTACTAACTCCGGTAAAAGTTTCGGTAATTTTAAATAAAAATACATTGTTGTTACCACATAAATGATTTTTTAATTCTTTTGAGAAGAATTCGCTTTATAAAGACATTATTATAACGTAAAGGTCATTTAAATTTCAAATTGTTAATTAATTAATCTTAAGGTTATTAAATAAAGCATTTATTGACCTTTAAGACTTGTTTGTTCGAGCTCAAATGAGGCAGTTTTTCATTTAATTAAAGCCTCATTTATAAAAAATTTAAAAATTTTATGATATTAATTAAGCTATTTAGAAAATTCAATAATATTAAATTAAAAGAGTTTTTCTGTTTAATCTAATCTAATAAAACAAAAATTTAGATTAGTTAAATTTAACACCTAATTAGCACAGGTAAAGTTAGGTATATAGCTATATCCTAAGAACCTACTTTTCGTATTTTCAAAAGCTTTAGCTTTTAATAACGCTATATCGACACAGCCTGGGTAGTCAATTTAGCAAATAATTCTTATAAGTCTGAATAGCTAGTTTACCTTGTTTCTTTTCTAACTGATTATTAAATATCTTAAATTAAAGTTAATTAACATTAAGCCGAAAATTTATACATCAATAGGTGTCTTCATAAATTTTAAACTAATTGGAAGCTTACATAGTATTTTTCTACTTCCTATTTCTGCTAAAGGACAATTATTATGAAAAATAGTCTGCGTTGCCTTTTACTAGTATTTATTTCATTTTTTAGTATTGGAGGTCAGACGAAACAAAATTTTTTTACAACAAGTATCTTAGAGCAAATAATTCAAAAAGGTGGCTTTGGCTTTGCAAATTTAGAACACCGCGAATTGGGGGATGCTCTTGTTTTAAAAGGTCTGCAAAATTCTAATTCTGAATTAATTCTTCCGAATGGAATAAAAGTTACCTATGGCGAAATTGTAATGCTTGCTGGCGATTTATTTGGAAACGCTAAATACCCTATATCGAGTTGTTCTCTAACTACACCGCAGGATTGCTTTGAAGCACAATTTAATACATTAGCACTAGCTCCCAAAGCTAAGGTTTTCGATGAGATAAAACAACTAAGACAATTCTTTGAAAAGTTATCTTTAGAATTACAACAGGCTCGAAGTCAGGGCCAGGATGATTGGGATTTTTATAAGAAAAAAGCTAATGATATAACGAAAGCGCTTAATCGCCTAACTGGTGGAGGAAGCTTTATTAGTGATTATATTCCTTTTGGCCAATATATTCTATTAGCTCAAGTTAACTTTGACCATTTTGTGCCAGATTCTTTAAAAGCCTATCAAGTGGGGCATCAAATGGCATTAAAAACAGCTTTAAAGGCTCATCAACTGTTTTTGCAAAATAAGCTTCAAGAAGCAGATAACGTATTGCAACTTGCCTATGCGCAAAATGCTTTTGCTAATCATTATTTAACCGACTCCTTGTCATCAGGGCATATGAGAACACCTAGAAGAGCTGTTGCAAAAATTCATTTACCGGCCGTCTTGAATCTATTGATTGCTAATTTAATGCATGACGAAGATAGTCAGCAGGGATTGTGGGTTTTTAATTCAAATGGAATGAATTGGTTAGCTTATGGTGATGGAAATCTTTATAAAAAGGATAATGTATTTCACTATGAGTTAACTATAAAAATTATGCAATTGTCAGCAGATGATATCTATGAAGTATTTAAAACGGGCGTACTTCCTGATATTTTTCCGGAGATGGAACTTTTACCACTTTATGATCGTATTGGCGAATTAAACAATACCTCTCCTCTCTTTAAAGTAGAAAATGGCAAGCTTTTGAAGAGAGAGGCTAACTTTGATCCTTGGAACTATCATTGGACAGATCACTGGATTCCCTTAATTACTTTATTAGAATTTCAAATTAAAAATAAATAAAAATTTTATTCACTTAAAAAAATAGAGAAATTTATTGCCATTTATTTAGTTTTAAAAGATAAAGAACGTTTTATTACTTAGATAAAGTACTTATTTTCAATAGCTAATTAAATTTTGACAATTAAATTTTTTTTTAAGCATTCTATTTAAGCTTATAATAATATATATATCAGGAAGGAGTTATGGTGATTTTTTAGGAAGAGATGTAATAATACTACGAGGTAATAAAAGCCAGTAATAGCCTTCATTTTTCATATGTCCTGCTATATATGTAGCTTTGTCTCCAGCTCCCCAAAAGACATCTCCTCGAACAGGGCCTCGAATTGCACCGCCTGTATCTTGGGCAATCATTAAGCGCTGCAGAGGTTTTTGTTCATCTGATTTTTGATTAGGCATTGTCGTATTAAGCCATAATGGCGTACCTAGAGGAATCCATTTTCTATCTATAGCCAGCGAATAACCTGGAGTCAGCGTAACATCCTCTGCGCCAATGGCAGCTGTTTGCTTTAAAATCCGAAAGAATACGAACGATTTATTAAGATTAAGAATAGGTAATATGTCTTGAGGATGTGCTTTTAAGTATGCTTTAATACCTTGCATAGAGGCATTATCTTTAGTCATTACTCCTTTATCTATTAATACCTGCGCTATAGATGTATAAGGTGCGCCGTTTTCGCCAGCATAGCCTACATATAAAAGCTTCCCATTAGGTAGTTTAACAACGCCTGAGCCTTGAATTTCTAAAAATAATCGATCGATACGATTATTAACCCAAACAAGTACCGGAGCCTTTCCTATAAGGGCTCCGTTATTAATTTCTTCTCGTGTATAAAAAGGTACAACTTTATTTCCTTTAATTTGACCGACTATATGTTGATGAGCAAAATTAGGATTAAAATCTTCTAGCTTAGCTATAACCATATTATAAGGTAGGCCATAAAGGGGAATATTAAATTCACTAGTTTTTGAAAGACTACCATCTAATAAAGGTAAATAATATCCAGTAAAGAGACCTTGAATTGGAGCTTTATTATAAAACTCAACAGGCGTAAACCATTTTTGAAAGAATTCACGTGCTTTTGCTTCATCAATCGTATGGGGATTAAGAGCTAATGCGTTGCGACAAGCAGGATACCAATCTTTAATTTTTAAGGGAATTTCTTTGCTGCCAACAGACTGTTCAGGATCCTGCCTCAAAAATCCAGTACAAGAAATTTGAAAAGCCATAAATGACTCTTTTAAATTAGTTTCCCCCCAGCCAGGTAATTCCTCAAAAGTTGTCTCTTTAATAGTAATTGGCGACACAGGCTCATTCAATGTCCATGCCGGAAATCCAAAGCCAAGACTTAAAATTATAATAAGGATGTATGGGATTTTTTGCTTCATATATGAATAAATTTTATACTATATAGTATAAATTTGAAACAAATTAGTTGAAATAAATGCGATTATAATTAGTATGGGTTTCATTTAAAACGATTTATCTATTTCAATTTCAGATTTTTCTAAGCTTTGCTGCATATGATTTTAACATCTTATATGCTTGAAATTTAATTGATTCAATATGGCTATGTTAAAAATTTAATTTATGCAATTAAAGGTAAATTTTATGAATAAATTTACAGCAGTCGATTAACTATAAGAACTATATTGATTTGCTGATATATTAGTATTTCTTTCTAGTAATTTTTATAAGAAATTTAGGTTAAAATTTTAAAAAACTTCTTATAAAGGTTAAAGTTATACAGGCGCTTAATTTTAGGAAGATCAATTAAGTTATTTAGAAACAAAGAGGGATATTATGTTTTCTAAAATGTTTGCATTGAAAAAGAAACACAGAAATTATCTAAAATTAACAGAAGTGAAGGATCAGGGTGAAATCATAATACTCACCTTTAAAAAACCTGATTACATTCAAGTTAAACCTGGGCAATATTTTGCTATTTATCCGAGTAATTATTTGCCTAGAGAGGTTATGAAGCCTTTATTATTATCTATTGCTTCTGGAAGCAGTGATGAATACATTCAATTTACCTGTCAAAAAGCAGCTTATACATTTAGTATAAAAAAGACTTTAGAAATCTTTAAATTTCACTCAGGACGTTCAATATTACTAGATGGACCTTTTGGCAACGGATTTACAATAGATAATACTCAAGATCCCATACTAGCCATTGGAGCTGGTAGTGGTATTTCGTTATTACAAAGCATAAAACATAGTGTAAACGAAAGTACACCCTTAAGGGTAATTTACAGCGCAAAAGATATTAAAAATATTCCTAATTTTGACGAAATAAATCTCTGGGCAGAAGATAAAGAAAATTATCTGACTTTAACACAAACAGACAAAATTCCTAAAGGGTGGCACCAAGGTAGAATTAATGATTATTTAATGCAAACCAAAATTGATAAAAGTACTAAAATTATTATTTTTGGCCCAGATATTTTTATTAAAGTTATTGTAGAGATTTTACAAAAAGAAGCTCATCCTTTAGAAAAAATATTTATCAGCTCTAATCGGATTAAAGTTGGCAATAATGAAAATATTTATTCCATGATAAGTGATAAAGGGAAAGAGTTTTTATCTGAAGAAGAGGAAGATCAATTTAAAAAAAAATTGAGTATGTAAGATATGCAACTTCAAATATTATGAATAGCATTATTGTCAATGTTTTATCTGTAGTTGACAAGGGTTGGATTCCTCAAAAAAAATTACTGAGTGTAGTCGATATTAACCAAATTGAATTTGCTCTTAAAGGGGAACAAATTTTTGATTTAATAATTAATGAAATTAAAAAAGCAAAAAGACAAGTATTGATACAAACATTTGCTTGGGATAGGCGTACTAAATTTGTTCATGATCTACAGTCTGCTTTAATAGAAATTGGCAGAAGAAAATTAAATCAAGGTGATAATATTTATCTTGATGTATTTATTTTACTTGATGAACTTGGACCGTTAGCACAACTAGTATTTCGGCAAAAAAAGCCAATCAACTGGCCCCATTCTCCTAAGGACCTTGGTTTAAGTGATTTACCTGACAATATACGTATTCATATAGGAGTGCATCATCATAATTGGTTAGACGCAGCACATTCTAAAACCGTTTTGATAGATAACAATACAGTCATTATTACAGGAGCCAATTTCCAGGTCTCTAATTATGGTCCTAAATGTAATTATGATGCTGCTATATTATTAAAAGGAAATTCGGCGCACGCTGCTTTTTTCGATTTTACCAATAATTGGAAAAAAAGAAGTAATGCTAGTGAAGAAGATATAGTGCCTACTTATGTGGAAGAAAATATATCCGCACCGACTGACATTATTGAGGAAAAAAATAGAGCAACAGTGCTATATTTAGCAAGCAAACTTAGAAGGAACTATACTTCTGGCTTATTTGTAACATTACCCTCTGAGCCAATAAATAATGCCTTCATGGCAGCGCTTGGAAATGCTCAAAATATTATTCGTATTACTACACCAAATTTAAATGAGTTATCCATTTTGAGTTTATTGCTTGATTTTATCAATAAAAGAGATGGCATCCTGGAGTTAATCTTAGGAAAAGGATTTAATGACCGAAGAGAAAAAATGTATGGGGGTACTAATGATGCTGCTGTTGCACGATTACTAGCAGGCATAGCTCCAGATAAAAGTAAGAAACTTAATATTAAATGGTATTCCAAGATAGAATTAATATTGGAGTAGTTCATATGAAATTTATGACTATCGATGATCAAATTCTTATTTTTGGATCAGCTAACCTTGATAAAATAAGCTTGCGCCATTGTCATGAAACCAACATTGTTATTGATCACAGAAGATTAACCATGAAAGCAATTACTACTTTATTTAAACCGGCATGGGAAACAAGTATCTTAATTGATAATAATTTACATAAAAAAGTAATTAATTCTAATGGCTTATAATAAAGATTTATCTTGCAGTTTAGAAAGTAACACATCTTTATAAACTCAATAGGTAAATCAAGATTATCGAAGCGCACTTACTCAGTTTAGCTCTATATTCAATTTTATTGAAATGAATGAAATTCTGCAGAAGCAACTTTTTTGCTTCATAATAAATGCTTTCGTCACTTTTAATTAGTATTACACTTACAATCCTAAATTTAAGATATCTAGATTACAGCTATGTTCTTAACAACTACAAAGTAAGGAAAAAATTTATAAGTATCAGAATATATTTATAAAATTTGTACTGTATAATGTAGTTTTAATAAGGTGATTATAATAATTACCCAAATTTTACGTGAATAATTTCACGCCTCTATTTCACTAGTTATCGCTACCTAGGTGAATTAACTTGCCTTTTCATGAAAAATACAAGCATTACTTTTTATAAAAGTACCTTGAAGTTGTATAAAATTTAAACTACTTTTTAATAAAGGGTTTCTTTAGCTGTGAGATGATCAGACCATTTCCTTAGGCAGAAAATGTTATAAGGGTGCTCGTTTGATTTTCTGGCTTGTATTGAAAGAGGTGGTCAATGAATCATTTTATTAAATATTCTTTATATTTATTAGCAACAGGTTTTTCGATTTCAAGTCACGCAACAGAATTTATCGTAACTAATACAGCATCTTCCGGTTCAGGTTCACTGTTTGATGCCATTCAACAAGCCAATAATAACCCTGGACCTCATACTATTAAATTTAACATACCCAATAATGATACAGGTTGTAATCCCAATATAGTTCAAGGTCATTCAGTATGTTCGATAAAACCTGCTAGTAATACACTTTTAGTTCTCAATGTACCGATAGAAATCGATGGATTTTCACAAGCAACCTTTGCCGGTGCTCCGCCTAATACTCATTTAGTAGAAGTAAATGGCGTAAATGCGGGTGGTTCTGGTTTTGTGATTAATCAATCGGGCAGTGGCTCTACTATTAAAGGGTTAATCATTAATCGCTTTGGTGATGAAGGTATTTTTATAGCAGGTGCAAATAATAATAACATTATTAATAATTACGTTGGACTCGATCCGACAGGAAGTTATTCCAGTCATGAAGGCGTAAATTATGGAAATGGACTTAAGGACGTTAAAAAAAGACGCGTCGGTATTGGAATTGAAGGAGGGAGTCATAATTTAATAAGTGAAAATGTTATTTCAGGAAATGGTAAGGCTAATATTTTTATGCGAAAACAAGGTGAAACGGTACCTCAAAGTAATATTATTGAAAAAAATAAAATAGGAACCGATAAAACTGGTTTAGTGAAACTTCCTGCCTGGAAAGAGACCTCTTATTCAGTTTATATTTTAGCAGGTCAAAATACTTTGATTAATGATAACGTAATAACAGGTAGTGGCAAAGTTGAGATTGCCTTACTCATCGATGATTCAAATAACACGATTACCAATAATAAAATTGGTGTAGGTGCTGATGGTGAGACCCAATTAGCTAATTTAATTGGTATTAAAGTAAATGGCAGTAACAATAAATTAGAAAATAATATTCTTTCTGGGAATGCCATAGGTGTAACATTAGCTCATTACGTCAATCCAATTTCAGGCGAAGAGATTCCACCAAATAATGCCATTGAAAACAATATTATAAATAATAACTTAGTAGGTGTGACTCAGTCTGGGCAACCTCTAGCAAATGACTCGGTAGGCGTTCAATTGCAGGCCAAAGCAAAAAATAACGCAATAACTAATAATACGGTTGCTAATAATGGTGTTGAAGCCCTTCCATCAGCTCAAAGAGGGGGCGTGGTTTTAACCTCAATTGATGAAAATGGCAATCCTAGCACCAATTATCCAGTTAGTAATAAAATTACCTCTAATAAAATATTCAATAATGGTGGTGTTGGAATCGATTTAGTAAAATTTACTACACCATTAGGATTTGCTGATGGTCCTACCTTAAATGGTGCTGTGGGGCATGACGGTCCTAATCGTTTTCAACATACCTCACAATTTAAATATGAAAAAAGCTTGATCAATCCTGCTCAAATAAAAATCTATGGCATGTTAGACTCTTATGCAGGTGAAAAATATTTAGTGCAATTTTGGGCTAATCCTAATGATAGTTTTACGGCATACACTCTCGACAATTTTGGTGAGTTTAAATCTGGACAGGGCCAGTATTTAATAGGTGAAGTGGTTGTTACAACGGATTCAACCGGTCATGCTGATATTAGATACATGACAGAAAATACACTTCTATATAATAGTAATTTAATAACGGCAACTACCACCAGGTTACAAACTAATGACACCTCTGAATTTAGTATGGCCTATCTTTTCAATGCAGTAGGCAACCCTAAGGCCTATAAACAAGTAGATGCTCAAGGTAAGTATAAAAATGAAATAGAATTGCCAAACTATTGTATGGATTTAGGTAGCCATCAAGAAAAAAGGGACTGCATTAAAAACTTTATATTAATGAATGGGCTTGGCAATTTAGCTCAAAAATATCAAAATTAATAATTTAACCTTCTTATCAATCAATGAATTCGATCAGAAGGTTAAATATCTCTTCAAGCTAATTTATTTTACTTAACAGTTAAAATGGCTGCTTCGCGCCAGCGACTAATCAGCTTAGAGCACTTTGAACCAAATTAATAAAATATAGGTCCAAAAACTTTCCAACCAATTAGAGCCAATAAAATAAAGAGGATTATATGGCCGCCAAGCACACCATAATTCCTACTTCTAAAGTCTGCTCTATTCCAATAAAGACCTAGAATAAGCCAAACCAGCATAATTATCCAAAAGACTATTCCAATCGGCATTTTTTTTCCTTAACTATAAGAACCTACTAATAGTATAGTATTTTTTCCATATTCAAGAAGCATCTAATCGAAACTTATACTAGGCGATGCCATCTCAGTTAAGACGACAAAAACCAACTATAAGCTTGAATTTAAGTGTATTTCTTCACATGGCTGCCCATCCGATGAAATGCCATATAAATAGCCTAATGATTTGCATACGAAAAAATAATACAGGATCGCCCATTATCTGGACAATAAGGTCTCTCTGTTTATTTATAAATGAAGGATAAATTGACAGCTTTATCAATTATAATCAATAAATGGTTATTAGGAACCATCTGTCGTAGATTGAGAGTAACTACTGTTTGCTCTTGATAAACTTTATGGCCTTGCATGTTTCACCTCCAGCACATAAGCCATATTTTATCAAAATCTTTTCTACTAATTATAAGCTACTTTTTCAACAGGCTGCTTGAACTACTACACTTTCTATATAGGTTTTCGGCTTTTTATAAATTCACTCTAGTAATATTAATGCACAATTATGTAATAGCCTCAATACTTTATTTTTTTCAAACAAAATTTATTTTTTATCTCAGTTGCAACATCTAAATTTCCGGATCAATAATTTGTCTAAATAATTATCCAACTCTAACTTTAGATCTAATTTCTCTAAAATCTGAATCAAGTAGTTCTTCTAATTCACTGTCGTTAATCAAAGCTGAGTGAATAAATCGAGTCAATGAATGACGCGTATTTCCAGACCCTTGCAAATTTTCGTTTAAGAGAGCCAAAAAGACCTCTTTGCTTAGATTAGACGCTTTTCTAAGTCCAAGTACTCTTTGCAGATTCTGGGCTCTTAAAATACCACTTTCGCCATGAAACCAATGAGAAAAACGAGTTAGACCACGTACTCCTTCTGCATTTTTTTTGTACCAGGCTAAATAGTTCTGTATACCAATATTTGCTTTTTCAATACATTCATCTGTTGATAATTTATCTATTTTTTTGGAAAACTGGTTTACTTTAATATCATTAAAAGCAAAAAAAACATCAACGCGTTGCTTATACTTGGGAAACTTTCGAAAGTCATCACGTGTAACTTGCGCATGCCCATGCTTAAAATTCGAATGGAGATATTCTTCTTCAGATTTGTTACTATCATAGATAGTGTCATCGATTACAAGTACTGTAGCTTCTTCTTCGTCTAACTTTTTTCCTATTGCAGCTGCAGAGGCAATCAAATATTTTATACTATATTTTGATAATATCTTTTTTAATGCTTCTGTCGTGTTGGGATTTAAAATTTCTTCATTAATAAGCAGAGGTTTATTTTTAGCTTTTAAAAATGGAAGGTGAAGTAAAATGGAGAATGGGTTTGCATTAATATAATAATAATCATAATAAGCATGAGGTGGAATTCTACTTTCAAATTGATGATCAAATTCATCACAAAAAACATCTGATTTTCCCTCAAAATGAGCAATATAATTTTTCCCAAAAGTTAATAAGAACAAAGAGGTAGATTGCTTTAACTCTGAATAAGCACCAAGAAAAAGAGGGCAGTAATTATCCATGAGACTGTCTCTACTCCTAAGATTCAATTGCCTCTTAGAAAAATCTGTGCCAAAAATCTTACCAACATCATCAAAATCAATTGCATAAACCACATCATAATCAAAATATTGCGAGCTAGATGTATTCGCTTTTTTTTCTTCTAATGTTTTGAAATGACGAACTCTAATATTGGCACCATTCTGATTTAATTTTTCAACAATTGCTTGTAAAATTAACTGTTGCTCATGGTTATCATCGATTTCAATACAATCTACCTCAATATTTTTATAACCATTGTAATAAAGCTTTAAAATGATCATTAAATCTTGAAATAAACCACCGCTCCCTAAACTTAATAAGCGAATAACCGAGTTTTTATTGTTGTTTTGTACTGCATTTAAAATTTGTTCTTCATATTTACTGCGAATATTGAAATAAGTTGCACGAGCGTGTGCTTGAGTCATTACACACCAACACTCATATAGCCAATCCATACTCGGCTGCACCGGGATACCAGGCGAGTCATAAATAGAAAGGGGCGCGCTTTGGGTAGGATTTTTATAAAGAAATAAAAGCCACCTATTAAATGTTTCTAAATCCAGTTGAGCAATTTCTTCTGCGGTATATAAATTATATCGACTCATATGTATTTTATGTATTTATAGAATTTATTAAAATTGAAGATAGTGTAACTGAATCAAGTTTATAGATCAATTTTTCCTCACATAGAATTAAACTCGATCACAGTCGCACTTCAATAGGTTGATTAATACAGTGATAAAACACTGATTGACTAATTTTCATTGTTCGTAAATCCTGCCTAAGATTAGATTTTATGCTTAGATGCTTTTTTAAGCAGGCTACGTTCAATCACACCATGCTTTATTGCTGAGGCTCAGCAATATGCCCTGAACTAAAGAAGCGGCTGGACTGGTATAAAAAACAGTATTCTAGCTGTTGGCATCTGGATTAAAACAAGACGGTAGTCTTTCTAAACAGGTTCAGCATTGTCAGATTAAGTACTGTAACAGTCGATTGGAGGCATACCATGGCAAGCTTAAACGCCTTATTAATTCAGTACGATGATTTAGAACCATGAAAACCGCTTATGCAACCATTAAAGGGCTTGAAATCATGCGCATGTTTAAAAAAGTACAATTTAAAGTTTGGATCTACGGTACTCAAAACGAGGCGTCATTTATCAATGAACAATTTGGAATCTATAGCTAACTTGCGCCCAAAATTCATGATTCAACCGCTTTAATATTATTTGCAATAGTGCCGCTATATCCGTTACAGATACATCTATCCTATAATCATTCAGACTTATTGCTTAGAGTACTTTTCATTAAGGTTTTCTAAAATTTTTTCTGCTTCCTTTGGATTAACTGCCCGCAAAATAGCATCTAATTTCGCTTCTTTACGCTCGTCACCTTCTTTCGACTGAGTTGAGCCAACATATAGAAAAAGAGCTAGGCCACCTACCTGCCACATAAGCTGTAAAAATTCAGATTGCCAATTTTCAAGCGTATCTCGGGAGGTCTGTACTAGATAAGATGAAACAACAACAGGCTGTTTTTTTGAGCGCTGCTCATCAACATAAGCAAACCAAGAGAAAATCCAGTGCCCAGCTATGCTAAATAGAAACAAACCTAATGTTATCCAAAAATAGCTGTACTTTTTATAAATTGACATTTTCTTCATTATCTTTCCTTGATTAATTTAAATAAATTAAGAAATTTAAAATCATTTACTCTACGATCAAACTAATATGCCGAGTTAGGTTTAAAAAGTAGCCCCCGGCTTTACCATTATTTAAAATAAAGTAAGACATTAGAAATCAAAAAATGCTCTTCATTTATAATAATACTAAAATCAGTGTTTCGTAATTATAGTTTCACTATCGATCTATAAAAGTAATTTATTAATGATTCTATATTATTTACCTC
Source organism: Legionella pelazae (assembly GCF_052527395.1). Lineage (NCBI taxonomy): Bacteria > Pseudomonadati > Pseudomonadota > Gammaproteobacteria > Legionellales > Legionellaceae > Legionella > Legionella pelazae. Next base: position 68,609 of record NZ_JBNVZS010000015.1, read on the forward strand.
GCTAAAGAGAACTCAATGGTTCATCAAACATTTAATTAATGACAAGTTTTGAGTATTTACCTTTTAATTCAATCACGCTATCCAGCTGCTGCGGTCACCAGTAAATCATTATTCAGAATAAATTTTAGTTGTACGCGAGCATCACTTGCAGAGCTATCTATCCAATTAATAGAGTTAATTTACTTAAAAATTTTTCAGATGAAGTTCTTCCCTTATCAAATAAAAAATTTAAAAACTTAAGCTCTGCATTAAATACTGTGGAATAGTCACGACTAAGAATTTCACAACTAGAGATTGGATAAATACGCAAATCTGCCCACCGTTTTGTTTCTCCAAATAAGAACTCTGAATTTTCTTTCAATAATTTTTTGTTATGCGACCTCGTGTCGCACGCATCATATGCTCCCATTCAACCCGCCAAGCACGTTTAAACCTAGAAGCTGCCTGCATGTTACAATTGGCTAAATCAATTTGAAGACGCGCATCAAAATTTACAACGGCAGTATAACATTGTACCTTAAACGCAAAGACAATTCGCGCTTGCTTTTTTGCCTAACTAAAGGTTTAGGCGATTGGCCAAAGACAGAAAAAGAGAGAAGTAAAATAGAAGTAAAGCTTAATATACGAAAGATTGTAGACATTTAAATAAACCAGCTGATATATCGACCAATCATTGTTTTCATAGTTAAGTTATGACTAATATTAACTACGCAACAAACAGCCTAAATTCTTGATAAGCAATATAGGTGTAAGTTATTTGTTTGTTTTCTATTATATGAAATTTGAAGTCCAATGGTACGAAAGCGTACGCTAAACAATAGTTTTAAACGATCAAATAACATTAGTTGGTTTAGCAGGTTCTGCTGTGTACCTACTATTGTCTCAGTAGTTGATCGACCTTTACATGCAAGCGTGAGACTACGGCGGAATTAAATACAATAATGAATGGGATTTTTCTAGTCCTATGTTAGATACAACTGTAGCATTAATGAACGAGATAATTATATGAATGCTCAAGCTGTAAAAAATACTCAACAAAAAAGTGGCCTATTGATATTCGCTATAGCAATTAGTATTTTCACCTTAGCATTTAATGTCACAACTTTTTATAACCTAACGCCGTTATTAATTAAAAAGTTTAATTTAGCGACTACTACCGCGCAGTGGTTGTTCAATAGTTATTTATTGGCAATTCTCGCGTTAGTCGTCATAGGCGGTAAGTTAGGAGATAATTTTGGTAGGCGTACCATTTTTTTAATTGGTTGTTTAATATTTACGATAGGCTCATTTATCATTGCCATGGGTATGAATGGCTGGATGTTTATTCTAGGTCGGACAATACAAGGTTTAGGAGTTGCCTTAGTTTTTCCCGGCTCTTCTTCCCTTATACGCGATGGTATTCCAGAGGATAAACAAATTTTTGCTTTTGGCATCTGGTCAGCGGCTTCTGGTTTAGGTATGGCATTAGGGCCAGTTATTGGTGGAGTGATAGCAGAATTATTTAATTGGCGAATTGTCTTTATAGTTAATATAGGTGTTATGGTATTTGCCAGTATTATTGTTTTATTACGTGCGCCTAATAATAAAAGTACAACGGTAAACCGGATTGACTTTATTGGTTTGATTTTGTTCATTATTAGCATTGCCGCTATCGTATTAGCGCTAGTAGAAGGCAATAACTGGGGTTGGACAGACAGCAGAATCTTAAGCAGTTTTACTATTGGTATAATATGTTTAGCCATATTTTTGTATGTAGAAACAAAAATATCCTATCCGTTGCTAGATTTAAAAAGTTTCACCAATCCTTTTTTCAGCGCTAGTTTAGTCGGCTTATGCCTGTATGCATTTGCTATGAACGTTCTATTATTTTTCTTTAATTTATTAATACAAAATCCATTATTAGCAAATTACAATACACAACAAGCAGGGCTTGCTATCTTGCCATTATGCTTAGCTTATTTTATCAGCTCTTTATTAGCTAACCGATTATTAAAATGGTTTAAATACGAAGGTATTGTTATTAGCCTGGTATTTTTATTATCGACATTTAGTTTCTTTGCCTTTGCGCATACTACCACAACTACTCATTACCACTATTTTATATTACCATTAATATTGGCTGGCATCAGTTTTGGTATTTCACAAACACTATTCCCCAAAATTGCTATAGCCACCTTACCAAAAGAAAAAACCGGTGAAGCATCCGGTGTGGTAGTAAAAAGTATTTATTTAGGCGTTATTTTGGCCATTTCAGTAGGAGGAATAATTTATCATCAAAGCACGCAATATCATTTCTCTGTTATACTGGAGCACTATCAAGTCAATCATCAATTACAGACACAATTTTATCAGCAATGGATAACCGCTAGCAGTAGTTTTTTCACTACAATTCAGCATATGGGAGAACCTATGCATACAGCTTTAATAACCGCGACTAGACATGCAGCTGTGGCAGGTTTTGATGCCACAGCGTGGTTGATTGCTATTTTTTCACTATTAAAGTTAGTGTCAATAATATTAGTCTATAGATATTTGGATAGAAAAAATTAGCACATTGAGAGTGTTCATTAGGCGGTGTCAATCTAATGACAGACCAAAAAACATTGGGCTTTAAATCGCCAACAATATTATTTTTGGCTCAAACAAACGATGAGGAAGGAGCAATTGTATTAGGCAGTTGCATTAGCGTATTGAGTCCGCGTCTTCAATTTCCATTATAAGTCTTATACGAGCTCGACCGTATGGTCAAAGAATAAACTTCATTTTGTTAAAGGTTAAGATTGCGGACTTATATCCGCCATCCAGAAAGACACGAATTGCTACTAGCAATTGCTTTTCTTGTTTTCTGTGCCCTAATGAACTATGCACGCTTGCTCCTTATCTGATTATCGGCCTTATTTGGCCCCAAACTTAATCAGGTTTTTCAAGCGTTGGTCCTACCTGTTTAACATTATAATGAATGTTCTTCGCAATTCAGTGATTGTCTGTATCTATTACTCACTTATATTTTCAATCTTTAAGCTGCTTTTCTATAGAGGTGACCGGATAACAATATCGCCATAGCGATTCGCACATTTTTATTGGCAACAGCCACAGCCGCTTTATTGAAGCTGCCTTGTTCTTTTTATGACGCCGTACTAGAATGGTCGAGTCCATTTCATTTGATTAGAGTGCTAATCAAACTTAAAGAGATGACCTATTTCTTTGATACAAAGGAACAGCTTAAAAACTTCTTTAGTGCTGCTGGATTTTAAATATAAGCTTTAGAAGATATATTTATTGCCAAGAATTATAGTTTTCTAGATAACACTTAATTACTAATTAATGTTCATAATACTCTTAAGACTTAACTAAACATAAGACAGAGATCAAATAATACTTCTCTAAATTTTTTTGATCTACTTAACAAAATAAAAAATATATACTAGATTAAAATTTATTTATCGAGCTTAGGTAGAATAACTTTCTCTATAAAATAATTCCTTAAAGATGATTGAATAGCTCCTGTTATGTTAGTTTTTCTTACCTCTTCAGGAACTATTTCATCATAATCATTTTCTGTTAGATTCCGCCGCCAATTTGGGAATTCAAGATCGACTAACTCTTTTATCATTAATTCCTGCTTTTCTTTTTTAGCTCGAGCTTCTTCTAAAAGCTGTTTTAAAGCCAATTCTTTTGGTGGTATATAATTTGGTTCAATCCACCTTTGTCCTTTTCTAAGGACACCCATTAACACATTTAAAGGGTCAGTATAATTTTTTGTTTTCTCATTATACTTAAGGCTATAAGAAAACTTGTTTATTGAGTCTTGGACAATTTGAGGTTCTGTTGCATTACTCTCATAAAGTTGCTTAAGTTGAGTTTCAGAAAACCCTATATATTTTAGCTCCTCATAATCAATTTTTTGCCATTCATTTGGTAAATCAGTAGTAGTAATATTAATTTTATTACTACTACTATTAATATAAAGAGCGTTACCTGATATGTTACCTATAATGTTATCTGTATAAGGTTGTAATTTAAATGGATTAAATAAAGCTTGCTGTGCTTGTATTGAGGCCGCTTGAATTTCTTTAGTTATGCCAAGCACTACATAGCCGCCTCTAGAAGCTTTTCCTGGAAGTCGAAAAAGTAAGCTCTTCTCTATAAGCCTAATTAAAGAAGTTTTTACACTACCAATAGAGCAATTTGCCGAAATTGCTAAATCTGATGATAGTATATTACCTGTATCTAACGTTCCTCTAGCAGAACAAATATTAATAACATAAAAGAATAAGTTTTTTTGAATCCCTGATAATCTTTTAATATTATCGACAAGAGAATTTATAGTTTCTACGTTACCTGTATTGTTATCTAAAACGTTATTTATTACGTTACCTTGTTGTTTCTTATTTGTTGTTTCATTGTTATCTCTTTGTTGCTTTCTTGTTATCTCATCGTTACCTAATTGTTGCTTGATTGTTGCCTTTTTGTTACCTGTATTGTTATCTAAAACGTTATCTTGTAAATAGTATTCCTTAGATGGTAAGCTGTCATTAGCCAAATCATTTGATTTAGGTTTGATTTCTTCAGGAGCTTTTGCTGTTTTGTTATCTGCATTCTCTTGGAGCTTCGGCTTTTGATAAGAATCTCCAGCTTTACTATCAACAGTGCCAGTACCAGATAGATCCCATGGCCGATATTCTTTCTTAACAAATTTTCTTTTTTCAATTAGCTCAGATAACTGTGGCATTTGTTACTTCTCCTTATTCATGCTACTACTTCGCCCATTCCCTTTGCGAGAATATCAGTTATTTTATTAACTTGAGATACTGTTATTCCAAGTAACTCTCGTGTTAGCCTGTCAAAATCATCCCGAATAGGGCTATTATTTTTAAGAGAGCTAAATAAATTCTTATTGTTATCAGTAATATTAGGTATTTCCTGTGAAAACTGAACGGTCGTTTCTAATATACGGCCTTCCAGGTCAGGATCATTAATTAAAGAGACAATTGCTTTTTCAGATAAAATAGTTTTACTACTAAACTTATTAAGAAAGACTTTATAGGCAATCTTTTTTTTGAAACGCTTATTTAGAGTATCTATCTCATGTTTTAGAATTTTTAAACCCTTAGCACTAAATTTATCAGGATTTAAAGGCGCTAATATAATGTCTGCATAGAGGCTTGCAGCTGTTACTGCCTGTCCCATAGTTGGTGGGCAATCTATAAATATAAAATCATAGTTATTTGCAACTGAAGCTAACATATCTCTGTAGAGATGATCGAGGGGCATTCGTTCATTTACAATGACATTATCTAAAATTACGTTTTCTATACGGCTAGGAAGTAAATCTATACCATCTGTAACAGTTACAATTGCATCAGTAATCTTTATATTCTCTGTAAGTACATCTATCAACACTGGCTTATCTTCAGCATCAATTCCACATGCATCAGTTAGGTTCCCCTGCGGATCTGCATCTATCATTAATACTTTAGCTCCATAAGTATTAGCGCAACTAGCTACATTAGCGATGCTAGTTGTTTTTCCAGTCCCGCCCTTTACTATTTGCCCTACTATAACTTTGTGATTAAATTTAATGTTAAATAATTGTTTGGCCTGCTCATAAGTCAGATACATCTTATTACCTAATCTCGAGCAATTGATATTTTTTAACTTCAATTGTTTATGTACAGCTTGACCTGATATATTTAGAAAATTGGCTGCATGAGCAATTGACATTTTGGGTTGTGATAACAGATTCTCCTTTGTTATTGATATCATTTCATTTTCCATTTTTTTATATAGTTTATATTATTATGACAAATAAGCGAAAAACATCAACTGTAAGCTATTATTTATTTTCGGTTTTTTTTAAAAAATCATATCCAACTAAAATTTAAAGTGGATTGTTTTTTTAATTACGATGTTACCTCATTGTTATTAAGTTGTTACCTTTAAGTTACCTTTATGTGCTCTGTATGTTATCTATATGTTGTCTTGATTTGGCCGTATAAAGCTGAAAGCCCGAAGCGGTTGTTATCCGATTGTTACTTGTTAGTTATCTTTATGTTACCCATTTTGTTATCTGTTTGTTATTTAAAATTGTCTACTTTGTATCTAATATGCTGAAATAAATTAGTTAACTAAAATGAAATTTATTTTTATTTTTTTAGGCATCTAAGTTAATCTTCATAGGTTTTATTAAACGAAAAGTTTTTCCTCTGTAGACCTAGTAAGTTATTCACAAACTCTGGGGATAAACCTGTGTAGTATTTGGAAAAATAGTTACTGGCTCATAATTTGGGTGGGAAATCATCAATTATTATTTTGAATAATTTGCTTATAATATAAATATTAAATTTAGCACATTAACTTGTAAATTTTTTTCAAAGAGATTTCAAATTAATATTATTATTTTAAAAGGAAAATTATCTGTACCTTCGTGACTATGCCAATTTTAAGCTTTCTAAAATTATGAGAAATAAAAGTCAAAGAAAATTGTTTGACAAGATTAGTCCAATGCCAGTAAGGCAATGTATTAATCGTAGCAAAAAGTGAAAATCCAAGATGGTAGAGTAATTTAATTTCTCAACTTTAGCCTAGGCTTAATTGAAATTTACGTGTTATCAATAGTTTCCTTATGAGCCATCCGGCATACAATTATTCTATTACTATTTATCATTCCTACTTTTATGATTTTGGCGGCTTTAAGCTTTTTGCATCGTTATTATTTTAATATAAGAAAATCATTATCTTTGGAGATTGTTATTATTTGGCTTGCTTATTTTTCTCTTATCCAGTATATCGATTCAGTTATTCATTTTTCTAGAGGAAGTGATTTCCTCTATTATGGAAGTTTGCTCATCTCACTTGTTACAATTTCGTATATTATTTATTCAACTTATTACCAGGTTATTCAGTTAAATAGATTGCACTAGATTAATTCTAGGGACTAACGTCCCTAATTTTAATGAAATACGTATTTATGTACAAACCGAATCTTACTTAAATTTATGAGAAATTTTAGAGATAAACGATTCATCTTTTTCCACCACAACAGAGGGTTTGAAAAAGGCAAGGGGAGTAAGCGCTGTTAATTGACTAATCTTATTGGGTGTTATTTTAGCTTTGAATTCGCTACTTTCCTTAGCGTTTTCTCCTAATACATATTCATTAATTAGATTGGTAATATTATCAGTCTGTAAAAAATTACCACGTTTTTTTATTGAATAGTGAACATCACGAAACCAGGCTCGTATGGAAGGATTAGTTACCCATTGGGAAGCCTGCTTCTCACTAATGTCGTAAATTTGCATTAACTGAGCTGTTTTGATAGCAGTTATTTCACCGCTTTTATCTAAGCAATAGCAAGCTTTGTCATAAGCTAAGCCGTAGTTTTTCATAATATTTTTAATAGTGCTCGATTTTTTTACTACCTCATCGATATTATATTGATATGCCTCATACATGCGTCCATCTTTTTTTATAGCTTTTACCAACTTTGCAATGAGTTCCTCATCTTGAATAAAGGATAAAGTATGTAGTGCAAGGGAGACATTTAAAAAGCGATGACTACAATAACCTTCACCACCAACCCCGTGAAATCCGACGAGTGCATAGCCTAACGTATCAGGTGGATTTTTATTGTTATAATAATTTGCTAATAAAGCGATGTGGCCACCGCACAAAGTAGAATTGAATTTAAAACTTTACTTTTTGTTGTTAAACCACTTATACGGCCAGAAAGTTCAATTGATTCTAAATCATTATTGGTTAAGACCTGCTTTACATAAGTACTATCACCTGCGCGCACCCTAGCATTAAAATGCTCTGTAGTTTCCTCTCTAGGATAAGCCCAGTGATAAAATATTTTTCGCCGTTCGGGATTTAGCATATCAAAGTGTTCTGACTGAGTATTAATGTGGAATTGGGCTTTTAGTTTTTCTGCGGCTTCCTCTTGTGAGGTTTCAATTAAAGCTTGTAATACATACTCAGGGCCTGCGCCAAATTGATTAATAAGTTTAAACGCTTTTTTAGTATGACCATCTAATACTAATTGAGCTGCAACAGTCGTAAAGTTTTCGCTCCTTTCTTTCTCATCAATACAAGCGCCTTGATTTAATAGCAATGCTAAGGTCTTATCATCATTATTTAGAGCACACTGATATATTTGGCTAAAGAAAGACATTTTAGTTTATCCTATTAAGTAGAACGCAAAGGGTATCGCTTTATTAATCTTATTTCAATAAAGTTTAAATAGCCTGTTTTAGTTAAAAGTTATCAATCGATAGCATTATTTATCTGATTTAGATAACAACCATTTAAGTACTCTGATATACATATTTCTTAGCCGAATCATTAAATTACTACAGACCATTTAAGAGAAAATTTATTTTATGGTGTAATTCATAAGAGGATAGAATATTGATGGTAAAACGATCGCTTTAGATAACCAGAAATAATTGAATAAAATTCTGTATAAAATCATAGTCAAGAACAGTTTATTGTCACTATTGTCTTAATACAGAAATTTTGTAGCAATTATATCTGTTTATTTCATAAGAAATTCTGAAACTATTATTGCAATAGACAAGCTTTCAATATAATGATAAGTTTCTTTGCTGTACAATAACCTGTAGAAAATTTGTCAAGTATGTATAAAATAAATTCTTCACTCCAGCCCTATAAAGAAATAACCAAAGCAAGTTATGAAGCAACAGCCAAAGAGTTCGCAAAAAATGTTGCGCATCTTGCGCCAAAGCATTCAATTGAAAGACTAGCCTCCCTGCTTCCGCCAGGAGGAACGCTTATTGATATTGGTTGGGTTCAGGCAGAGATGCAAGAATTTTCTCAGAAAAGGGACTAAAAGTATACGGAATTGATTTTTGTTCTGAACTTATTACCATTTCTAGAAAAAATGCACCACTAGCCACCTTTAAAGTAATGGATATTGAGGAAATGAACTTTCAAGAAGCGTCGTTTGATGGCGTATGGTCAGCTTGCTCTTTAGGACATCTACCAAAAAATAGTTTTCCTGAAGTTTTACTGACTATAAATAAGATATTAAAAAAAGGCGCTATTTTTATTTAGCTTTAAAGCAGGGTATTGGTGAAGGGTTTGAGGTAGATTCGCGCTATAAAGGCGATATTAAAAAATATTTATCCTATTATAAAGAAAATGAATTAAAATGGTTTCTAAATAACGCACAATTTAAGATTTTAGATTTTGCATATATTGAAAAAAATCATTCAAATATTAAGCATTCCACTTTACGAGTTTTCTGTCAGAAATAATTTAGGAAATGTTTATATGATTAACAAAAAGACAGCCTGGCAATTTGCTTTAGATTGGCTTGATGCTTGGAATAAACATGATGTGGACTTAATTATGACACATTATGCGGACTCCATATAATTTTGTTCTCCAGTTGTACAAAAAGTGCTTGGAGATGAACGTGGCATTGTTCAAGAAAAAGATAATCTTCGTGATTACTTTACGAAGCAATTAAAGAAATTTTCGACACTGCATTTCCAGTTGTTAGATGTATTTACTTCGCCCAAAACGATTGTTTTGTATTACAAAATTAATCGAGGGTTATTGGCTGCCGAGGTGATGCTTTTAGACGATAATATGAAAGCAGTCAAAGTTTATGCTAATTATGATAAAGATGATGTGGGCTAGAATGAAATAGGTATAACAGCTCACTGATACATCCTTATAATAAAGCCAAATTCGCTACAATTCGTTTAAGTCTATTCGGATTATCATCGACGTAAATAGAGGTTGTTACAATGGAGGCATGCCCTGCGAGTCTTGATACGGCTTTGATATCAACGCCTTGCTCAATGAGGCGTGTAATAAAGGTTCGTCGACCCGAGTGGGAGCTAGCACCTATAATACCTGCTTTGTCATACATTTTTCGAAACCATTTTTGTAACGTATTGGGTGTAAAGCGGCTACGCCGTTGTGTTTGAAAGAAAGGTTTGTGACGGACCATGTTATTTGTTTTTAATTGATTAAGATAGGTTTGTAATGCCTCTCGTAATTTTTTATTACTCAAATAAGCATAACGTTGCTTTTCACCTTTGGTCATGGAACGCTTAAGACAAATTTCATCGAGTAAACGGTAATGGCTATCAGCAACATCAGCAACAGTCAAAGAAGCAATCTCTTTTGCTCGCAACCCTAAGCCAAACGAACAATAAATCATCGCGACATTGCGTATAGCAAATGTACTGTCTTTAGCCACTGCTAAGAGTCTTCTAAACTCAGCATCCGTTAAAACTTTCGCTTTACCTTCTCTGGCCATGGTTTTTACTTAATTTCCTGAAAAAGATATATTTTAACTAAAAAAGGTACTCTTGGCAAAAATAAAAGGAACTGTCCTTTAATAATACTTGCTGTAATTAAAGAGGTCCCGAAAGCTAAATAGGAACTCTTTAGTTTTAATTTTAAAAGTTTAGGATTGAACCAGTAATAATGATTTAAACAGTAACTGACTGAATGATTTACAAAATTTTGAAGCTTATCCCTAACTCTAGTTTAAACAATATTTCATACAACTTCTGAGAAACTAGAATAGTAAGTATTAGGTCTAGTCTATACTTAAAATGATGTATTTTAGAGGATAGTTCTATGCCTAAACTTAAATATACTCTTCCCCCAATTGTTTTATATGAGAGTCATGCGGATCGATCAACCAGTGATTTTCTTATTAAACAACTCCCTCGTTTGAAAGAAGCTGGCTATACCACTATCTGTATAGATGGGATGGAGCCAGGAGTATCTTTAGAGCAAAATATTTCGATGACGCAGAGGCTGATCAAGAAACAAATAAATATAGTATCACAAATGCATCCTAATCAGCCTGAGCATGCGAGAGAAGTGGAAAAATTAAGAAGTGCTGTTGCTAAATTAGAGTTATTACAAGCAATGAAAGATCAAGGCTTTAAACTGGGTGTAATTGATTTATCTCTTGCTGAACAGCTTAAAGAGAAAAGCTTAAATTCTATAAGAAGAGAAGAAACGCTTACAAAAAATACATTAAAAGAAGTCAATCAAAATGACGGAGGAGCTGTAATCCTCTTAGGTTTTGGCCATTGTATATTCCAACAAATGATTAAAGAATATGATAAAAATGCTGATCAATACTTATGGTTTCATGTATATAATCCTGATAAGGAAACTTCAGCCTATAGAGAATTGGTTAAATCTTATGAAAATAAGGGTTATGCAACTTATTTTCCTTTGGGAGTTGATATTTTTAAAAGTTCTGATGAAAGTTTAGATACCACTTTTTGGGAAAAGTTAAGCGCTAACTGTTATAATTATGAAGCATCAAATTTTGATACATCGGCTGCCCTAGTTTTGAAATCCCTTGTAGGCCCTGAGGTCTCAGTTCATCTGCGGAAAGACGGCCAACATCATTTAGATGCAGTTATTCCTCTGGAAAACGTCGAAAAATCACATAGGATAAAATCTTCAGATTTTTTGGATAGTTTAACTAAAATCTTAAGGGGTATTAAGTATGAGGTAGCAAAAATTCAGGATAAAGATCGGGTAATCATTCGCAATATCAATGATCCCGAGGTAGCAGAACAAATTAGTAAGTTACCAAAAAACAGAGGTCTTTAAACTTGAAGGAACAGAGAAAAAAATTGGGTTTTTAAATAATGTTTAAAAATAGTTTACAGATAAGAATAAAAGGTTAATGCATTTATAGAGCCTTGTAAACGAACTTATACTAAAGATGATTCGTTAAAGCTTGTTAAGCCCATCTAAGCTATCAAAAAATATATATCCTTTAATCCAAACTCCTTATTAATTTAAACTTTTGCTAACGTTCGTTTTTTGAGAGCCATGATTTTCCAATAGAGTTAATGTACTGATAAGATTGGATACATCTATATAATTTAAACTAACCAGATCAAAACTAATCGAATAACAAGATGCAATCAATAAAACTTACTGCCTTTAAATGGCGGCAATTTCATGGTGAAGTAATCCTGCAATGTGTGCGTTGGTATTGTAAATACGGCATCAGCTATCGGGACTTGGAAGAAATGATGACGGAGCGCGGTTTATCACTTGATCGTACCGTTTATCGCTGGGTCCAGTATTACGCACCTGAACTTAAAAAAAGACTTGAATGGCAACTGACATCAAACAATTTAAGCTCTAAGCTAGCTCAAGAATCGCCAATGTAATTACATTATGCCTCTAAGCTTATGAAGGCCGTCAAAAGACAGCGATATAAGCACTGGTTGCTTCTTGTATCTCAGCTACCTGATGTTCATCGACTTCTAATGTAATAGGTAGCAGCAAAACAGCAGCAGTCCCAGCCTAGGTTGGTTAGTTTACTTATGTTGATTTTGGCGAGATTATGGGTCTTTTTTTTAACGTGCTTACCAGGGTGCCTACAGCCAGTGAGACTAAATAAGCACACAGCTATTCAAAGGTTGGACTATCTCATAAGCATGCTCTGTGAAATCGATTGCATCTTCTAACGTTGTAGGTGAATAGTAATAATAGTTATATCTTTCTATTTGCTGATATAATTGAATATATTGTTGCGCTTCTTGATTATTTCTTAATGTATAGAGAAATTTTAAAACATCTATTGTAGTTTTAATTTTATCTATATCTTTAAAAAAAGGATGTAGATGTCTTTTAACTTTATTGATATTCCGTTTATTTTCCTCCATAAGCGAAGGGCGAAAATATCTTTTAAATTCTTGTGCTTTGAGATCTATTGAATCAACTTTGAATATGACGAGATCACCAGGAAGAGAATAAATAACTCGATAATTAAAAAAATACATTCTAATATGATTGAAGGGAATTATGGCAAGTTTTTCTTTAGTTAGGCTCAGTTCATATTCTGTAAAGGACCCAGCAATAGCTGTTAATGCTGAAATTAAGTTTGTTAACTGTTTCTGTAAATTTTTTTGTTGTAGGATATCAAATAATTCCAATTGATTACGGTATAAAACACTTAGTTTTAAACTATCAGCTCGTAACAATAGAGCTTTTTTATGTAATTCTTGCTCAATTACATTTAATGCTTGACTATCACTATACAGTCTTTCATATTTAAAATAATCTTTATAAGATAGTAAGATATTGTATGATACTGCTTCTTTATTTAGGCTATCGATTCTCTTATTTAATATATTGATGGCTGATAGCAATTTTTTATACCACCGTAAGGCTAATGTTTCAGCTTGAAAGAAACGATTAGCCAAAGAAAGGTTACACAATGAATTGTTATCGAGTTGTGCAAAAATAGATTTTAAAACATCTAAGGGAAAGTAAGAAATATGGTTGCAATGTAGCATCTGTACTCCAGATCAAGCTATTTAATTCATCGCTTTTGCGACAAATTCAACGATTATAACGTTTCTTTATTTTTTGCAACACCACCAAAATAAACCGACATGCGATCGAGCGATTAGAGCATTGAAACAAGAAGGTTCTCTTTCACAAATGAAACATCATCAGATTAAGTACCGCAATAACTGCCTAGAATCTGATTCTGGCAAGCTTAGAGGATTATTAACCCCATAGGCTTTCAATCGATGAAAACTGCCTATGAAATCAAACGATTTGAAATCATGCGCATGTTTAAAAAGGGACAATTTAAAAGGTGGATGATTGGTAATAAGAATGAAGGATCATTCATTAACCAACTTTTCAGAGTTTATAGCTAAGATCCATTCTGAAGTTAGCTTTTTGTTCAAATTTTGATTTTTGCAACAGTACCCCTAAATTACTGCTTATATGGTTGCGGGGTTAATAATCAACATCCATTAGATTTAGGCACTATTTTTTCGTTTAATTTAGAAAAACAAGTCAACGATCTTGTAAAAAAAGTAAATTCTGCAAGAGAGTTAACTTTACCTGAAGATGAGCATACTGGATTTGCTGTCTTTATGGAATTTCATCCACAAGAAGAGATGGGCAGTTGACTGCATTAGCTTTACTACGAAATTAGAAAATCAAGAGCAATTTAACTAGCATATTTTAGCGCGTGTAAAACAAGAATTTAAGCCTAGGCTACTGAAATACACTAGGCCATTCTAT
>NZ_JBNVZS010000016.1:0-79545 GCF_052527395.1 Legionella pelazae
GGGGGTTTGGGTTCATGCGGGGACTGGCATTTGCTATGAGGGCACTGTAGATATTCAAGCCCTTACAAATACCACACAAAATGGCTTAATAGTAGAAGGCAACTTAAATGGTGTCCCATTAGAATATATTACTAGAGCTTTGCAGAAGTATCGGACAGATAAGGTTGTGTCTTATGCGGGGACTGGCATTTGTTATGAAGGCGCTCCTGAGATTGCCAACTCTGGTGTCAAAGCCAATGTAGAGGAAACAATGTTGATGACAACCGAGGAGATGGATCTACTTCAGGAAGTGGTAAATAAGTTGGACCATAACGAGTTTACTCAAGATGGTTATGTAACTACCGCTCCTGCTCCTGAGATTGCCAACTCTGGTGTCAAAGCCAATGTAGAGGAAACAATGTTGATGACAACCGAGGAGATGGGCCTACTTCAGGAAGTGATAAATAAGTTGGACCATAACGAGTTTACTCAAGATGGCTATGTAACTACCGCTCCTGCTCCCGAGATTGCCCATTCCGATGTCAAGTCCATTACAGATAGCTCTGATTCAAAACAAACACTTAAGAAAAGGCATCATCAAGAAAGTGAAAGAAATAAGCAGCCGAGTAAATTACATAAACCCAACGCAGGCTACAGCTTCTTTGCATCCAAAAAACCTCCAGAAAGTCAATTAGGGAATGATGACCTTCTCCTTCTCTTAGCGCTCTAACCGCTTGAGTTGTAGTAGCTCAGACTTAACCTGATAGTCGCTGGTTTTTCAGAATTGTCTAGCAGGTCAAGTCTGAGCTACTAAAGGATTTAGTCTTAATAAGACAGCACATAAATCTTTTATAATAATGCTCTAAGTGGTTAAATTCTTAATAGCCATGTTGGCATTCATTTCTATTTATTATTATGTTAATTAACGTGAGTTCGACATAAACGATTTAGCAGCTCGTTTATGTCGAACTCGCTTACTTTTGATCTTGATCCCGCACAAATGCTCCGTATTTTACGGGACAACGTTCGTTTAGCGATATAAAGGAGCCTTTGGCTCTTTTATATCGAACTCACGTTAATTAACTAAGGATCTAATAAAGTTTAGAAAAAGGATTAAAAATAAAGGGAAATACTAAACTTTTTAAGTAGCTAACCGACATAGAGTGAAGAAGGATTTAAAAGCGCAATCCTTTATTAAAAATTATAAGGGGATCACGTCATGAAAAGAATTTTGGTGATGATTACTCTCTTAATGCCTGCTCTTGCAGTACATGCCACCGCTTATTATGGAAAAGGACTCTGTGCTTATCCGCAATATGAATGTATTAAAGTTGGAAAAGGGCAAACTTGGGAAAAGCTTTTTCCTGATGAGCAACAGCGTGACATAGTGCAGCGTATTAACCGTAGCTACAACTACTTATGGTATGGTAAAGAAATTGTAGTGCCTCGTAATTTAGCCAATAAGACCATTTTAGATTTTGCTCCTTTTCCTTTGCAAATAAAACCTGAGGGTGAAAAACAAGTTATTGTTGATCAAGATAAACTTGCTTGGGGCGCTTATGACGCAAATGGTAAGTTGGTTAAATGGGGGCCTATTTCGTCAGGCACTGATAAATGCTCTGATAGCAGTCACTCTTGTCGCACGATGACAGGGATTTTCCATTTTTTTAGTAAAGAAAATGAAAAATGTCGATCAAATGTTTATCCAATCGGTAAAGGCGGCGCAAAAATGCCCTATTGCATGTATTTCCATAAAGGATTTGCCTTACATGGGTCTGATGATATTCCAGGTCATCGCGCAAGTCATGGATGTGTGAGGTTATTTATTCAAGATGCGCTTTGGTTAAATCATGAATTTGTAGACACAAGTAGCCCAAATGGTCTGGGTACCAAAGTAACTGTACGACCTATTTTAACAACTGCAAGTGGAAAAAGACAATGAACAAGCTAAGCGAAAAATATCTAAAAAATTTGCTCTTTCCCTTACTTTTAATTTGCTGTGGTAGTCTTTTTGCTGCTGAAAAAGAAGATACAAATAACCCCATAGGCTGTCGTGATGAAGGCTACACATTTAATTTGAAAACACTTAAATTAAAACCGCATGAAGCGGGAGCAAGCCAATCACTCTATATTATTTTTAATAAAACAGATCAAGCCATTAACTTATTTCAGATGCGTCCTGAAGACAGTGCCTATAGCGCTTATTTAAACCACACGATTTCCGGTAATCAGTGGGCGGTTTTAGCTACAAGTGAACCTGTAGTTAAATATATTTGCTCTATCGCTGAAAAAAAATCGCCCTATGGGCGAGTTGTAGACTGTCAAGAGCATTTACAGGTTTGTGAATATACCAATGTAAAATATGGTTTAAATAACCGTGGTAATTATTGGCTTGCGAATACAGGTTCTAAAAATGATGCAGTTAGGGCGATAGTAAGATACGGTATTATTCCTTCTCTGTAAGGATTGCATAAAGTTTAGTTAAAGGTAAAGGTGAGTATTAATTAAATTAAAAGGAAAATGACCATGAAATCATTGCTACCATGGTTTTGCTTAGTTGCTGCAGCTTCAAGCCAATTGGTCAACGCTGCTGATGGCTTAGAGGCTTATCGACAAGGTAATTATACTCTTGCAGCAAAAACATTACCAAGCCTAGCTTCTAAAGATGCGGTGGCTAATTATTACCTTGGTTTAATGCGTCTATACGGTTATGGTCAATTAAAAAATAACACGTTAGCCTTACGCCATTTTATGGAATCTGCTAATAAGGGATTTTTGCCAGCGCAACGATTATTAGCTAATTACGCTTTAAGCAAAGCTGAGCCTGAGGAAGCATTTAAATGGTTTAAAAAAGCAGCAGAAGCAGATGATACAGCAGCTAATATGTATTGTGCAGCAGCCTATTTGTATGGTTATGGTGTAAAAAAGAATCCAGAAGCAGCTAAACGTTACTATATTGCAGCAGCTAAAAATGGAAATGCAATTGCTCAATATACGTTAGCAGAGCATTTTCTAGATAGTCGTCAAGCGCAGAATAAGAAAATGGGTGTTATTTGGCTTACTAAAGCTGCAGCACAAGGAAATCTGCATGCACAAATTAAATTAGCTGAGCTATATGTTAACGGCCAGGGTGTTAAACGTGATTTAGCCAAAGCAAAAGAGTTAGTTGAAAAATCAGCACAGGAACATTATCCTCCCGCTATGTTTGTCTATGGAGAAATAGCCCGCAAGGAAGGAGATGTCTCTAAAGCTAAAGATTGGCTAACCAAAGCTGCTGAGGCGCAAAATATAAAGGCTCAAACTACGCTTGCTGAGCTCTACCTAGATAAAAAAAGCCCTATTTCTGATGAGAAGATTGGGTTTAACTGGACTCTTAAGGCTGCCCAAAATGGCTCAAAAGAAGCACAAAAGTCAGTTGCTAAATTATATAAAGATGGTAAGGGTATCGAATCTAATTTAGAGCTGGCTCGTTATTGGGAACAGGAAGCGAAAAAGAAAGTTAAGGAAAAACCAGCCTCTCTTGCAACAGATATTGCTGTGGCTAGGTGGCTAAGTAATGATAAAAGTGACCGTTTTGGTAAAGAATACCAATTAAGTGGTATTTATACTGCTTGGAAAAATCCATCTGCTTTAAAAGAAAACAACTATAATCCAGCACCCCATATAGATAAGATATCACGTCAAGACTTATATAAGCCGCAGTTTGAAATGGCAGATCCTGCCAGTATCTCAATTAGTGATTATTTTGACATTATAGCGCCAACCTTGACTTCCGTTGGTAATAATAAATCTTGGTCTTACCCACATTATCCTTATTCAAAGGAGATAGAAAGCATACTTCGTGATCAGTACTTGGTCTTAAGGCATGAGCCAGATTCTTTCGTTAAATTAAGTACAACTTATCCAATCAGCAATGAAATTAAGCCCTTTAATTATCTAGAAGAAAAGCTTGCAGGCTGGCAGAACAAAGCCAACTTACAAGCTGTATTAAATCAATTATATAGCCAAGCTATATTAGGTAATCCTGCGGCACAATTTGAGTTAGGGCAGCTCTATCAGTATGGCGTTGGTGTTGCTAAAAATATTCCTCAGGCAATTACTTATTTTCAGTTAGCCGCCCTGCAACAAGATTTACGGGCTGAATATAATTTAGGTCTTTTATATTTGGAAGGACAAACGGAGCCTGTTAATTACCAAAAAGGAGTGCAATGGATTACAGATGCTGCTTTTAAAGGTAATCCCTATGCTCAATACGTATTAGCTAATATTTATGAGCAAGGACTGGTTGCATCAGATGGTACTTTAATTGTTAAACCAGATCATGAACAGACATTAGCGATACTTTCAATTGCTTCCTCTAATAATTTTGGGCCTGCGCAATATCAGCTAGCCTCTTTCTTAAGTAAAGAAAGCAATACCGCATTTAGTAAGAACGCTAAACAAGCAAGAACAGATCTTATTAAGCATCTTTACCAAGGCGCAGTTGATGCAGGCGTTGTTGAGGCTAAGTTACCTTTAGCCTTTTACAATGCAATGGATTCTAATCCTGTAAAACAACAGCAGGCTTTTGAAGTTGCAAAAAACGAAGCGCAGTCTGGTAATCCATATGCCGCAATCTTACTAGGTCTTATGTATGAGCGGGGAGTTGCTGTGAGTGCTGACTCTGTCGAGGCAATGTATTGGTATGAACAAGCTCCTAATAATCCTGCGCATGACTTTATTTTAGGTACTTATTATAGTAATGGAAATGGCCTTAGCAAAAATATTGCTAAAGCAAAAGAATTATTACAACAATCAGCACAAGCAGGATTTTCTTACGCTAATTTTAATTTAGCCATTCTACAATATCATTTAGGTGAGAATTTCTTACCTGAACTTGATAAAGCACGTCAATTAGGCAATAGCAAAGCAGGATTATTACTAGCAGATTATTATATGCTAACAGCTAGTAACCCCGATAATATGAAGCAAGCAAAAGAGATTTATCAGGATTTTGCTAATAAAGGTGATAAAGATGCAGAGCTTAAACTTGCTTTTCTTTATGATAAAGGGTTAGGTGGCGAGGAAAATAAAGAGCTAGCTTTCCATTGGTATCAGTTAGCAGCAGAGCAAGATCAACCTGTCGCTCAATATCAGTTAGCACAATTTTATCAGTTAGGTCGTGTGGATAAAGTACCAAATTATGATTTAGCTAAAAAATGGTATAGTCAAGCGCAAGCCAATTATACACCTGCGGCAGTAGCCCTAGGCTTTATCTACGAAACTGTAGATAATGATTATCGTAATGCGTTAAATAGTTACCTATTTGCAGCTAACAAACAAGATAAGGTTGCGCAGTATAATTTAGCTTTAATCTATGAAATGGGTAAAGATATTGCTGTTGATTATGCTAAAGCCCAAGAATTTTATATCCGCGCTGCAGAACAAGGTTATGCAAAAGCAATGAATCAGTTAGCAGGTATTTATCTGCGTGGTGACTTAGGTAAGCGTGATGAGCAGCTGGCTCTAAGTTGGTATAAAAAAGCTGCAAAAGCAGGTGATAGCAGCGCGCTTTATGAGCTTGGTTTATTGTCTGAAACGGGCGTTTCAACGAAGCTTGATTTTCAAGAAGCTGTAAACTTTTACCAGCAAGCAGCTCATTTAGGTAATGAAAAAGCTAAATTAGCTTTGGCGCGTATGTATCAACATGGGCTAGGTGTTAATAAAGATTCTCAACATGCAGCATCAATTTACAAAGAGTTGGCCAACAATAACAATGCTTATGCTCAATATCAATTAGCTCTTCTTTATTTAGATGGTTCTTTAGGCGAGCGGCAGCCAGAGCAGGGTAAGGAACTATTAAAGCTTGCTAGCGAAAATGGTAGTTGGCAGGCTCGCAAAATGGTTCATTGGATGGGCGCATTAAAAGAACAACGTTTAAGCTATATTGAACCTGTTAATTTAGATCAGGTACCAGTACTTGCAGGACAAACTGCAGATTTAATGTATATGGATGCTATTAATGAATGGAATCGGGGAGATGAGGCTTCATCACGAAAGATTTTAAACCAACTAATAAAGCAATTTCCTCATTATATGCCAGCAAAACGAGTTTATAAGCAACTCAACGAGCAAGCAAGTGAAAATAACTTTTTTGGCCAGTCAATAGAAAAATCCGAACCAGAGGATTCGGATATTACTTAATTCAGAGGGATGGAAATATCTAGATTCAAATCGATTGTAAAATAAGCTTAAGCAGCCATTGCTTTAACACGAGCGCTTAAGCGGCTTTTAATTCTTGCAGCCTTATTTTTATGGATTAATCCTTTACCAGCTGCTTTGTCAATAACAGGTTGGGCTTTAGCGTAAGCTGCACGTGCTGCTTCTTGATCACCAGCTTCAACGGCTTTAATAACGTTTTTTACATAAGTACGATACATGGAACGTGCACTAGCGTTATGCTTGCGAAGTTTCACGTTCTGACGAGCACGCTTGATTGCTGATTTAATATTTGCCACTTAAAAATCTCCACTCATTCAGGTGTCACAAAAGTGCCAATCATGCCTAATCGCTCTATTTTTGTCAATATCTATACACTAAATAAATGCTTTTGATTAGCATAGCAGCCCTCTATAAAGTTTCAGTGGGCACTAATAAATGATATCAATTTGTTTGATAAATCATTTAATTAAGTGTACATACTGCAACAGTAATAACAGAAACAATTAGAAAATAGCTCTAAGAGCCTATGTGTATTGCCTGTTTTTTAATTACTAATTTATTTGCATGACCTGGTAACTTACTTCCATAAGCATTGACTAAAGTTGCAAGCAGCGTCAAAGCTGCACAACCCAATATATAGAGTGCAGGTGCTTCCGGCGTCATAAAATAGCGAATTAACCCGGTAAAGGCCAGGGGAGCAATGCCACCAAACACTGCAATACCTAGACTATAACTAAAACCAACGGCAGAATAACGAATGTTTGCTGGAAATGATTCGGTAATTAGAATAATATAACTGCCATTAATCATGCCACTAAGAAGTGCTAATCCCAAAATAAATAGCCACAAAAAGGGTTCTCCAAATAGTCTTAAGCCATAAAATAACGGATAGCTAAATACAATCAGCAGTGTCGCGGCGATTATTAACAATTTTTTTCTATTAATATAATCTGAGATTCGCCCAAAGAATAAGGTCATTAAAGCAAAACTTAAAAAAGCAAAGAAGTTAATAACATAGGTATGTGAAACATTAATTTTAACAATACTAATAAGATATGTTGGTAAATAGAGAAAAAATGAGATGATGCTTGCGGAAACTGCAGTTAATAAAAAAGCACTTAATAATTTAAGGGGAGATGATTGTAGGACGCCTAAAAATGGGATGTGATGTAAATTATTCGTTTTTAATAAGTTTATAAAAGTAGGTGTTTCTATCGTTTTTTTCCGAATTTTATAGCTAATAACACTTATTATAAATCCTAAAATAAACGGGACGCGCCATCCCCACAATAGCATTTGTTGATTGCTTAAAAGCGTTGTTAAAATGAGGCCGACCATAGCACCAATGGTATTCCCTAAGGTAATACACATAAATACAAAACCAATTGCAAAACCTTGATGATTAAATGGCACATGTTCAATAATAAATACTGAAGCGCCCGGAATTTCTCCACCTACTGAAAACCCTTGTACCAATCTTAATATCATTAAAAGAATAGGCGCCGTCATTCCTATAGATTGGTAAGTTGGCAAGCATCCTATACTTAAGGTTGCAATTGCCATCATAAATACTGCTAATGAAAATGCTGATTTACGACCAAATTTGTCCCCAAAGTGGCCAAAGAAAATACCGCCTAATGGTCGAGCCAAATAACCCAGTGCAAAAACTGCAAACGTATTAATTAAAGTAATAAATTGATTAGCATTGTTAAAGAAATGTTGGCTAAGGTAAGGTGCAAACAAAGCGTAAATTGTGAAATCATAAAATTCTAATGCACCACCTATGGCAATTAATCCTACTATTTTATATTGATTTTTTGTCATGAGATAAGCCTATATTTCACCAATGGCACTGCCTAAAAAACTGCCAAAATCCCTATGCAAGCCAACTATTATGAGCTGATGTTTTATTAAAGTCCATAATGGCATAATAAAATTCAATTAACAGTGGAAAATGGATAATATTTAATTCAGCTTACAGAAGATAATAACAAAATTAATTTAACTGTCGCCGAATTCCACATTAACATTATATGATAAGACTTTTTTATGACCCTAAAATTATGTCTACAATTGAAACTATGATTCCAAAACGACAAAGCCTTCTACGTTCAAGTACGCTTGTTTCCCTTATGACTTTTTTATCCCGTATGACAGGGTTTGTACGTGACATGTTGTTGGCTCATTTATTTGGTGCGCAAGCGGGAATGGATGCCTTTCTAGTTGCCTTTAGAATACCTAATTTTATGCGGCGATTATTTGCAGAAGGCGCTTTTTCACAAGCATTTGTGCCTGTCCTTGCTGAATACCAGCAGACACAATCACATGAGGATGTACGAACCTTTATTGCTCGCGTTGCAGGCCGATTAAGCTCTGTACTGACTTTAGTTACATTGCTTGGAATGATTGCAACACCATTAATTATTTATATTTTTGCCCCTGGTTTTGGTGAGCATAGTAGTCGAACATTATTAGCGACTGAGATGCTAAGAATTACCTTTCCCTATTTAATGTTAGTTTCGTTAACTGCAATGGCAGGTGCTATTTTAAATACTTACGGACATTTTGTTGTTCCGGCTATTACGCCTATATTTTTAAATTTATCTTTAATTCTGTCTGCGCTCTTTTTAGTCCCTTATTGTCATCCTCCCATCATGGCTTTGGCCTGGGGTGTTTTGTTTGCTGGCGTTGCACAATTTTTATTTCAATTACCTTTCTTACATCGACGTCAATTATTAATAAGACCTAAACGAGCTTACGATGATGAAGGTGTTAAACGAGTTATGAGATTAATGGTTCCTGCCTTATTTGGGGTTTCTATTGCTCAGTTAAATCTAATTATTGATTCAATATTTGCTTCTTTTTTAAAAATAGGTAGTGTTTCATGGTTATATTACACGGACAGATTAACTGATTTTCCCTTAGGGGTCTTTGGAGTAGCTATTGCTACAGTAATCTTACCTCATTTATCGCGTCGTCATGCTGAAGAAGACAATACTCACTTTTCTTTTGCAATTGATTGGGGATTAAGGACAATATTATTAATTGGAATTCCTGCTAGTGTTGGACTTATCTTTTTTTCTATGCCGTTGATTGCCTGTTGTTTTGCTTACGGCAAATTCTCAAGTTTTGATCTAATACAAACACAAAAAAGTTTAATAGCACTCTCATCGGGTATCCCGGCTTTTATGATGATTAAGGTTCTAGCTTCAGGTTTTTATGCTAAACAAAATATTAAAACACCTGTTAAGGTAGGCGCTACTGCCATGCTCGTTAACAGTATTTTATGCGCTTTGCTGATTTGGCCTTTAGCCCATGCAGGCTTAGCTTTAGCATCTGCCTTGGCAGGCTATGTCAATAGTGGGATTTTGTTATTCCTTCTTCGTCGGCGTAAAATATATAAACCTAGAGAGGGCTGGGCATTTTTTATTTTACAATTAATATTAGCTAATAGCGTCATTGCTCTATATTTATATTTTATGGCAGGCACAACATTTGACTGGTTAGCTCTTTCACCCTGGGCGAGACTGGGTAAGCTTTTCCTTCATGTAAGTGTTAGCATAGTGAGCTATTTCTTAATTTTACATATTTTGGGTATGCGAGTGGCGCAATTTCGTGGATTTAATAAGGAGTGACTATGAATAGCGAACTATTTTATCAACAAGTTGCCGAACAAGCGTATCCGCTAATTTTAATTACTCAAGAGCAATGGAATAAAGGATTAATAAATTTAACAGACTATGAGCGTAACTTATTTAATTTGCAGCAGTTTAAAGGTAAATTAGGTGATATATGTCTAATAAGTCATCAAGATGGCTCGCTTGCAAAAGTCTATGTAGGTACAGGCGAGCAAAGTGATACTCTAGCAATAGCGCAGGTTGCTACACGGCTCCCATCTGGTTCGTATAAGCCAGAGCAGGCACTTTCTCAAATTGCCTTAATCTTTTGGGCTTTAGCGCAATATCAGTTCAATGATTATAAACAATCACCTGACATGGTCCTTCGACGTTTAATTGTTTCAGAAGAAGAATTGATTGCAATTAAGAGACAAGTAGATAGCATCTTTTTTATTCGTGATTTAATTAATAAACCGACCAATGATCTAGGTCCTGCAGAACTTGCCTTGGTTACGCAAAACATTGCCGAACAACACCAAGCTAATTTTAAGCAGTGGATTGATAAAGAATTAATAGAAGATAATTTTCCTGCCATTTATACGGTAGGTAAAGCTTCGGAAAACAAACCGCGGCTAATTTCTTTAACCTGGGGCGTGCCTCATCATCCTGCTATTTGTTTGATCGGTAAAGGTGTTTGTTTTGATAGTGGTGGGCTTGATATTAAGCCTTCTTCTGGCATGCGCTTAATGAAGAAAGATATGGGTGGAGCGGCCCACGCTTTAGGATTGGCACAATGGATTATGTCTTGTCAATTACCTGTTTATTTACAAGTACTGATCCCTGCTGTTGAAAATTCAATCGGACCACAAGCATTCAGGCCAGGTGACATCATAACCATGCGCAACAAATTGACTGTGGAAGTAGATAATACGGATGCAGAAGGGCGATTAATCTTAGCTGACACATTGGTAAAGGCCTGTGAGTTTAATCCAAAACTTATAGTCGATTTTGCAACTTTAACGGGCGCTGCTCGAGTTGCAGTAGGTACAGAAATTGCAGCAATGTTTACAAATAATGAAAATTTGGCGCAAGAATTAATGATTGCAGCTAGGGAAGTAGATGACCCAATTTGGCAATTACCACTTTTTGAAAATTATAATTCTTTACTTGATTCAAATATTGCTGATTTATCAAATTGTGGAAATACACCTTATGCTGGCGCTATAACAGCCGCTTTATTTTTAAAACGATTTGTGCCTGCAGCTGTTGCCTGGGTGCATTTTGATATTATGGCTTGGAATACAAGCAGTAAGCCAGGAAAACCAGAGGGGGGAGAGGCAATGGCTATTCGGGCTTTGGTTCATTATTTACAAAAAACATATGGTTCAGTAAAAGGCTAATAATTATGAGTTTAATAGAAGGAAAAGCGATGGATCAAAAAGTTTTTGTAAACCGTATTTTAAATATGAAGCGAATTAAGCTCATAGGCTTAGATATGGATCATACGCTTATAAGATATAACACTAAGAACTTTGAAACGTTAGTTTATAAAATTGTTATTGAAAAGCTTATTGAAGATAAGAATTATCCCATTAGTATCCGAGAATTTCAGTTTAACTTTAATGATGCAATTCGAGGCTTAATCGTAGATAGTCGCAATGGCAACATTTTAAAACTAAGCCGATATGGTGCTATTCGTCAAAGTTATCATGGTACTGAGCTTATCAGTTATCAAGATCAGAAGAAAATTTACCAAAGTATTTATGTGGATTTAAAAGATCCTAATTACATGGCTATTGATACTTCTTTTTCAATTGCTTTTTGCGTCTTATATAGTCAGTTAGTTGATTATAAGGATCAAAACCCTCATGACCTGCCAAGCTATAATAAGATTGCCTTAGATGTATTAAGCAGTGTTGATAAGGCGCATGCTGATGGCAGTATTAAAAATTTTATTAGTAATCATCTTGATGATTATGTTCATAAAGAAAAAGCAGTTGTTGAAGGTTTAAAGCGATTAAAGCGTTATGGGAAAAAGATATTTATTCTTACGAATTCTGAATATGGCTATACGAAGCTATTGTTAGAATATGCCATTAATCCCTTTTTAGAGCCTGACGAAGATTGGCTTGATTTATTTGAGTATGTCATTACCTTAGCGGGTAAACCACGTTTTTTCTATGATAATCCGCGCTTTCTGTCAGTAAATCCAATCGATGGTACAATGACCAATTTTCATGGTGAAATTAAACCTGGTATCTATCAGGGCGGTTGTGCTCGTAAATTTACTGAGGATCTACAAGTAAGAGGGGATGAAATATTATATATAGGTGATCACATTTATGGTGATATTCTACGCTTAAAGAAAGATTGTAATTGGCGAACAGCACTTGTTGTTGAGGAATTAAGTGAGGAAATAGCCTCGCAAAGAAGAGCGTTGCCAGTTGAAAAACAAATTATTGCTGCGATGGAAACTAAAAAAGAATTTGAGCAAAAATACATTGATTTGTATACCAAAAGTATTGATGAAAATACCCAAATTTATCAGGAAGAGATTAATAACTGGCAGCAACAAATTGCCCAAGTGGATGCACACATAACAGCATTGCTCAAAGAACAGCAAGCTTTTTATAACCCTCGCTGGGGCCGGGTTTTTAGAGCGGGTGCTGAAGAAAGTTATTTTGCTTATCAAGTGGATCGTTTTGCTTGTATCTATATGGAAAAACTGTCTGATTTACTTGCGCATTCACCCTTAACTTATTTTCGGGCAAATAGGCGCAGACTTGCTCATGATATAGAAATTTAAAATTAATTATATCAGGCAATTGAATGGGAGGAAGGTCCCATGTTCTATTGTAAAACCCTAAATAACTGGCCTCATGTTTAATGGCATTTAAGTTTCTTTCGATAATTATTTGGATATTTTCTTCAGCAATATGAAATCGCTTTTCGGATGTTCTAATAATAAGGTGCTCTTTACTTAATTTTGCCCGTGATCTGTCTTTCATACCCATTATAAAAATGGAGTTTAATTTTATTATATAGCATTAAAGAATGGGTAAATGTTAATTATCTTGGTGGTAATTGCGTAGAAATTTATCTTCATGAACTATTAAATCTTACTAGTTTAGTTGAAATAATTTATTGATTTATAAGCTAAAATTCATTAGTAGGAGGCGGATAAATAGAGGTCGAAATAGTTAAACAATTTGATAACAGCTATAAATTGAGCTATTTTTATAGTAAAGATGGTACTTTCTGCACAGCTAACATCATTATGTAGGAAGTCGGATTGTAAGCGTAGTGTGAGGCTTTACCAAGTGTAAGTTTCCTAAAACGTTTCTGAAGACATCCATTAGAACTAAAGAACTGAAGTCAGGAATGCCATCTTACCTCAATATTAAGTTAGCTATTTCTTCCTCTAATTCACTCTAAGGTAATAAAAATTATTAAGATTCTCTTAGAGATGCTATAAGATCTTGTATGTTAAGAAGATAATTGAATACTTTTTAATTAAATTTCTACTATAATTAAACCAATGTTCTACAGCAGGTATACTAAATATCTTTGCGTAGAACGTTGGTTTATTGGATTTTATAAGTTAATTTCAGGGAGCGAATTATGATTAAAAAATTAAAAAACATTATATCTCTAATTGTTTTAGGTGTTAGTTTCTCTGCCTCTGCAGCTGATAGAGTCGTAATTACTGGTGAACCTATTGTATTACAGCAGTCAGGTTCAGGTGATGCGATTGTATATACATTACCAGCAGATGCTGCTGTGACTACGACGTCTTCAGCAACAACTTATCATTATGTTACAGTTAATGGTACAAATCGCGTATGCTATACCAGTACTCAACCTAACTTAGGCAATATTGATATGGTAACGATTAATGTATCAGTAGGCGGTACTACTGTACCATGGTATTGTTATGCTGCTGATACTACTGTTTTTGATATACAACCAGCAACTGCTACAACCACAACTACTCCATAAGAAGTTATAATATTGCTCAATTAACTTAGATTAATTGAGCAATATATTCATACAATTAAATAATTTGCGATCGCTAATTTTGTCTCCTTAATAATATCTAGCAACTGTAAGCATAACTTACTGAATAGCTTTGGATTATCTATCTTTAAGCTATCCTCTGTATATTGACAAGCTTTATGTAATTTAATTGCACCACAATAGATAGCACTACTGCGCATCTTATGCGCTAACTCTACAACACGTTTTTGGTCATTATTTTTATAAGCGTCGTAAATAGATTGTTGGTCCAGAGCTAACTCCTCATTGAAGAGCATTGTTAATTCTCTTAAGAAGACTTCGCTTCCTGTATTATTAATACCTACTGTTGGATCTAATGTTGGGAAATCAATTAATTCAAGAAATTGTGAGTAATATTGAGACTGCTTAGCTCTAATTAAGTTTGCTGATAGCTCTGTTTGATCTGCGGCTTTAGGAAGAAATTTAGCAAAAATAGCCTGTATCGTGGTTAAATTAAGTGGCTTAACAAAAACGTCATTCATACCTGCTTGTAAACAGGCTTGCTTTTCTTTATCTGTAATACAAGTTGTTAGGCCAATAATAGGAATTTTTTTATTTTGATGGCTGCAATCAAGCGCGCGAATCTGTTGGCATACTTTTATACCCGAAATTCCTGGTAAATTAATATTAGTTATAATGATATCAAAAGGGGTTTGTCTAGTTAATTTCATAGCTTGCTCACCACTTTCTACTGAAGTTAGGTGGTGCCCCATTTTGCTAATTATGATTTCAACTAAACGAGAGGCGATAGGATTATCTTCTATGAGTAACAAGTGAGCCGATGCAAACGGCTTTTGCTCAATATCCTTACCAGAAATAGAACCTACCTTATTATCAACTGTGTTTTTCAATTTAGCATGGGTTAGCTTATTTTTCGCTAAAATTACCTGGTAGGCAGATAAATTTTCTAGATTTAAAGGTCTTCTATAATATAAATTATACTTTTCTCGTAGCCGACAGCTTAAGATTTGACTCATATTCATAGCGCCTTAGTGAACAAAAGCTCAAGCTTACTTAAAATAGCTAATTGTCACGTCTATTTAGATAATTAAAATTATAGTGAAGTTGTTGCTTAAATAGTGCGGATAAAGAGTTGCGTATAATAAATTTTTCCTTTTTCATCATAGGCAATACCTATGCCAGTTAAATTATAATTTCCTACAATATTTCTTCTATGGCCGGGGCTTTTTATCCATTCATCAACAACGATTTTCGCGGTTTTATAATTATAGGCGACATTCTCAGCACCACCGCGCGCATCTTTGATAGCAGAATATAAGTGCTTGATGCGGGTAGAAAAGCCTTGATGGCCAAAAGGCACATGATGAGTTGCCATCTCTTGGCTATGATGTGTTGCTTCAGCTGAGATAGAGTCATTAAGTTTTAAAGGGAATAATCCACGCTTAATTCGATATTGGTTAATATAATGAAGAATATCTTGTTGCATTTGCGTAACAGCGCTTTTCGCCAACACCGTCTGTGTATGCGCTTGTGCTTGAAAACAAGAAACAAGAATTAAAAAAATTAAGCTGTGTATAAATAGTTGACTATTTTTCATAATCTTTATTTTCTGCTCTACCTACAAAAGCCATATATTATACAAAGTTATCCTTTTTGAAAAATTATTTTTTAAATTGTTTACTGTTTTTCCACTAAAACAAGAGTAGACAGCTTTATGTAAAAATTGAATTGTCACACTTAGTTCTAATTAAAGTTAACCTAATCTCTTATAAAAATCATGACCAATAAAGCGTGCTCCAGGGCCTTCATGAGTAATATTATCGGATTGTTTATTTAAAATAGAGATGGTATCAAGCGTTTGTTTATTTTTATCAAAATTTCCACTCAGACTCAGTACAGACTTACACATTGGGTAAACAATGCTGATTGTTATTGCGTTACCAATCATGAAACCTGTAATGGGCCTTTTCACATTAATAGCTTGCAGGCAGGTTTTAGAAGCAACTGCGGTTGTAAAATAGCCTCCTACTTTATTATTAGATCCCATATTTAACTGTAGAATTGAGCCACGTTCGTTCTTAAATGTAATAATTTTTTGAGCAGCAAAGACTGATGGACTTAGTACAGCAAAGGTGATTAACAGAAAATTTGAGAGTTTAGCTTTCATTATTATAAAGAATAAAATAAATGCATTTTAGCATGTGAGTAGCATTCTGCAATGCTATCCCATAAAATATAAAGTATTTAGAAGGGTAAACCAAAATTTGCTAGATAAGTATGCGTACTTTATTAGAGGCGTACTCTAGTATTAAGAGATTACTTTAGTTTATGCTATAGATAAATTATTTTGTAGAAATTAATAGTTATGAATGAAATTGATATTTTAAGATTATTTTATGATGAAATGACAGTGCGCGGTGAGACTCGAGATAATGTTTTTTTAAGTATAAATGAAACTGCTGCTGATATTCTTTCGGAAAAATTGGGATATCCTGTGTCTTTAGAAGAAGCACAGCGTGCTACAGATACTTGTATTGCCAATGAGTGGTTAGAGAGAACTACAATTGATCCGGGCTATAATTTTTTATCGCTAACAGCTGCAGGGTTACAAGTTGTTTTAGCGAATCAATGTTTTTAAATCATTTTTATATTTTCAGGACTTACGAAAAACCCCAAGGTCAAGGCAAAAAATGTTTTTAATGAGGGAGTTTAGATAACGCAGGACCGAATTAAAAGCATTTTTTAACAAGGAGATTGGGTTTTTTCGTAAGTTCTGATAAGATTTTATTCCACTGCATGGGTATGTAATTCACATTGCTTACTTCGGTATAAACGATAGTGAACCCTGCTAACTTCCTTTGCTGATTCTGTATTAAGCACGACTTCTATAATTCGAGAAAACCGTAAATGAAATGACGGCACCTCATCAGCTAAGTTAAGTAAAATATCATTAAATCCTTTGGGTTCCTCATACCCAATCTGAATAGGTGGCGGTGGTTTAAGGCCTTCTCCTTGTAAATTATGTGGAATAAAGCTGTCATCCTTAAAAGTCCAAAGTAGCTCGTCTATTAACAGAGCTTCGTCTTTATTATTACAATAGACAAAGACATTATGTTGTCGAGTGTATGCTTTTTCTAGCAAACGACAAGCAATTAACCAACGTGCTTTTACATCAGCACTGGTCATTAAATAGAAATCAACGCGTACTGGCTGCATGGCGTAATAACTGTATTAATAAAGGAACGGGACGGCCCGTAGCTTGCCTTTTTTTACCTGATACCCAGGCAGTTCCTGCAATATCTAAATGGGCCCAACGATATTTTTTGGTAAAACGTGATAAAAAACAAGCTGCGGTAATACTACCAGCTGAGCGATCAAAGCCAGCGTTAATCATATCAGCAAGTGGACTATCCAGTGCTTCTTGATATTCTTCTTCAAGTGGCATACGCCAACATTTATCGCCACTTTCTTTGGCTGCTAATAGAATTTGTTCGGCAAGTGTATCATCTGAGGTCATAAAGCCTGTATTAACAGCACCTAAGGCAACAATCATAGCGCCTGTTAAGGTAGCAATGTCAATAACAAAATCTGGATCAAATTGTTCAGCATAGGTTAAAGCATCAGCAAGAGCTAATCTTCCCTCGGCATCTGTATTTAAAATTTCAATTGTTTGTCCAGAGAGGCTAGTAACAATATCGCCTGGTTTCACAGCGGAGCCACTAGGTAGGTTTTCCGCGCTGGCTATAAGTCCAATGACATTTATCGGTAGTTTAAGGAGAGCACAAGCTTTAAGTATACCTAAAACAGTAGCAGCACCGGTCATATCATATTTCATTTCATCCATGGCATTGGCCGGCTTAATAGACAAACCACCGGAATCAAAAGTAATACCTTTACCAACTAAAACAATGGGTTTACTATTATTACCACAGTGATATTGTATCTCTATGAAACAAGGCGGCTCTGTTGAGCCTTGACTAACAGCGAGTAAAGCGCCCATACCTAATTCTTCAATTTCTTGCTTTGTAAATGCTTTGGCTGTTAAGTTCTCATGTTCCTTAGCAAGTTCTAAGGCCTGCTGCCCTAACATAGTCGGTGTACAATAATTGGCTGGTAAGTCAGCTAAGGTTCTAGTAAGTGTTACACCTTCGGCAATTGCTATTCCCGTATTAATCGCAGTGTCATCATCTGCATGTTCTAAATAAAATTGAACAAAATTAAGGCTATTTTCTTTTTTATTGACTGTTTTAAACGTATTTAATTGATAATTTTGCGCATTGATCTGTAAAATCATTTGGGTAATTTGCCAATTAACGTCTTGGTTATTGACCTGTGGTAAGCAAAGTGTTGCTGATCGAATGCGCTGTTTTAATAACAATGTTGTAATTTCATTAAGACGTTTACCGAGGCTAGAAGAGGTAAATGTATTTTGTTTACCACAATGAACTAACAATATGCTAGGATTGTCTACATTTGTATGCCATGCCCAATCACCCTCTTCGTGTAATTTTTGTGTTAATTGGGGCATTAAATTTGGATAAGGTTGGACTTGATTAAGAAGTGTTGGTAGTTCGTCGTCTGCAAATAAACCAATAACAAGGCATTCAGTAGTAATTGAATCTAAGGATCTGACTAAACCATATTGCATTATTATGCTTCCTATCATCCATAAAAGTTGCTAGTTTACAGAAAGTTAATGGCTATGCAAGTAGGTTTTGTTTAGGATTGAATTAAAAATTAATAATTTTGAGAGCTAGGCTGTGCTAATTTTCCGTTATTTGGCAAAAGAGGTATTTGTAACCTTAACTTCACTTACGACTATTCTGGTACTCATCTTTATGAGTAACCAGTTTGTGCGCTATTTAAACAGAGCGGCCAGTGGGCAAATTCCTCTTACTATTATTATGAAATTAATGATGCTTGAGCTGCCTAATTTAATGGGGCTACTTCTACCACTTGGGTTTTATGTTGCTTTGTTAATTGCTTATGGTCGTTTATATGCTGAAAGCGAAATGACTGTATTACAGGCTTGTGGCTATGGTCCATCTCGATTGCTCAAGCATAGTTATATCATGGCTATTTTTGTAAGTGCTCTTGTTATGGTTCTAATGCTTTGGACAAGTCCTCTGATTGCAATTGAACGAACAAAATTAATGCGTACTACAGGGGTGCAAACAGTTATTCAAACCGTTATACCAGGCCGTTTTCGTGCAATTTCTCAAGGACGAGAAGTCTTTTATATAGAATCGATGAGTCGCAATCATCAAAAAGCTAAAAATATCTTTTTAGCTAGATTGTCGATTAAAAACAACCAGCCCCACTGGAACATTTTATGGGCAAATCAAGCGTTTGCCAAAACAGATAAGGATTCTCACGAAGATTATTTAATTTTAAATAAGGGCAATGAATATGAAGGCTTACCAGGGCAAACTGACTATCGCATAGTTAGTTTTGAACAATATCAGGCGCGCCTGCCGCATCCAACTCTTGAATCTAAGCGAGATGTCCGCAGTATACAAACAAAAAATCTTTGGCCTTTAAATAATCCTGACAAGCATAAAGCTGCTGAATTACAATGGCGATTTTCAATTCCATTAATGGTGCTTACCTTAACCTTGGTTGCAGTGCCCTTAAGTCGAGTTAATCCCCGTTCTGGAAAGTTTGCTAAACTTCTGCCGGCCATTATTTTATATATTATTTATGCAAATTTTATGTTTGTGGGTCGAGATTGGATGATTGATGGTAAAATTCCTGTTGCTATAGGGATTTGGTGGATTCATCTTGTTGTTTTACTTATTGGGCTAGCTCTTATTTGGCGAAACTGGATGAAATTAGGATAATTAAAGCATGAAATTAATTGACCGTTATATCGCTAAAAATATTCTAGCCGCTACAGGTTTAGTGACATTAATGCTTGCTGGGTTACAAGTATTTATTCTCTTTGTCAATCAATTAGATGAGTTAGGGCGAGCTGATTTTGGTTTTATACAGGCAGCTTTGTTTGTGCTTTTACAAATGCCTTATCAAGTTTATTTATTTTTTCCAATGGCAAGCTTATTAGGCTGTCTAATCGGGCTTGGCGTTATGGCTAATAATCGCGAACTCATTGTTATGCGAGCAGCAGGACTTTCTATTGGTCAAATTACCCTATCGGTGCTAAAAGTTGCTTTCATCTTAATACTTACTGTGACCTTGTCAGGCGAGTTATTAATACCTCGACTAGCGCATTTTGCTAATAAGCAAAAATTACAGGCCGTTAGTGGTGGGCAAACATTAAGTACTGGCCAGGGAATATGGTTACGTGATCATAATGATTTTATTACTGTTGCTAGTGTATTACCTAACCATACTTTGTTTAATGTTTATCAATTTCGCTTTAATGATGAGCATAAATTAATACTTGCTCGCCAAATGCTCTATGTAATTTTAATGAATGATCAGTGGATAGCTATTAATGTTAAGGAAACACTCTTTAAAGACAACCAAGTTCAAACACGGCAAATCGCTAGTATGCCTTGGGATGTTTCAGTGAAACCTATGGTCTTAAATTTAATTAAGAGTGAGCCGGATGAAATGACTTTACGGGAAATAAAGCAATTTTTAGCGATTCAAAAGCGTAGCCATCAAGCCGCTCTTAATTATCAACTTGTTTACTGGCAGCGTATTATTCAACCGTTAACTACTGTTGTGATGATGATATTAGCGATCCCTTTTGTTTTTGGCCCATTACGCTCTTCGACCATGGGTTCAAAATTATTAGCAGGCGCAATTGTAGGTTTTGGATTTCATATTTTAAATCGTTTTTTTGGCCCAGTGAGTCAAGTATTACAGTGGCCAGCTGTAATAGCAGCCTTGGGTCCTACTTTTTTATTTGCTGTATTGGGTATTTATTTAATGCAGCGGGTTAGATAATGTTTGCTCTTAGACATTTAATAGAAACGATACTTAATCCGTTTTTTATTTTTCTGTTATTATTTGCCAGTGCTTTAATTGTCCTTTATAAAAAAAAGGCAGAACGCCTTATTTTTATAAGTTTTTTGACAATTTTTGTTTTGCTACTCTTGTTTAGTACAGGGTGGATTCCCAGATTAATGACTAAAACATTAGAGAATCAATATCCTATCGTGAATCAACCTAATCCACATATTCAGTGGGTTGTAGTCCTAAGTGGCGGTCAATCCCCTGCTATTAACAAGCCCGCCAGTATGCTGCTGTATAGTGCAAGCTTAAAGCGTTTAATTGAAGGTATCCGCTTATATCAACAGTTACCTAATGCAAAATTATTATTATCCGGTGGAGGGTATGGAGCAGATATTGCAGAAGCAAAACGAATGGCAAATGTAGTAAAGCTTTTAGGGGTCCCGGACAATAAAATTGTATTAGAAACTTCTTCGATTAATACGGCAGCACAAGCAAGAATGTTAAAAAAATATTTAGGTACCACACCTTTTTATCTGGTCACTTCGGCAACGCATATGCCTAGATCGATGTATATGTGTCGGCAGGAGGGCTTAAATCCTATTGCAGCGCCTACTGATTTTACAATTTACTGGGATAGTGAATACTGGCGCAAAGTTTATTTACCTAATCCACAAAACTTAGTTTATTTAACGATAGCTTGGCATGAAATCTTGGGGCTTTTATGGGCAAAAGCGGTATAAGAAGCCAATAAAATTCTATGGACTATAAGCTTAATAAATGTGCTGTGGTGTGCCATAGAAGAATTTTTATTCTTTATATGGCGAATCCACATTAACTAACAATTAAAATCCTGCGGAAATACAACAGATGCGCTATTGTCTTTAGAGCCAAGCAAGATATAGCCTGCTCTTAGGGTACATTGTCCAATGGGCGCGGGTTGTTGTAATGATTTAGAAGGGATATTGTAAAGTGTTGCACTAACAATGTAGGGTATGTCCGTGCAAGGAAGTTCTGAAATAAAACTAGGGGCACTACCTCCTTTTAAGGTAATAGATTTAGTTACGCCTTGATAGTTAGTTATATTAAATGCAACCTGTTGAGTGGAATCAATTGGAGGGGTTGAAACAGCAACTTGGATTTTGCATGAATCCATATTCTGAGCGTAGCTAGAAAGGCTAAACATTAAACCTAGAACTGTTAAGATTAATTTAAATAACATAGGATGTCCTTTAGAAAAACTAATAAGTTTACGTTAAACTATGATTTATAGCGCCACCTACTAAGCCTTATACTTCGTTGCAAGCTTGCTCGGCTCAGTCATATACTTATTTTATTTGTACACTCCTTCACCTCGCTCACTTGCGCCTTGTCTAAAATTTAGTGGCGACACTATATAATTAAATTGTTAAAATTTAAGCTTATTAATTTTAAATTTCTGTAATTTTTGCTTTAATTTTAACAACCTGAACAATGGCCTAGTCAGAATATCTTAAAAATAATCTAGTTTTCAATAAAAACGGGTATAAATTTTGGGCTAAAGTTTGTAAAATAGCTTAATTTGTTTTTTTAGTAGTAATAATGCCAAAACGTACTGACATAAAATCTATCTTAATTCTTGGCGCTGGCCCTATTGTAATTGGCCAAGCATGTGAGTTTGATTATTCTGGAACACAAGCTATTCGTGCTTTAAAAGAAGAAGGTTACCGAATTATTTTAGTTAATTCTAATCCTGCCACAATTATGACTGATCCAGAACTTGCGGATGCTACTTATATTGAACCTGTGCAATGGGTAGAAGTTGCTAAAATCATTGAAAAAGAGCGCCCCGATGCATTATTGCCTACAATGGGCGGACAAACAGCGCTTAATTGTGCGCTTGATTTAGTAAGAGAGGGCGTTTTAGCGAAGTATAATGTTGAAATGATTGGTGCAACGCAAGAAGCAATTGACAGAGCTGAAGATCGAGATCGTTTTCGCCAACTCATGAAAAAAGTTGGCCTAGAAATGCCGCGCTCAGCAATTGCGCACAGCTTAGAAGAAGCTTTTCAGGTACAAGCGCAACTTGGATTTCCAGCAATTATTAGGCCCTCTTTTACTATGGGTGGTAGTGGTGGTGGCATCGCTTACAATAGGGAAGAATTTGAGGAAATTTGTACCAGAGGCCTAGATTTATCACCAACACGTGAATTATTAATTGATGAATCTGTATTAGGCTGGAAAGAATATGAAATGGAGGTTGTACGCGATAAAAAAGACAATTGTATTATTGTTTGTACAATTGAAAATTTCGACCCAATGGGTGTGCATACAGGTGATTCAATTACTGTTGCACCAGCGCAAACATTAACCGATAAAGAATATCAACGTATGCGCGATGCAGCGATTAAAGTCTTACGAGCAGTTGGCGTTGATACAGGTGGCTCTAATGTGCAATTTGCGGTAAATCCTGAAGATGGCCGTCTGTTAGTTGTTGAAATGAACCCGCGTGTTTCGCGAAGCTCAGCACTCGCCTCAAAAGCAACAGGGTTTCCTATAGCAAAAGTTGCTGCCAAACTTGCAGTAGGCTATACGCTTGATGAACTGCGAAATGAAATTACAGGCGGTAAAACGCCTGCTTCTTTTGAACCCAGTATTGATTATGTCGTTACTAAAATTCCTCGTTTTAATTTTGATAAATTTCCAGAAACCTCTACTACATTAACTACACAAATGAAGTCTGTAGGTGAGGTAATGGCAATTGGTGCTAATTTTCAAGAATCGTTACAAAAAGCTATTCGCGGTTTAGAAATTGGTCGTAGTGGTTTACATCCCTTATTTAAAAAAGAAGATGATTTAGCTCGACTACGCGGCCATTTACGAGAACCCACACCAAATAGATTGTGGTATATCGCAGACGCTTTTAGACAAGACCTATCACTAGAAGAAATTTATAACGAAAGTAAAGTTGATCCCTGGTTTTTAGCACAAATTCAAGAGTTAGTGCTTTTGGAGCGTACCATTCTTGGTAAGTCGATTGATGAGCTTGATAAATTAACGTTACAGCAATTAAAAAAACGTGGCTTTTCAGATGCCTATCTTGCTCGCCTCCTTTACTCTAGTGAAGAAGTAGTAAGAGCCCGTCGCTTAGAGTTAGGTGTCGTGCCTGTTTATAAACGTATTGACTCTTGTGCTGGTGAGTTTCCTAGTGATACAGCTTATATGTATTCTTGCTATGAGACAACTTGTGAAGCGAGGCCTGATTCAGATAAACAAAAAATTATGATTTTAGGCGGTGGACCCAATCGTATTGGGCAAGGGATTGAGTTTGATTATTGCTGTGTTCATGCGGCCATGGCTTTGCGAGAAGCAGGCTACCAAACTATTATGGTTAATTGTAATCCTGAGACCGTATCTACTGATTTCGATATCTCAGATAGGCTTTATTTTGAACCTGTAACATTAGAAGATGTCTTATCAATTGCTGCTATTGAGAAACCGATGGGCGTTATCGTGCAATATGGGGGGCAAACGCCCTTAAAGTTAGCACGCGCGTTAGAAGCAAATGGGGTACCTATTCTAGGAACTTCGCCAGATGCCATTGACATGGCAGAGGATAGAGAGCGTTTTCAACAACTTGTACAAGAATTGAAGTTGCATCAACCGCCAAATGGAACAGTTCGAAGCCTTGAAGAAGCCATAGAGGTGGCTAAGCGAATTGGCTATCCATTAGTTGTTAGACCCTCCTATGTATTAGGTGGCCGAGGTATGGAGATTGTCTATCATGAAGAGGATTTACGTTATTATTTAGAACATGCTGTTGCAGTTTCTAATGATTCTCCTGTATTACTTGATAAATTCTTAAGCGATGCCATTGAAGTTGATATAGATGCTGTTTGCGATGGTAAAGATGTATTAGTTGGCGCTATTATGGAGCATATTGAGCAAGCAGGTGTACATTCCGGTGATTCTGCATGCACATTACCACCTTTTAGTTTGAGTGTCGTTGTACAGCAGGATCTAATTGAGCAAATACGGCAAATGGCTTTAAAGTTAGGCGTGGTAGGGTTAATTAATGCGCAATTTGCTATTCAGTCTGATGATATTTATGTTCTTGAAGTAAACCCACGAGCGTCAAGAACAGTGCCTTTTGTTTCGAAAGCGACAGGCTTACTCATGGCAAAAATTGCTGCTCGCTGTAAAATAGGCCAGTTTTTAAAACAGCAAGGTTTAAGTCAGCATTATCCTATGCCACCCTTTTATTCTATTAAAATGCCAGTTTTCCCATTTATTAAATTTCCTGACGTTGATTCAATTTTAGGCCCTGAAATGAAATCAACGGGTGAAGTCATGGGGATTGCCAGACGTTTTGGACAAGCTTATGCTAAAGCACAATTAGGCGCCGGTTCAAATATTATAAAAAGACGACGTGCATTCGTTTCAGTACGTGATGCTGATAAAGCGCGAGTTGGCGAGATTGCTAAGCGCTTAATTCAGTTAGGATTTGAAATTATTGCTACTCGTGGTACGGCACTTGTCCTACAAGCAGCAGGTATTGATTGCCGCCGTGTGTTTAAAGTAGCTGAAGGAAGGCCGCATGTAGTTGATCTTATTAAAAATCATGAAATTGACTTTATTGTTAATACAACAGATGGCAAACAAGCCATTGCTGATTCTTTTGCTATACGTCGAAATGCGCTGCAACATAAAGTAAGTTACACAACAACTTTATCAGGTGCAGAAGCCGCATGTTTGGCAATGAAATATGAAGATCGGGAAACTGTAACACGACTACAGGATTTACATTAGAGGTAATTATGCAAAAACATCCCATGACAGTTCAAGGAGCCGAGGCTCTTCAAAAGGAATTACATCGTCTTAAATTTGTTGAACGACCACGAATTGTAGATGCAATTGCTACTGCGCGCGCGCATGGCGACTTAAAAGAAAATGCTGAGTATCATGCTGCCAGAGAGCAGCAAAGTTTTAATGAAGGCCGGGTTCTAGAGTTAGAAGCAAAACTTGCTAATGCCCAGATAGTTGATATTACAAAAATTCCTAATAATGGCCGAGTCGTTTTTGGCGCCACTGTACGGGTTTGTCATATTCAAAATGATACAGAAATGACTTTTCAGATTGTTGGAGAGGATGAAGCAGACATTAAATTAAATAAAATTTCCTATAGCTCACCGATTGCCAGAGCGCTTATTGCTAAGCAGGAAGGCGATACGGTTACCGTCCAAACGCCTGGCGGCATCGTAGAATATGAAATTATTGAGGTGGAATATATTTAATTTAGTTTTGCTGAGATTAAATAACGTTTCTATAATTAAATTTCTTATATTAATGAAGCGTGCTTGTGAAGAGAGAGTATTAGACACTTCTGAATATGCTAATAATGAACCACTTTCTTCTGCTAAATAATCTTAAGTTGCAATGATAAAATTTTTCTATACAGCCTGGCTTAAGCTGTTCCCTTTAAATAGGTATATAATTATTAAAGAAGTTATAGAGGAGAAAAGCCATGCCAAGTAATACATTAAAGCGATTTGACGAGCTATATTTTGCTACCTTAAGTCCTAGCAGGAATAGAAGTAATACAGATTATAATAATGTAAATACCTTTGAGGAGGATAAGTTAACTGAGTTTGTTAAGGAAAATTTTGACGAATTGCAGCAAGAGCTAAGAGCTTTAGAGAAAGAGGAAAAATCTGAAAATGCAGATTGGAATACCGTTACTGCTGAAGAAAAACTTCAGGTTATTAATGATATAATGGCAACTATACGTCATAACCAACCACGGATGTAATTAAGACACTTAAGCGAACAAAATACACGTATTAATATATAGCCAAAGCTATATGCATTATGTATAGAGTAAGTTCAGCATTATATACTTTTAGCTAAGGCAAATAATAAAAAGGATTAGGCAGTTTAAATGCTTTCTTAGCAAAACCACCTAATAAATCACTGTATTGGTCACCAATGGTTGCCACAACAGTATAGCCTTTTTTCGTGATAAGCCTTCTCATCTTTGTCTTGAATTTAACAATAGAAGGTAAATTATAGTTATCGGGTTTGCAGTAAAGACCGGCCCAATTTTTATAGCCTGCAATTAACAGATTTTTCTGAGTCGCGTTACACTCAGATTCACTTCTACCGGTTATAAAAAAAACTTTTACGCCATGCTTTATGGCATCTTGATAAAGAGAGAGCATAGGTTTAATAGGTACAGAATCTGCAGCAAGAATTTCTCTATGAATAATTTCACGAGTACCCATAAAATTACGATGTACAAGTTTATCATAGTTACTTAAGCTAGTCTCATCAATATCTAAGACAAGCGCAAGTTCTCTTTTGGTTTGACGCTGCTTATTTAATTTTATTTGGTTAAGAATATATCGATGCGCTTTTTCAATAATGGCAGTCAGCTCTCTTTGATAGGCTCCCGAATCATGATAGGCCTCAATTTCTTTTTTTACCAGACTAATATTGGGCGGTTCTGCAACAACATTAAAAGAAAGAAGAGCTGAAAGGGCAAAAAAAAGTCTGAAATAGCGCATGATGAAATCCCAAGTTTTTTAGGCATTATATTCCGTTAAAATTGATTGTCAATTGCTCATTCTGCTCACATTGGCTGCATTTTATTCGTATTGGTGTAAATTAAAGGTGCAGTGTTTATATTTTAAGCTATTAAAATAAAAATTTTTACCCTACTATATTCTTTTTTTCTATAGGAGAAACTGTGATTATTTTCTTTATTGCTGGGCCTTCAGGCGGTGGCAAATCAACTTTGGCAGAGAAACTTAAATTGGAATTTAACTGCTTAAATCTTAAGGCAAATATATTGAAAATGGATAATTATTACAAAATGAATGATCCATCTAATCAACGCCAAAATTTTGATACGCCAGATGCAATAGATATTGATCTTTTAGTTGATCATTTAAGGCAATTACAGGCAGGTCAGTCTATAGAAAGTCCGTTATACAGCTTTGCAATAAAAAATAGACTCACCGAAACATCCCGAATAGAGCCTACTGATATTTTAATTGTTGAAGGTATTTTTGCTTTAATGATTACAGATCTATTAGAGACACCGGATAAACTAGGTATCTATATTCAGCCTGATTTCTATTTAGCTAATGTAGAAAGACGGGCTAGCCGTGATATTACTGAAAGGTATACCTCTGTTGAAGAAACTAGGCGGCGCGAGTTAAAGTCAAATGTAAGAGATGGTTTTTTCAGTTATATAGCACGCACAAAGGGCCAAGCTGATATTGATATTTCTAACAACGGTGAAAAAGACATCTCTCAAGGCGTTGAACAAATTATTGCTCTTTATAAGGGGAAATTTCAAAATACTGAGCTTAATCAAACAATGATGCATTTGAGTTAACAAGGGGCTTTAGTTTAAATTTGAATGTCTCCTTTATGTATTACTTATTGTCTTAGATTTATTAACTGCCATCGTTAATTTTAAATGATGGCATTAATTTCTTAGAGTATACCTCCTAAATGCATCTTTACTTGACTAACAGTTAGAATTGGCAAGCTAGAAGGAAGGTTTAATTTGTAGCCTATTTTAGTAGCATCTTACAAATTATAAAATAGTTGTGTACGCAAAGTATTCTTACTGTAAAAAATAGTTTACAATATCGCTGTTTTTACTGTAAATAGAACTAATTTAGTACTATATTAATAGTAATTAAGCGCATTAAGTGCTGGGGCGATTTCCTATTACTTAATATCAAATTTACAGTAGATTTATCGTTTTGTTTTTAATTAAGGACCGATTCGGTGCTAGATTATTTAGGGTGGTAGTGATATGCTGCGTATCAGCAAATTGGCCGATTATGGAACAGTAATCATGGTGTATTTAGCAAGGCATCCTAATACACTTTGCAATGCGCGGGATATTGCTTTCCATACTCATCTCTCAGTACCGACAGTAAGCAAATTATTGAAGCGATTAACTGCAGCAAAATTGCTAACGTCTGTACGAGGGGTATCTGGTGGTTATCGTCTACAAAGAGCAGCAACCGATATTTCTGTTGCCGAGATAATTTATGCATTAGAAGAGCAGGAAAGGGGTTTAACAGAGTGTAGTATTCATCCTAATGAATGTTCTTTACAAGGTGTGTGTCATGTTCAAGGAAACTGGCAATTAATAAGCCGAGCAATCAACACCGCGTTAGATAGTGTAAGTTTAGAAATGCTAGCTAAACCTTCTTTACAGCCCATTGAAATCGATAGAATTAGGCAGCTGGCAAGTGGAGTACATCGTGGCTAAAAGTAATGAGCAAATAAATACCCTTCTTGAAAGGGATTATCAGCATGGCTTTGTAACAGATATTGAAACTGAGACATTTGCGCCAGGGTTAAATGAAGACGTAGTTCGTCGTTTATCAGCAATTAAGGGCGAACCTCCGTTTATTTTAGAATGGCGCCTTAAAGCCTTAGAGTATTGGAAAACAATGCCTGAGCCTAAATGGGCAAGTGTACATTATCCACCTATTGACTATCAGGCTCTTTCTTATTATTCAGCCCCTAAACAAGCCAAAGACGCGCCTAAAAGCTTAGATGAAGTTGATCCTGAATTATTACGGACTTATGAGAAATTAGGTATTCCTTTAAGAGAGCAGGAGTTGTTAGCGGGTGTGGCTGTTGATGCCGTATTTGACAGTGTTTCAGTCGCGACAACGTTTAAAGCAAAATTAGCGGAAGTTGGGGTTATTTTTTGCTCTTTTTCTGAAGCAGTTCATAAGTATCCCGATTTAATACGTCAATATCTAGGTTCTGTGGTGCCTTATCGTGATAACTTTTATGCCGCGCTAAATTCAGCGGTATTTAGCGATGGTTCATTTGTTTATGTTCCTAAAGGCGTGCGTTGCCCTATGGAATTATCCACTTATTTTCGTATTAACTCTGCATCAACAGGCCAGTTTGAACGAACTTTAATTATTGCTGATTGCGACAGTTACGTTTCATATTTAGAAGGTTGTACAGCGCCTATGCGTGATGAAAATCAATTGCACGCTGCGGTAGTCGAATTAGTTGCCTTGGAAGGCGCTCAAATTAAGTATTCTACCGTACAAAATTGGTACCCGGGTGACAAAGAGGGAAGGGGCGGAATTTATAATTTTGTAACGAAGCGCGGTGCTTGTCGAGGTAAGCGCTCTAAGATTTCCTGGACGCAAATTGAAACGGGCTCAGCCATTACCTGGAAATATCCAAGTGTCATTTTACAAGGCGATGATTCAGTTGGTGAGTTTTACTCCGTTGCTCTAACTAATAATTTTCAACAAGCCGACACCGGTACTAAGATGATTCACTTAGGTAAAAATACGCGTTCAACGATTATATCTAAAGGCATTAGTGCAGGGCGCTCACATAACGCTTATCGCGGTTTAGTTCGAATCGCACCAACAGCAACCAATGCTCGTAATTTTACTCAGTGTGACTCATTGCTCATGGGTGATGAATGCGCAGCACTCACATTCCCCTATATTGAAGTTAAAAATGCAACAGCGCAGCTTGAGCATGAAGCAACAACCTCAAAAATTAGTGAAGAGCAATTATTTTATTGCCAACAACGTGGGATAGATACTGAAGACGCTGTATCCATGATTGTAAATGGGTTTTGTAAGCAAGTTTTAAAAGAACTTCCTATGGAATTTGCCGTAGAAGCGACAAAATTATTAGGTATTAGTTTGGAAGGGGCAGTAGGTTAAGTATGTTAAAAATCAAACAATTAAATGTAGCTATTAATGGACAACCTATCTTAAAAGGCATTGATCTGAACGTAAATGCAGGCGAAGTACATGCTATTATGGGCCCTAACGGTTCCGGAAAGAGTACTTTGTCTAAAGTGTTGGCAGGCCATCCTGCTTATACCGTAACAAGTGGCGAGATTAATTATTTAGGGCAGGATTTATTGCCGCTTTCTGCCGAAGAACGTGCGCGAGCAGGGATTTTTATGTCCTTTCAGTATCCGCTAGAAATTCCTGGGGTAACCAATATTAATTTTCTTAAAGCATCGGTTAATGCTGTGCGCAAAGGGCAAGGGAAGAATCCTTTAGATGCAATCGAGTTTTTAAGCTTTATTCGTAAGCTATGTCAGTTATTAGATATGGATG
Source organism: Legionella pelazae (assembly GCF_052527395.1). Taxonomy (NCBI): domain Bacteria; kingdom Pseudomonadati; phylum Pseudomonadota; class Gammaproteobacteria; order Legionellales; family Legionellaceae; genus Legionella; species Legionella pelazae. The sequence continues at coordinate 30,851 of NZ_JBNVZS010000016.1, forward strand.
AAAGTTTCTTATATCGCAGTATAAATGAAGGCTTTTCTGGAGGAGAAAAAAAGCGCAATGAAATTTTACAACTCCTTGCACTTGAGCCTCAATTAGCAATCTTAGACGAAACTGATTCAGGCTTAGATATTGATGCTTTAAGAATCATTTCACAAGGCGTTAATGCAATGCGCTCTCCTGAAAGAGCGATTGTTTTAGTAACACACTACCAGCGGTTATTAGATTATATTGAACCTGATTTTATTCATGTTTTAGCCAATGGTCGTATTATTAAATCAGGTGATAAGTCATTAGCATTAGAATTAGAAAAGAAAGGCTATAGTTGGCTTGAGGAGAAAGAGCAGGCATGAGTGAGATTCTTGAATTTTACCAAGAGCAAGCAAAAGCAAGCAGTTTACCTGAGCCTTGGTTAGCATCCATACAAAGGGACGCTTTAGATGATTTTAGCCATTATGGTTTTCCCAGCCGAAAACATGAGGAGTGGAAATACACCTCATTAGATCCTTTTTTGCAGCAGCGATTTTATAGTCCTCTAAAGTTAGGTTCTATAAGTCAAGATAGGATGCTAGATTTGTTGCCGGCAGGTCACCAATTGGTAATCTGTGATGGGCAGATAACTAGTAATCTTCATATGCTTGCCGAGCAATTGCCAAAGGATATGTTGGTACTTTCTTTATTAGAGGCAGTTAATAAGCATGCAGATAAGGTAAAGCCTTATCTGGCTCAATTATTAAAACATGAGCATGGTTTTCATGCATTAAACACAGCGATTCTGCAAACAGGGATGTTTATTTACTTACCGCAAGGTGTCTGTTTAACAGAACCTTTAATATTAGCTCATTGGCAAAATAATCAAGAGCAGGCTGTCTATCCACGTCACTTAATTATTGCTGAATCAGAAAGCGAGGCTACTATTGTAGAAACCTTTAATGGTCAGGAAAATCTAAATTATCTAACTAATGTTGTAACAGAAATTGCTTTAGCTAAAAATGCTAAATTGGTACATTATAAAGTTCAAAATGAAAGCAAAGCAGCATTTCATATTGGCCATTTAGCGGTAAAGCAGGCCACGCAAAGCCAGTTTGAAAGTCATTCTATTAGTGTAGGTGGTCGTTTAGTTCGCAGTGATATTGCAATATCATTAGAAGGAGAACAAGCCCAGTGTTTAATGAATGGACTTTATATGCCTTGTGATAATCAACATATTGATCATCATACAACAGTTCATCATCAAGTGCCTACTTGTCAGAGCACCCAAGATTATAAAGGCGTGTTAGCGGGCCGTGCACGGGCTGTTTTTAATGGTAAAGTGATTGTTGCAAAGTATGCTCAACATTCTGAAGCCCGCCAGCAAAATAAAAATCTATTGTTATCGGCACAAGCAGAGGTAGATACGAAGCCTCAATTAGAAATTTTTGCTAATGATGTTGTTTGTTCACATGGCGCTACTGTAGGGCAGTTAGACGAAGATGCATTGTTTTATATGGCTAGTCGTGGTATTTCGCGTGAAGAGGCGAATCGTTACCTAATACAAGCCTTTGTTACTGAAAATTTAAACCGGATACCGCATTCTGAAATAAGAGAGTGGATAGCCAATCTAATTAACGCACAGCTGGAGTGAAGTATGAGTTCAGCCATTTTAAACACTAGCTTCGATGTTAATGCTATTCGCAAAGATTTTCCAATTTTGCAGCAGAAAATTAATAATTATCCGTTAATTTATTTTGATAATGCTGCAACAACACAAAAGCCAAAAGCGGTTATTGAGGCAATAAGCAATTATTATTCTCATGATAATGCGAATGTTCATCGTGGCGTACATGCGTTAAGTGCACGAGCGACACTCCAATTTGAACGGGTTAGAAATAAAGTACAGAGATTCATTAATGCTCAATCTGTTAATGAATGTGTATTCGTACGTGGTACTACAGAGGCAATTAACCTAGTTGCACAAAGTTTTGTTGCACCACGCATTAAGCCGGATGAGGAAATCCTTATAACCCATATGGAACATCATTCTAATATTGTACCTTGGCAGATGGTTTGTAAAAAAACAGGCGCAAAATTACAAGTTGCCCCAATTTCTTATTCTGGCGAAGTCTTACTCGATGAATTTGAAAAAAAATTAAACGAAAATACGAAATTTGTAGCCATTACCTATGCTTCAAATGCCTTAGGTACGGTAAATCCTATCAAGAAAATGATTGAAATGGCGCATGCTTATGGCGCTATGGTCTTAGTAGATGGCGCTCAGGCAACTGCGCATTATCCCATTGATGTACAAGATTTGGGTTGTGATTTTTATGCCTTTTCTAGCCATAAAATGTATGGACCCACGGGCATTGGTATTTTATGGGGTAGAACACATTTATTAGAAGATATGGCACCTTATCAAGGTGGTGGCGAGATGATTAATTTCGTTACTTTTGATGCAACTGAATATGCGCCTATTCCTTACAAATTTGAAGCAGGTACGCCTAATATTGCTGGGGTTATGGGGCTAGGGGCGACCTTAGATTATTTGGCAACGCTAGACATGGAAGCGGTCTCCGCTTACGAAGACTATCTCTTACAATATGCAACAGACGCGCTACTTGCTGTCAAAGGTTACAATATTATCGGTACAGCTAAACAAAAAGTCCCTATTATTTCGTTTGTACATGGGAAAATACATGCGCATGATATTGGTACTGTTTTAGACAATGAAGGTATTGCGATTCGCGGCGGCCATCATTGCGCAATGCCAGTGATGGATTTTTTTGATGTGGCAGCAACAACCCGGATTTCATTAGCATTTTATAATACGACAGCCGAAATTGATTATTGTATGAAGGTCTTGCAAAAAGTAAAAGAGGTGTTTGCATGAGCATGGAATTACGTGAGTTATATCAGGAAATTATCATTGATCATAATCGTAATCCGCGTAACCATTACAAAATGGAAGAAGCGACTGCTCAAGCGAATGGTTATAATCCTTTGTGTGGCGATAAATTAACAGTTTATTTGCAGGTAAAGGATAATATTGTTGAGAATGTAAGTTTTGTTGGCTGTGGTTGCGCTATTTCACAGGCTTCTGCTTCTTTAATGACAGAAGCTTTGAAAGGAAAACCCATTGAAGAAGCAAAACATATCTTTGAAGGATTTCACCACATGTTAACAAGTGATGAAGAAAGTCACTGGGTAACAAGTGATAAGTTATCCGTGTTAGCCGGCGTTAAAGCATTTCCAGCCCGAGTTAAGTGTGCAACACTCGCCTGGCATACCTTTAATGCAGCCATAAATAATAACCAAGATCCAGTGAGTACGGAGTAGTGTTATGTTTGGCTTGAAAAAGAAACTCAGTGAAGACGCGTTAAAAGAACAGGTGATAGCTGCCTTAAAGACCGTCTATGACCCAGAAATACCGGTTAATATTTACGATTTAGGTTTAATTTACGATATTAAGGTCGATGAAAAGCACCATGTTCATATTCAAATGACGCTAACTAGCCCGGGTTGTCCAGTTGCTCAAACCTTTCCAGCAACAGTAGAGCAAGCTGTCAATCAAGTTGAAGGGGTTAATGATTGCACAGTAGAGTTAGTTTGGGAACCTATTTGGACGCAAGATCGCATGTCAGAAGTCGCAAAGCTTGAATTAGGAATTTTCTATTGATGTCCTGGCAGCCTTCCGCAACAATTACGACATTACGTCAACGTGCCGAGCTTATTGCTCAAATTCGGGATTTTTTTAGTAGACGTGGTTACCTTGAAGTTGATACACCTTCTATGGCACGTTTTGGTATCACCGATGTTTATTTAAATAATATTAAAGCAACCTTTCGTGGAAAAACTTATTATTTACAAACTTCCCCCGAGTACCACATGAAAAGATTACTGGCAGCCGATAGTGGCCCTATTTTTCAGTTAGCACGTGTTTTTCGTGATGATGAATTAGGACGCTGGCATAATCCAGAATTTACCATGCTTGAATGGTATCAATTAAATATTGACCATCATGGTTTGATGGCAGAGGTAGATGAGTTACTACAATTAATTTTATCTTGTTCCTCGCTAATTAAGAAAACCTACCAACAAACCTTCCTAGAGATTTGTGACTTAGATCCTTTAACTGCCTCAGTTACCAATTTAAAATCATCTCTTAAAAATTATGATTTAGATAACGTTTTAGCGAGTGATGAAAAGGATAAGGATCAGTATTTATTTTTATTAATGAGTCATGTCATAGAGCCTGCTCTTGCTCATTCAGATACTCCTGTGGCCATTTATGATTTTCCTCCGTCACAAGCTGCACTAGCACAGGTGCATAATGGCGTTGCTGAGCGTTTTGAAATTTACTTTAAGGGAATTGAGCTTGCTAATGGTTTTCATGAGTTAACTGACGCTGAAATGCAAAAAGAGCGCTTTGAATCAGATATCGCGCTTAGAAAAGCTAAATCTCTAGAAAGGGCAGCAATGGATGAATACCTGCTAAGTGCATTGGAAGTCGGTTTACCTCCATGTAGTGGTGTTGCTTTAGGTATTGATAGGCTAGTTGCCTTAGCTTTAGGTCATACAACTATAAGCTCTGTTTTAACCTTTGATTTTGCCCGCGCTTAATAATCCTAAAAATTCTCTAAGATTTTTCTTTTAATTTTTTGCAATAGTTTTTACCTTAAATGGATTCCTTAATAATTACTTAATTTAAAAATAGTACAATATTTGGACTATAAATACATTATTTTAACTATATGAAACAGTTGTTTTTTAGTGCAAATAGTATTTCTTCTGAAGGCAAAGAAGCATCATTTTTAGAGGAAATCCGAAGAATTAATGAAGCGCTACTTCAATACAATAGAAATTTATACACACAACTTCGGAAAAGTAAAATTAAAGAGGAAATATTCGAGATTATTTGTGCAATGTATTGTAATTTGTCTCAGTTACCTGAAGTGAGAAAGGTACCGGATAATAAGATATTTGAAGAAGTAAAGGCTGCAGTTTTGCAAGGCCTAAGAGAAGATGTAGCCCGTTATACTCAATATAAGATTTATCTAGAGCGTAACCAAATTGACGAACTCTATTTAAGTATGCGACTTACAGCACAGTTTATTCGGACGCAAAGTCAGAGTTCAAACACTAACACTGTGGAATATCTATTTTCTTTTTTCTATACAGGAAAGGAATTAAAGAAAAAAGTTAGACAAGCTTGCAACGGAAAACATATATCACCTGTGATGGCTGAATATCTTGAGCTTCAGAAAACGATTAAGTTGTTAGAGCCTCTTGTTAGTTCTGCCTGTCTTAAGTTTGAGGAAGAAGTTAAGTGCGTTGATGCTCAAATTGTTGAAAATGGTCGTATACGAGAAGCAGGAAGGATAGATACCGGAAATATAAAACTTGAGAAGAGTAAAACTTATAAAAGAGCAAGGAAATATTTAGAGGAGAATCCTCATCCTAGTAACCCTATTTATATTCAACTTAAGTCATTAATAGAGAAATATAAAGAGTGTTTAACAAGCAAAGAGAGCCAACAAGGCAATCCCTCTAAGGACCTTCATGATAACTATATAGCGCTATTTAACAGAATAAAACCTAAATATGCATTGGAAGCTGAAATAGATAGTTTATTAAAGATGGCAGTTGAAGAGAAAACCATAGCTGTACAGGTTGCTGAAGATAAATCACATTTAAGACACAGTAAACAAGCTGAGCATGGTTTAATACATCAGCACTCAGAGTTAACAATAGGACAAACCCAGAGCACTACAAGTACAGCTACTTTAGAAGATAAAACGTCAGGTACGAATCTTACTGTTGTTAGTGAGTTTGCTTCAGGTGAAGTGATGGAAGTAAGAGAACAAAAAGAAGAAGCTTCTATGGCTGAAAATGCAGATGCAGGTATAGAAGATAAGTCACCAGAGGAGGAAGAGGAAGAAGTAGTTGAAGAGCGAATTGAAGAGCTGGGATTAGCTAAAAGTGAGCAAACAGGAGATAATTTAATAGGTAAAGATAAGTTTTATACAAGTTATAGTAAGCAAACCCAGAAGCACAATACTACAAAAAAAGTACTTCCTGAAACTAAATATAATGTACTTAACCTTAAAGAGGAACATCAAGAAACGCTTAAAAAAGTATTTGATCTCCTAGAATATAAAACAATGAGCTTAAGAGAGCTAGTAAGTCTTGCCTTTGCATTAGGAGGAAAATTAACATCGACTGGCGCTAATCGGTGTAGATTAGAAATAGAGAATATATATGCTCATTTACTAGTAGACCGAGAATCAATTGAAGTAGCTTCAGCTAATTTAGCTTCAACAGCTACAGTAACATGGCATGGTGGTGGACATCGTAGTACTCGTAGTCAAAATAGTGCTAAAGGCGTACCTAATTATCTGATTGAGCAGTTTAGGTCAGCCTTTGAACGAGCAGGTTATACTCCAAAGAACTTAGGACTTAATGTTACTACTTCTCCTAATAGGAATTGTAAGTAACGAAGCGTAAGTAAGCTAGATTCATGTAAGTAAGTGTACTTGGGTTACTTACAACCTGGTTATTAGTTTTATTAATTACCTTATTGAGAATTGCAGCTAGACCGCTTATAGTGACTAGGCTAAAAATAATTTAGCAGGTTATTTAATAAGTTACTTTTTCAGGGATCTTCATGTTGAAGCAATTAAAGTCATCTACTCAAGCCAATACGCCAAAACAATTGAATCAGAAAAAAGCTCTATTTATTTTTACCCTCAGTCTTTTATTAATCGGTTTAATTTACTTTTTCTACTGGTTGCTTTATGGACGGTACCTTCAAGTTACTGATAATGCTTATGTCGCGGGCAATATAATTCCTATTTCTACCCAAGTGACAGGCAATGTTACTAAGCTAAACGCAGATGATACCCAATTTGTTTCTGAAGGCCAAAGCTTAGTTGAATTAGATCCAACGGATAGTTTAGTCAATTTAGAGCAAGCGAAAGCTAACTTAGCGCTCGCTTTAAGGCAAACACAACAATATTTTATTAACAACAGTAAATTACAAGCGCTTATTCAATCAAGGCAATCGGATTTACAAAAAGCTAAAATTGATTTACAGCGGCGGCAAAGAGCAATTCGCAGAGGGGCAATTTCACAAGAAGAATTAACACATGCCCAAGATAATTACAATGTAGCCAATGCAGCACTTTTACAATCACAAGCCCAGTGGGAAGCTAATACTGCGCTTACACACCGAACCAACATAATCAATCATCCTCATGTTAAACAGGCTATGGCAACGCTAAGACAAGCCTATCTTAATTTTATTCGCAATACGATTCGCGCGCCTTTATCTGGCTATGTGGCTAGACGGGCTGTACAAATAGGACAGCGTATTACGCCCGGCCAAGTATTATTAGCCATTGTTCCCTTAAATCAAATCTGGGTTGATGCTAATTTTAAAGAAAAGCAATTGAGTAAAATACAAGTTGGACAACCTGTAGTATTAACTGCCGATGTCTATGGATCAAAGGTAAAATATCATGGCTATATTAGCGGTTTTTCAGCAGGTACCGGTAGTGCTTTTGCTTTACTGCCGCCGCAAAATGCCACTGGCAATTGGATTAAAGTGGTACAACGTTTACCTGTTCGCATCCTTGTTGACGAAAAAGAATTAAAGGCACATCCATTGCGTATTGGTTTATCGATGAAAGTAACGGTGGATACACATCGACAACACAAAAAGCAAATAGCTCTAATTCAGCAGCCTTATCAAACAACTATTTTTAATAATTTAACGGCACAAGCAGACCATATTATTAATAATATCGTACAAGAAAATGTTCTTAAATCAGGCGATTTAAAAGTTGCAGCTAAAGAGCCGTTTATTAACATTCAAGCTAAAAATAACCATGCAAATTTCTAGTACAGCTAGTTATCCACCGTTAGAAGGTGGCAAGTTAATTATAGCAACGATTGCTGTCGCTTTAGCTACTTTTATGATTGTACTTGATTCTTCAATTGCAAATGTAGCAATTCCAACTATTGCAGGCTCCTTAGGTGTTTCAGTCGATGAAGGGACATGGGTTATCACACTTTTCGCCGCAGCAAATGCTGTTTCAATACCCTTAACTGGCTGGCTTACACAACGACTAGGACAGGTTAAATTATTCATTATAGCCATCTCACTCTTTGTTTTTGCCTCATTTTGCTGTGGTATTGCAACCAATCTTACTACGTTATTAGCTGCCCGTATCTTACAAGGTTTGGCGGCAGGCCCTCTTATTCCACTTTCGCAAGCAATTCTCTTAAGTTCTTATCCTAAAGAAAAAAGCTCGATTGCTTTAGCACTATGGGGCATGACTGCTACAGTAGGGCCGATTGTGGGGCCTGCACTAGGGGGATGGATAACAGATAGTTACAGTTGGTCATGGATTTTTTATATTAATTTACCCATTGGGTTTTTCGCCGGTATCGTGACTTGGATAATTTATCGCCAGCGCGAAACACCCACATTACAATTGCCAGTTGATAAAGTAGGGCTATTTTTACTTTTCCTTTGGGTCGGTGCTTTTCAAATTATGCTAGATAAAGGTAAGGATTTAGATTGGTTTAACTCAACAATCATTATTATTTTAGCAATAGTCGCTTTTATTAGCTTTTGTTATTTTCTAATTTGGGAATTAACAGTTAAAAATCCAGTTGTTGATTTGCGTCTTTTTAAAGGTCGCAATTTTGCTGGAGGAACTATTGCGATTTCAGTGGCTTATGGCGTATTTTTCGGTACCTTTGTTTTATTACCTCAATGGATTCAGCAAGACTTAGGCTACCCGTCTTTACATGCAGGGCTAGTAATGGCGCCTTTAGGTATCTTTGCTGTTATTTTATCGCCTATTCTGGGTAAAATTTTACCAAAAACAGATGCCCGCATTATTGTGACACTAGCCTTTATCCTTTTTGGTATGGTTTTTTATATGCGTTCTTTTTATATAGCAACGATTGATATTACCCATCTGGTGTGGCCTACTCTTTTGCAGGGCATTCCCATGGTTATGTTTTTTATTCCTTTAACGACCATTATACTATCAGGCCTTAGCCCTGAAAAAGTACCAGCTGCCGCAGGATTATCTAATTTTGTGCGTATTTTTGCTGGCGCAATTGGTACCTCCATTACCAATACATTATGGAGCCAACGCGCCATAATGTATCATGCAGAGCTAACGGAACAGGCTACGCCTTATACATTTAACTTTACCGATTTCTTAGCAAACTTACGAGATATCGCTGGCCTTAGTCAGGATCAACAGTATGCTGTCTTTAACTATATGGTAAATATTCAATCTAATATACTTGGACTTAATGATATATTTAGGGTATCCGCCTTCATCTTTATTGCTCTAATCCCTTTAATCTGGCTTACTAAACCTAAAAAAGCTAAGTTAACTGATTTAAGCGCTGCTGCTCACTAATATAGCTTTTATTCAAACACCGGAAGCCCAGTATTTAGCACATTAACAAAAAGTTGTAATTAAAAAGTTACAGACAGATTTATATAAAATCAGCAGAAGTTATAAAGGCCTAAATTCTAAATTATCTGTTTCTTGTTCTAATAATATTTTTACTTTTTCACTTAAATGTTTTGCTTTTTCTAAAACTCGTTGATGATTTAAATGTGCTTCCCAGGTATAGGGATTTAAAGGTACTACTTCATTAATATTTTTATATTTAGTAAACACATTGCTGGTGACTTCAGCAAGTTCTATTTCTCTGATTTTTTTAACTGCTCTAGGTAATGTTTGGAGTAGGTAGCTTTGTCTTATAGGTGTATCATTTAATGTCTTAGTTTCTAAATTAATTTGATGCAGAGGTAACCAATGCACCACTTCCAAATCACTACCTGCCTGTACTACAGGAGGCTTGTCTAAGCGCCCAAGGTAAAATAAATAATGAGTTACTTTAGTATGTAGCCGTTCTTCATTGGTAATGCCAAAGTCATCTGAAGTATAAAGCTCGTAGGGTTTATAGTTTTCTAGATTTAGCCCCGTTTCTTCTTTGGTTTCACGTAAAGCAGTGTCAAGAGCATTATAGTCATTAGTGTAATTAATTCCCGACTGAGCCAAAAAAGACTTCATTAAAAGAGGATTAATTTTTTTACCCAGTTTCTTAGACTGCTGATTAAGAAAACCTTCAACTGATAAGTCTTTTAATTGTTTAAGGGTATAATCTGAAGTTGATGAATTAATAGGCTCTTGTGAATTAGAAGGAGTAATGGCATTGAAATTACCAATTATTGCTTCTTCATCCTTATCTCTTTCATCTTCACTACGTTTATCAAATTGCAACTCGCTTCCTTCTGGCCCTTGGCCACGCGTATAACCTCCAATCTGTTCATACTGAGGCTTATTTCTCTTTTTTGCGTGTAAGATATGAATAACGCCTGTTTTATCATCTATATAAGAGATAGTACATGAAACGCCAGTACCTTGTTTGGTATACGGGTGGATATCATAAAACTTTCTTTTCTCACCATCTGGGTTATGAATTCGTTTACCAAACATTGTTATGCCGAGTTTATCTAGCTCCCTGCATATTTCGGCTTCTTTTGTTTTTAGCATATTTGTATAAAGTGATTAACGAATAAACATTGTAACAATAAAATAGCTATCTTCAATAAGTCACTATAATAATTTTCCTGCGTCTATAGTAGTGATCTAGCAAATTAATCGACAACTACTCCAAATCGACAAAGGCTCTGATAATCACATTGTTGGCATATAGAGGAGTGAATAGGATTAGGTAGACACTGTCCTTCGCTGTATTCTTGAATTAACTGATAAAGTTGTGCTCGCCATGAAGCTAGGCGAGAAGACCATGTCTCACCTTCATCAATGCAGGCAAGACCATCAATGGGCCAGCGATTTTCACTTAAGCCTTTCGTTATAATTTCACCTTCTTTGAGGCCTGTGAAAAGTAAAGTATTGATTGTTTCATCAAGTAAGGCATAGAGTAATAGTTGAGGCTCACGCGGGCGCTCCTCACGCCAAGGCAAATAATTAGGTATATTAGTTTTATAATCAATTACCCATTTTTTTCCATTTTGAAGTTTATCAAGCCTATCAATACGCAGGTTAAAATCAATGCCAGCTAATTGTACGGTAAAGGCATGCTCCAAGGCTTCAACTTCAAAAGGAGGGCGCTGTCTTTCCCACTCAAGACAACAAGCTACTAAAAGTTTAATTCGCGTTAATTCAATTTCTTGAATAAGGGGAGGGAAAGAATATTGGCGTAATTCTTTATAAGGCGCTAGGGCTTGTTCTATTGATTGCTCAATTAAATTATTTAATTGATCTTCGGGTAAAGTTAATAATGTTTGTTGACTTTTAAGATTTTCCCAAACAAGTTCCAGTACACGATGAATAATTTGACCGCGTTCGATAGCATTAGGTCCATTGGAAGTCTCGATGGCTTTTTTAGCATGTAACCGATGTGCAGCGAAAGCACGAAAGGGACATTTTGCTTGATTAGCTAAAAGAGCAGTTCCTCCTGTCACTTGTTCTTCGTTAACTAAAGCTATTTTATATTCTTCGCCATAGGTTTCCCAGGCTGCTTTTAGTAAATTTTTTTGTTTAGGAAGATAATTAGCTATAAAATTAGCTACTAAGGGGCTTGGCAAATTAGCTTTGTCTCTAGATAAGCGTGAGTAACTCATTACGCATTGAGTACTACTATGCTTTAAGCGGTCAAACATTTTTTGAGCTAATTCTAATTGAAAAGCTGGGTTTAAAAGAGGAATTTCGTTTTCTTGCTGTAATTTTATAGGAATAAAAGCAGATAATTTAATTTTAGGCGGCATGTTTTCATCAGTTAGGCGCATAATCCATAAGGCATCAAATGTAGAGCCATTAGCATTTAAGATATTATGAATTTGAACTGGAGCCGGTCTTCTTTCAGGTTGAAAAATGGTTGCAGCAGCTAATGTTTCTAAAGAGATAAGGGCTTCAGAAATAGTCATCTTTTCTGTTAGTAGACTTAGTTGTTTAAATTCTTCAAAAAGAGTTAAAAATCGTTGATAACATTGGTAATTATCAGAATCTAACGTATATTCGCCAGGAAAGCCTAATAAAGACAATCGCTTAATAAATAAATTAATCCACTCTTGTGGTGTAGCCGCATGCGGGTAGTTTGATAGTGATTGTAATAGCTTAGCTAGACTGGGTGCTGTAGTTTGTAATTCATTAAGCCAAGCTGCTTGATCAAAAATTTCTTCTTGCAGAAAACGAGATTCTTGCATGATCTGGCTTCGACGAAATAACTCAGAGTAAGAACCGCTTAAGTAAGGTGAATAGAGTAATAAGCGGGCTTGATGATTTGTTAATGTTTTACCATTTAAGTTTAACCAACAAAGTGCATGCGCTACTAGTTCATAAGTATTTAAGGTTTGTCCTAAGGAAATATTAAATGTTGTGGGAGGAAAATGCTGATACAAAATTCTTTTTAAAGGTTGAATTTGTATTTCTAAATCTGGAACCACAATACCAATTTTATTCTCGCCCTGAGCCAACTGCTCTTTAAGCCAATAAATAAGCTGGTAATATTCATCATAATCATCTTTTGCCACATAAAAGGAAGGCGATGATTCTTTAGGTGATAAATCTAGATGATGCAGTTGACAACCTTGATCTATTAAATAATGTTGGAAAGCTTCTTGCTGCGGCGTGTAGTAATCGAAACAGTACCAGACAAGGTTATCTACCTTTATTTCAAATTGATGCTGCAAAAAGAAGGGTATTAATTGATCTTCCGTAATCGCTGGCATATTAGCTAATGTAATTTGTAACTGCTGTATCCAGTGCTGAAATTTTTGTGTTTGCAATGTATGAGTAAAAAGGGGATGCTCAATATCAAGATGCCAACGTTGACAATAAATCCACGCATTTTGCACTTCATCAATAAGCGTTTGGTTTAAAACATCTTGACTAATAATTTGTTTTAATAGATGGCGTAACTGTTGAGAGTTGAGAAGCAGAGGATTTGTATTAGACGGTTGTAAGTAGCAGTATTTTTTAAAAAGTGTCAATAAGAAATCAGAATAGGAAAAACATAATGGTTTAGTGTGCCTAAACTCTGGATAAGCATGATAAAAGTCAGCAAGAAGAATTTGAGCAAGGCGTTGATTAGGTGTAATAATTGTTGCGCCTTGCTGCATGAGACTAAAAACTGCGGCCCGTTGTTCCATTAATAGCCTTTAAGAATGGTCAGATTTAGAATGGGCTTTATTAATCGCTATTAGAGTAGGCCAGAAACGCTCACTGAAATAAACGGCAGCTAAACCCGTAAATAACATAAGCCATAGACCTATTATTAAAAATAGCGATAAAAAAATTGTTCCATAAAGAATAAAGAAGTCTTGCCAATGATGCAGGCGATTAGTAATTGTAGGTTCAAAAAAATAAAGATTAAGAAAGATAACAAGGCTGATTAGGAGAATAGCAATTAAAGCCATTAAGATGCCTATTAGGAAGGCATAAATCCAGGACCGGGGGTAAATAAGATATTTAGTAAAAATAGCTCCTAAGAAGCTACCTGTAATTAGCGCCACTAAAAGCGCCGGGAAAAAAGGTAATACCGTACTTTGTTGCAAGGACAGTAGAATGTATTTAGTTAAGAGCAAGAAGCAAAAAGCAAAAATTGCAAAGAAAATTGCCCCTGCCCAATTAGGATTAAATGGGTTATTATTTTTATTATTATTCATTAACTTACCTTTATAGGCTTGATTAGAGCTTTTTAACTGCTATGGGCGCTTAATGAACTAACTTAGTTTTAATAACAGTTTAAGAGGTGCTCTATAATTTATTATTATTTATTTTAAACGTACCGCTTTAAGTGACTCTTTATATTAAAATAGTGACTAGTTAAAGCCTCTCAGTGTAGGACCAAAATTAAAGCTACCAAATAGGCTCTTTTCACAATACTAAATCCAGCTTGTCCGCAAGCTAGCATTGTTGTATGGATAGTTAATAACCCTATGTCATTCCCGCAAATCCTATGTCATTCCCGCAAATCCTATGTCATCCCACTAATTCTATGTCATCCCCGCGCAGGCGGGGATCTATTCAGCAATTAGCACTGAGATTAATTTTTAGATGGATTCCCGCCTGCGTGGGAAAGACATTCATTATCCACGCAATAATGTAAGGTTAAAATAGCTTTCTAATTTTGCCCGGTACAAAGTACAAGCTCTACAATGTTAAACTGGATGAGCGTACAAAAAAATAGTTTTAGTGAATTTATTTGTTAAGCATCAGGAAAGGTAATTGCGGGAAGGCATTCAAAGCCCGGCTTAGACAATAAATAGCCTTGAAATAAAGAAATACCTTGTTTTGCAAGCCATATATATTCTGAGAGGTTTTCTACCCCTTCAGCGATAACATGAATGTTAAGTTCTCTACAAACTTCTAAGATAGCTTTAACAACCGCTTGTCTTGAGCGATGGGTATCAATTTTTCGAATTAATTGCATATCTAGCTTAATAAAGTCAGGCTGTAAATTAAGTAGTAAATTTAAGCCTGAATAGCCTGCGCCAAAATCATCGATTGCAATGCGAACGCCTTTACTGCGACATTGTCTAACACTGTATAAAAAATCTTGTTGATGATGAATGATTTCAGATTCAGGCACCTCAATAGTAAGTTGATTTGGATTTAGCTGATTTTCTTTTAAGGTAGCCAACGTTTTGTCAATATAATTACCGGCTGAGAGACTATTGGGTAGAAAATTAAGATTAATGTTACAGTTTAACCCTAATTGTACAGCTAATTTAATTGCAAATTCTCTTGCATGTTGATCAAAATCAGGAAAACTTACTCGACTTACTTGCGCAAATATGCTCGTAGGAGGTTCATTATTGGGTCCTCTAATTAGCGCCTCATAAGAGTATGATACTCTGTTGATGATATCAACAATGGGCTGAAAAGCATAAGAGAAATCCACTTTTTGAGTCATTATGCTTTAACCTTAAAAAAATCATTTTCATGAGCTATTAGAAAATTTTAAATGATTATCGTATGGTCATTAAATATTCTAATAGAGTCATCCCTTATCAATAATGTAGCTGAAATTTACAATTTTAGCCAAAAATATTCATTTGGCTGCGTTATCTTAAATTGCGCTTTCCTATATTTTATCTACACTTTTAAATAGAAAAGGAAGCATAGGTGATAAAGTGGATATTACGCCATTTTTTAAGTTAATGGTTGATAAAAATGCCTCTGACTTATTTTTTAGTGTCGGTGTGCCGCCTTATATTAAAATTCAAGGTGCGGCTACCCCTATTGGCCAAACGCCATTAAAATCAATGCAAATGGCTGAAATTGCCGCATCAGTCATGAATGATAATCAGCGTAAAGAGTTTGAGGCGACGCTGGAGCTTAATATAGCTATTTCTATAAGTAACGTTGGCCGCTTCCGGATTAATGTATTTAGGCAGCGTGGCGAAATTGCCATGGTGGTCCGCTATATTAAAGGCAATATTCCTCCTATGGAAGAATTACAATTGCCGCCTATATTAAAGCAGTTAATTATGGAGTTAAGGGGTTTAATACTCGTTGTTGGTGCAACGGGCTCTGGTAAATCAACTACTTTAGCGTCGATGATTGATTACCGCAATGAAAATCAACGTGGTCATATATTAACTATCGAAGACCCCATTGAATACCTCTATAAACATAAAAAATGTATTGTCGATCAGCGAGAAGTTGGAATTGATACCTTAAGTTATGAAAATGCATTAAAAAATGCCATGCGTGAAGCACCCGATGTTATTTTAATTGGGGAAATTCTAGAAAGAGATATCATGAAACATGCCATTTCTTACGCACAAACCGGCCATTTATGTTTATCGACACTGCATTCTAATAATGCTTATCAAGCACTAGAAAGAATTGTTAATTTCTTTTCTAGTGAAGCAAGGCCTCAGCTGTTACAGGACTTAGCTCAGAATTTACGAGCCATTATTTCACAGCGTTTAATTCCAGGTATAGCGCAAAGTAGAGTGCCAGCAGTCGAAATCCTTATAAACTCGCCTTATGTAGCTGACTTAATTGAAAAGGGTAAAATAGATGAGATTAAGGAGGCTATGGTTAAAAGCCGTGAATCGGGCATGCAAACCTTTGATCAGGCACTTTTTGATTTATATAAAGCAGGGAAAATCACCAAAGAGAATGCGATACGTTTCGCTGATTCTAAAAATAATGTCGGTTTACAAATTCGACTTACTGAGGAAAAGGGAATTGATGAAATGGATCAGACTAATTTATCAATAGAAGAGGAAGACAAGGAGTAATGCACTACTGACTTATTGCTAATAGAAGAACTATAAATCTAACCCTTAGCACTACAAAAATTGCATAAAATAGGTGATTCCTTGATCGTTAATATCCAATGACTTGAAAAGATAGCTATGAATTACACAGTTTTACTCTTATCAAACTCCTGCTCTAAGTCTTTTGCTAAGCTATCAAGTTCTTCTTTATTGGCAAATAAAGAATAGTAATTTTTTGCGGGTTTTGAGGAGCGCCAAGTACTTTCTTTTGCTTGCCCAAGCTTCAGATACTCAAATTTAGCTTCTTGATAACTACCTTCTTTAGCCTTTTTTATAACATCAAGTTGTGCAGCAACGGTTGCCGGAATTTTTTTAACTTTGCCATTTAATTTTACAGTGTGTGTGTTCCATTGAATGCCAACATCCCAATCTTTAGTAAGCAGATACTCTTTTGCTTTATCTAAAAAGAGTTTGGCTTTATATTCCTCGGATGATTCAATTTCGCGTTGATATGTTTTTATTTGTTGAGAAAGCTGAGAAATTTGTTGTTTATAATCCTTTTTAGGTTCTTCGCTTAAGTTATCTAACCAAGTTTGATACGGAGCAATTGGCTCTAAAGCCTCGCAAAGTTTCTTGATAACACCTAATTGATGAAGGTTTGTAAATAATAGCGTATTCTTTTTAAGATCTAATTTATCTAATTCCCCTTTAAGGAGAGTTAAAAGAGCTTGTAAGGAAGGATAATTTCCTTCAGGATCTGGTTTTATGAGTGCTGAAGAGAGATTTTCTTGGCAATGCTTATCGATAATTTCTTTTAACTTTTTAGAGACATGATTTTTATACTGACTAGTTATAAGTTCTTGATCAAATTCCGGAATTTCCACTAGAATTGGATGAAAAATCGGGATACTCTCTCGTAGATAAATATCGGGTTTTTTTACCGTTGCGTCTATATAAAACTTCGTTCGAGTTTCATCGTGAGCCGTTTTTAAACATACTTTATCATGATCTATTTGTAAACCGTCTAAGTTTCCTGTATCAATACAACTAGTAATCATCGATTTTAATAGCATTGCTTCACAACTTAAGAAAGTTGGCGAAATTCGTTGGGAAAATTTCTCATCTATTGCAATAATGGAATCGACTTGAGCTTTTAGCTTCTTTAACTCTTCGACTAGTTGTTGAGAAGGGGAGTTAATAAGCTCTTTCAGCTTGTCGTTTACTGCATTTAAAGCTGCATATGCATCAATATAATAAGTGCGCACAAAATCATTTTGCAACTCTTCAGATAGTTGATCGTAGCGCTCAATAGCAGACTCAAAAAATTGATTTTTATAACGTTCTTGTACTTCTTTATCGTCACTCAACTGAGGTAATTTCCTAAGTATATCTGACATTTTCACATGCAACACGATGGGAGTGTGTCCAAACTCATGTATTGCAAAATTAGGAATGTTATCATTTAAATAAGACATTAATGTTTTATTAATTTCTTTTGGACCACAACTTAAGGGAGCATTTTGTTCCTCTCCTTTTAAGTAAGCAATAATCTTATTATAGGCTCCCATCTCATAGTTAAGCTCTACTAGAGATAATAACGAGGCGGCTGCTTCAGAATCACCAATTTTAATCGCTCGATAATTATGGTGTTGACGAATTTGCTCAATATTTTGCTGAGCATCAAGAATAACTATATCTTCTTCATTTAAAACAGCTTTTCTCTCGTATACCAATTTTTGGTACGCGAGACGACTTTGATAAAATGATTCAATTTGAGAAAGGCGTTGGGAGAAATAGTCCTTATGGCTACTTATTCTTTTTCTTCTCTCTTCTTGATGCGGTTGAAGAATACCATATTTATTTTGCAAACGTTCCGCCTTGTCGGCGTCAAAAATAATATCTGTTAGTATAGTTTGTAACGAACTTTTGAAGCCTTCAAAGGATTGAGCTTGCATGAGGGAATATGCTAATTGAAATAGGTCATGCCAAGCTTCTTTTTTCTCTGTATAATCATTAATGCCTATATTTTTTATTAAAAGGTTTTCAAAATCATTTAAAATGTCCCAATCCATCCTTTGATAATAGCTGTTTAATTTTCTAAATTCATACATCTCTTTTATGGCATTTAAATGTAATATTTTATCTGAAGTTAAGTTGTCTAACTTCTTACTCATTTTACCAATCTCTGATTGTACTTCCTTAATAGTTTCTTCTAATTTCTCCTTATCTTCTGCAGTAGTTAGCTGATTTTCTAAATCTTCAAGATATTGATTTAAGTCAGAAATTTTCTTTTGAAAGAATTTAACCATTGGCGCTTTTTCTTTACGTAAAGAAACGGGATCTGAAAAAGCCAATAAATTTGAAAGGTTAATTTTTAGCTCTGCCTCTATTCTTGTTCTTAATTTTGTAATCAGCGCTTGCTTTTCATCATCTGGCGCGCTATTAGAAGAGAGAGCTATTTCTATACGGTGCTCACTTGCATATCTTAGTATACTGATTAGTTTTTCTATCCCGTTATTTTCATCTTTCTTTAAATCAATAAGTATACTGTCTAAATCAAACACAATAAGTTTGGGCGGTTGAGGATAAGGTGAGGTTTCGAGCATTTTCTTTTCAACACGTGTTGTAAAAGAATTAATTTCACCTTGAATATCTCGCCCAGTTCTAGAATTATCTGCATCACGCATAGCTTTAACTCGTAAAGAGTTTTCTATAGTTTCATGATAATGCTCTGTAGCTAAATGCTCATATTTTTCAACATCAGAAATACTATTAATTTGTGCCTCAATTTTTTCTATTACTTGATTAATAGACACATTATCCATTAGGTTATTTTGGTTTTTATATTCTATTTTTAATTCGGCAAAGCGATTTCTTAATTCCCTAAATTCAGACGTCATCAATTGAGAATGACTCTTAAGGCGAATGAAATCTCTGTGTAGATTTTCAAATTGGACCCCAAGATCTTCAGTAGTTATAAGAAATGGTGGCGTATATCTTTCAATAAATTCAATTACTTGCTGTCTCGCTTTTTCATATTCTTCTGCAGTTTGATTTTTGTTTTGTGGCTGTTGATGTATGTCTAATATTTCCTCAGTTGATTTTTCATAAGTTTTAGACAAGTCCCCAATCGCTTCTATCAGACGGTTAATTTCCTTGCAATAACCGCTGTTTTTAGCTTCTTCAGAATAATACCCGGTTATAAGTTCTTCAAATGCTGTATTTAATACAGCACAGCTTAAATTACTCACAAAATTATTTAAGCTTTCTCGCCCTGGATCAACATTTAAAACTGCTCTTTTAAATAGAGAGTCAACCTGTTCCCTTTTTCCTTGGAACAATTTTTCCAAGGTAGATACAATAGCAGGCGTCTCTATTTTATCTGTATTTGTGAAATCAAATATGATTTTGAGTGCTTTAAACTGTTTTTTTAACTCATTCCAATTTTCTGGACTAAGCTTATTAGCAGAATATAATTGACCTAATTGTTGATAGAGCAGGTCCATTTTTATAATTATTGTAGAAGGTTCTAATTCAAATTCAAATTTATCAAAACCTAACAGGAACATTTGCTCCAAAGCTATACTTAATGGTTTCAGATTAGCAGTAAGATTTAGAACCTCACCATTTCGATCATTTTTTTCTAGTAATTCGATCCTATGTTTACACTGATAGTATTTTTGCTGTAAGTCTTCAAAAATTTCTTTTGTAAATAACTTTGGATTCTGCTGTTGAATTGCATTTAATATGTAGGAAAGTGTTTTGGAAATGTCTGCATATACATCAGTTATGCATTTTGTTTCTGCACTATTATTTTGTAAATAAGCATTCTGTAGGTGAGTAATAAATAAAGCCGTATATTCTTCTAACTCCATCTCCAATTGTTGTTGAGTTTTGTCAGGTGAAAGTTCGCTGTTTTGTAACTCCTGTCTTAGTTGCTTCTCAACTAATTCTAGTTTTTTAAGCACCTCTAAATAGTTACTATTCTTAGCCTGTAATTCGAAAAATAACGCTAGCTCATTAGGATTTTTTCTTTCTTTAAATGCATGCAATAAGAACTCAGTAGCGCTCTTAAAAGTGAATAAATTTTTTGTTGATTCAGATACAAGAGAGTTTTTGCATACTTCATCTACCCACTTAGATAAATCATTAAAGGAAATTGAACTTAGCTCTTGATATTTTTCAATTAATTCAAGAATTGGCTCATGCTCTTTTTCCACTTCTTTTTCAGGTAGTGTGACTAGTTGAAGATTCCTATTAATTTCTTGCCTTAAAAAAGTACCATAAAGAATATAAAGCTCCATATGTACATCATGTGTTATTTCAGAGCTCAGATCTTCCTGAATTAAATATCCGCTATCTTTAGCATAATCTTTTTGTAAAGGTGTTTCTATAAAATACTCTGGCTTTCTTTTCAATGCTTTTTCATCTCTCATCTGAGCAAGCCGTTCTTCATGACTTAGTTTACTGTATGTGGGAGTTAAAGAGGCTAAAAGATAGGCAATTTGAGCACTACGTCCTTTTCCTCCACGACAATGGGCGTGGATATTTTGCTGAGGTGGCGTGGTTTGACTTATTTCTTTAACGTAGGCTAATTCTGCTTCAGTTAATTCTAAAGGTTGCTTATCCCGAATAGGAAAATGATGTACTTGGATAGGGTTACTTCCATTGATACTAATTTCATAAGTTATAAATCGACCGACTTTTTTAAGCGGACGTGAAGTAATCTGAATATCTTTTAGTTCAGGAATATCTGGAAGAATTACATGCCCATTAGCATCTGGTATAAAGTAATTAATAAAATCATTCAGAATTACATCAGTTCTAATTTGTCTTTCACCATCGCTTGCTTGTGGATAATAAGGAAGTATACGGCCCATAACAAATACATGAGCTACATCATTGGCGAGTAAATTGTTTAAATAACCTGCGATATCACGGTGAGCTTCGTAAAGTTGTGGGTTACTAGTGCTAAGAGACCTGGCAGAATTAGGTCCTGGTGAAATTGAGATATTAGTACCGTTAAATTTAAAATAACCCCGACCTAACATTTCTCTAGCCGGACCCGCTAGTTCCATGCTTAAAGGATGTTTAAATCGAAATAATGAAGGTGGGGAAAAATCATCAAAACAAATTTCAGCTATTTCTGGATTGATAGAAAAATCATTAAATACTGTGTTTACAGCACTTACCAAAATGAGCATTTCTCGAAATGAGAGATGTTTGAATCCGTATTCTTCTGCTTTTGTTTTAATTTTCTCTTCCTGGAAATTTATTCCATATTGAGTCGCAACCTCTTGATTTATAGAGCCGTCAGAATTAAATACGCCATAGGCATCAAGTTCACGTAAAGAGAGGCTGCGAGGAGTTATTAACTCTACCCATTTCTTCTTCCTTTGCTTGGTATCGGTAGTTAACGAGAGGTGATTATGGGTTATTGATCCAAATCCTCTCTCAAAAACAGCTTTATCTAGCTTGTTAGGATCTGAAAGTATTTTACTGAGTTGAGTCAGAAAATTACGTTTTTGAATTTCTGTAAACTCAGGTTTCTCGGTTTTTTTTCTAAGCTCAATGATCTGATCTTTAGTATTTCCAAAAGTATGAATTAAATTTTGAATGGAATAAAATGATAAATTGGTTACTAATGCATAATACTCATCAGAAGCTGAAGTATATAAATGATGCGAAGCTGAGAGTTGGCCTGGTTTCTTAGTTTTATCAAGTAGGGCTTTCCAATCGTCATCGGCTGCGTTAATTAACATGGCTTTCTTTTTGGGTTTTGTAGGGTCGTCTTCAATACTGTTGGCTACAGTATAGGCGTCAAAACCTCCCTTATTGATAAATGTTAATCTTGGATTACTCACTGACGTTAGCTTGTTATAAAATTCATCACTAGCGCAGCAATGGATTACTAGGGGCGGGCCATCATAATGACGAAGTGCTTTAAGCATACCAGAAAGAATCGATTCTTTAACATCTCCTTCCCAAGAACGACCTTGAATAAAAACTCCCATCCCATACGGAATTAATACAATATCTGTTGTATTGGTTGTTTGAGCAGCCTCAAGTATGCTCCCCATAGTGAATTGTGAATGCTGCTTTATTTGCCTTAAATGTTCTTTATCAACAGTTCCAGAAAAGCCCATATAATCAAAACCAGTTACACTTAAGATATGGGTTTTTTTAGGTGATCTATTATTTGTTGAAACTTGATCAAAACGAAATGATCCGTCGCTTTGCTGGGTAGTACAATTAAAAATCCTGTCAACAGAGCAATAATGGAGGCACTGAGAAAAAGCAAAAAGAACTAACGTATCTAGCCATTGATTATATTCATTTTTACTCTTCCATCCTAAATTTTTCCAGTTGTCAGGGTGAAATATGCCACCTATTTGAAATGCAGAATGCTCACTCATAACATCCCGTACAGTGACATTTTTGTCGTGGCCCATAGGAGGAAAGTTAAATGGCCTATCGCTATTTTGTATTTGAAGAAATTGTTGATAAAAATTGTTTGGTAAGTTAGTAAATAGTTTGGTGTCTGCTAATAGTTTTTGTCTTCTTTCTTTATTAGTTTTTTCCTGTTCAGCTACATATTTGGCAGCAGGCAGGTCGCGCCCCCTCAAGCGTGAATTAATCTCTTTTCCTCTAGAATCATAATAATGTCTCTGTTTTGATTGCCTAGTGCTGGGCGGCCATGTGGCAATGGCGTATTGTTTATTTTTTTCATATCTTTTTGTTTCTTCAGATTTATTTTTTTTTGCGGATACTTCCCGCGTTTTATGACGCAGAGCGTCTTGTCTATTGCCCTCAGTATCTAATACATTGATAAGCTCTTGATTATAAGCTGTATTGGGGGCACCAAATTCTTGCATTTTTTTGTGGCTATAAGCACAGGTAAAGTCTCCGCAAGCATAACTATCCCCTTGTGGATGAGTAGGGCCAGTAGTTTTGACAGTTACTTTATCTATATCTATTCCGCAACGTTTTAAAAGCTCTAGTGCAATGCCTTGAATTGCAATTGCACCTATTGGGCCATAAGGATCAAATAATTCAAGCTCATAGTTGTCTGTATCATTATCAGGTTTAGTTAAATAAATACTACGCCAATGTCCAGGTCCTATTGGAATTACAATGTGCTTAATTTGTTTACTTTTAAGAGCAGCAAATAAACCTTGTTGTACAGCTTCAATAGATTTCTTGTCGAAGCGGTTTATTGGTGCTAAAACTTCAATATTTCCATGTGATTTTGGCATTAACAATACCATATCATGGTCTTGTAATTCATCTTTTAGATGACGTTGATGAATGTATTTTTGATTAAAATTTCCTGCCCTACGGTATAAACGCTGATTTTCAACTTTTTCGCGATCTAGCTGCTCGATGACTTTAGTGTAAATAGAACTGGCAACTTCTTTGCATGAAGATTCATCAAACTGTCCTTTAAGTCTTTGACCAATAAGTCCTTGACCAATAATAGCGCGAACTTTATCGGTTTGTTCACTTAAAAATATTCCGTCCCCATCCGCAGCTGCCAAATTATTAATTTCTTTTAGAAGTGTTATTTGTTGTCCGGTTAATATCTGTTTCCGTTGATAATAATTAATTAAATCAGCAAGGCTTTTGTCTCGACATTCTTGACTTAATGGCATTTTATGACTCCTAAGATGCCTGTTAAGAATTATGGGGCATCCTACTTACACATTGTGTAGTAATAATAAATGTATTAAAAATATATACTTTGATTATAACTATAACAACTAGATGTTAAGGAAATATGAATAAGAACTTAAAGTTAAAACTGCAGGTAAGTACACCTAACTATTAAAAACAAAGGTTAATAAGCGCAAATTTGAAATTTATCTAAAAAATACTAGATATAGATTTCAATTGAGCAATTAACAGCCTTTGCAAATAGAAAAGTAAAATGCCAGGAAATATTTCAGCTTTCATGAGAAGTAAAGACTAAGTATTAAAGTGGATAGTAGCCACTTTAATACTTAGTCGATTAGGAAACGATACTATCCTACAAGCTTTTAGAAGCTCCAGTCATTCACATAGACACTGGGACCATAATAGCCGCCATACCAAGTGCTATAAGCATGGCCACTGTAATAACCATTTCCCCAATAGGGGCTTGTTCCATAGTAACCTACATTAGAGACATAATCTGTTGTTGATACCGCAGGAATATAATTTGATTCAACAATCGTGCAACTACTTAACCATACAACAGGCGTTATTATACCTAACAAAGCTGCTATTTTTTTCATAATGGTTCCCTCCAATATGCCTGTACCTAAATTATACATATAGGTTTTTGAATTAACAAGGAAGACACCTACATTGTATCTCGCATAATATTGCTCTAATATTAAACTAAGTTAATAAGAGAGAGTTAAAATGAAAAAAAAGGATAAGAATGCTGATCATCCAGAGGTTGAAGATCTAAAAAATATTTGTCATGTGACGCCTAAGACCGATTCAACTAAGGAAGTTTGCACTAAGCTTAAGAAAAATAAAATTGGAATAAATAAGAAAACTAAAAAAGGGCCTTAAGTTTCTTGCAGGAATTAAAATTTAAGCGAAAATTGCTTATTCCCTATAACGTTAGATGTATTCTAAAACCTGCTACTCGAGCAATTTCGAAGTAGGAACTTAATCTTCTTCTATACTAATTAGTATACTTATGCTCTATACAAAGGAGCAGCGATGTGCCGCTTAGTTGCTTATCTTGGCTCAGAAGTGTTATTAGAGGAGATTCTAGTAAAGCCAAGTAATTCTATTGTGATGCAAAGTTTAAAAGCACGAGAGTCAACGGTGCCTACTAATGGCGATGGTTTTGGCCTAGGTTGGTATACTCCATCCATAAGTTCTGAGCCGGCGCTATTTGTCTCTATTTTTCCAGCTTGGAGCGATCGCAATCTTTTAAGTTTAACAGCAAAAATTAAATCAGATGCATTTTTCGCCCATGTTCGGGCCGCTAGTGTAGGGGGCACTAATAATTATAATTGTCACCCTTTTGTCTATAAGCAATGGATGTTAATGCACAATGGTGGGATCAGCGATTTTATGTCAGTTAAGCGTCATCTTCGTCACTTATTAGATGATGATATTTATAATTGGATTCAAGGGGAAACCGATTCAGAACATCTTTTTGCTCTATTTTTGCAGCTTGCCAAAGATAAAGATTTATCTAATATTACCGAAATAGCAGACACTTTAGAAGAGACCTTTAAGCAGATTAATTATCTTGTAAAAAAACACGGTAAAACAGATGATCCTTCTTTATTTAATATCTGTCTTACTGATGGAATACGCATTATTGCTAGCCGCTATTCTTCCAGTAGAAAAGTAAAACCCGAATCGCTACATTATTCTGCAGGTTCCCTTTGGTTAACGCCAAATGATAGATATTATCGGCCTAAACGAGCAGAAGTGCATGACTGTGTGTTAGTTGCATCCGAAAAATTAACTGATTTTGGGGCGGAGTGGCAATCAGTACCTCCTAACTATCTTTTATTAATCGATGCAGAACGTCGTATCCATTTACACAAATTAAAAGTTTAGCTTGAGGTTATTTGAAAAAAGTGCATTAGCTTTATAATTTCGTTAAAGTTGCTGACTATAAAATTAACTGGGAGAAAAGGTGCTTACCACAATCATTAGTTTATTAGCAATTGTCATTTTTTGGATTCTTATTTATCGAGTAATAAGAGGGCGAACGCCATTTAGGCGCAAAGTTAAAACAACTATTGTTGTTTTACTTTTTGCTTCTTTAATTTTAAGCTTCAGCCATGATATTTATGCGAGGGTGTCTCGGCTGCTTTTTTCTTTTAATAAGCAAGGTGAAGTTGAACTAGTAACCTCGCCACTTAGGATACCTCCCAATCAAGATGCAACCTATTGTCGCCAATTTACTGACCAAAGGGGTAGAGTTATTCAACTTGTTTCTTCTAGAGATGACGGCCGCTATTGTGGTGAATTTTGGCGATTTAAGACGGATAAATCGATTCTTATCCCCTATAAGAATTTAAATAATAACCAAACTATTTACTGGGCCTCACCAACCTTGCAAATTATTGGCCCTAGGTTTCAGTAAGTCAGTTATTATACCTTAACATTATTGCAAATTACCTAAGTACCGCGACTGCAAATCACCACATACCGCGCCTTATGCGCGGTATCCAAATAAGATTAAAAAATCCTATTTAAGATAATCATGAATAACTTTGCCATAAGGTAATGTCAAATCAGATAAAATGTGAATAGCAGAGACAATGCGTTTTACTGGAAGTGACGCAATAGGTGCCATGGCATGATGAAAAAGCTCAAGCTGCGCAGGACCCGACCATGCTCCCTTAATAATGACATCTGAGAGTCGATATTCGACTAGTTCGCAAATTCGAGTCGTGCCATCAACATGCGGAATGATTTTTAAAAGATAACAAGGCGATGTAAGCGCTGCTAAAACTTTTTCTTCTTCTAGCGCTTCATATTTATATCCCATTGTTGCTGCTGCAATGCGCGTACAGCCATAGTCAAGTGTACCAATTAATGTTTCTTGTTCAACAAAAAGTTTAGGTTTGGCTAGTTTTTTAGGAAAACCCCATATTTCCCGTCCGCCTGCAATAGGGGATAAATCATCTAAATACATCGCATGAGTATAACTTCCTGCTGTTCCATTAAAATAGACAGGAATAACTTGACCGGACTCTGTGTAGCAGCCAAACCCTGTACTATCTGGCATACGAATGACTTCAAATTTAACGATAGGTTCAGTTACTTCTAAAGGTGCTGGTACAACTTCACGTAGAAGATCCATATCCGTTTCATAAGTAATAATAAAATATTCCCGATTAATAAAACGGTAAGGTCCGCGCGGATAAGAAGGGCAATTTAAAGGCATTGCGAAAGCATTTTCTCTAATTTGTGATTCATTCATAATGGACTCCACGTTACTCAATTCTATATTAATCTTTATTCCATAACCCAGCCATGTGAGACAATCAGAGACTGACCAGTTAGCGCATTCGATTCAAAAGAAGCGAAAAAGAGCGCTGTTTGGGCAACATCATCGGTTGTGGTAAATTCACCATCGACTGTATCTTTTAACATGACGTTTTTAATGACCTGCTCTTCAGTAATTCCAAGCTCTTTGGCTTGTTCAGGTATTTGTTTATCAACTAAAGGTGTGCGGACAAAACCTGGGCAAATTACATTTGCCCGAATGCCATGTGCGGCCCCCTCTTTAGCAACTACTCGACATAAACCTAGTAAACCATGTTTGGCCGTGACATAAGGCGCTTTAAGTTTTGAAGCTTCTTTTGAGTGTACTGAACCCATATAGATAATGCTGCCGCCTCGGTTGGCTGCATACATGTGCTTAAGAGAAGCTCGAGTTGTTAGAAAGGCACCATCTAAATGAATAGCAAGCATTTTTTTCCAGTTGGCATAAGAGAGATTTTCAACAGCGTCAATAATTTGTATACCTGCATTACTGACTAAAATATCTATGCCACCAAATTGATCAGCAACGGAATCAATACCGTGATTAACTTGCTCTTCATTTGTGACATCCATAGCGACTGCTATGGCAGTATGACCGTTAGCCTTAATTTCATCAGCCACAAGTTCTGCCTGGGCTAGATTTAAATCGGCAATAGCTACTTTAGCGCCTTCACGAGCGTAAACTAGGGCAATTTCTTTACCAATTCCACTGGCAGCTCCTGTAACAACAGCTATTTTATCTTTTAAGCGCATAGTCATAATATCCTTATTTAAAGTAGTATTGTTACCAGTATAGCAATGATTTTATGAATTGTTTTTGAACTAAGAAAAAGACTTTTAGTGAGTCAGATAGCTTCTCACTAAAAGTCTTAAATGATGAAAAACAGATTAGTAATAATAATAAGGATAAGTTCTATAACCATAACCATAGTAACGATTAGGGTAATAGCTACCATAATAATAACGGTCTTGAGATCGACCAATTGCATTACCAATTAAAGCACCGGCGCCAGCACCTACGGCAGTACCCCAACCTCTACCGCCAGAAGCAGCATAGCCAATACCTGCACCTGCAAGGCCACCACCAACTGTGCCTACATCAGCGTTTGTGCAGCCTTCAAGTAGAGGCATTGATAATCCTACAACAAGCATAAAAGGTAATGTTTTTCTCATGATTTTCTTCCTATTGTTAGTTCCCTCAATACACATATTAGTACATTTTTAAATAAAATGACTAAAATAAAATCAAGGACATAGGAATAACCTTGTTAAATTGCTATTGGGCCAGTAGTATTGAAGAAGGGATTTTTTGGGAGAAAACATTATGTTTCGCGGTAGTATGGTTGCATTAGTAACGCCACTGGAAAATGACAGAGTTGATGTAGGGAGTTTACGGGAATTAGTTGAGTTTCACGTTGAGGCTGGGACTCATGCCATTGTGGCTGCTGGCACAACAGGTGAAGCAGGAACGTTAAGTCATGATGAGAAACATTTGGTCATTAAGACTGTTATTGACCAAGCCCGTGAACGAATCCCTGTGATTGCAGGAACAGCTGCAAATGCAACAAAGGAGTGTATTGAGTTAACAAAAATGGCGATGGAATGTGGAGCCCATGCTGCCTTAATTATGACGCCTGCTTATATTAAGCCAACTCAAGAAGGGCTTTATCAGCACTACAGTCAAATTGCAGCTGCAGTACCTATGCCCTTAATTCTTTATAATGTGCCTAGCCGCACTGCCTGTGATTTATTACCAGAAACAGTCGCAAGGCTTGCTCAAATATCGAATATTGTTGGTATAAAAGAGGCAACAGGTAAAGTAGAGCGTTTAAAGGAAATCGAGCAATTATGTGGTTGCAGCCTTGATATTTATAGCGGCGATGATGATACCGCAGCCGACTGGCTTTTAGCAGGTGCTAAGGGTGTCATTTCGGTGACTGCCAATGTAGTGCCTAAGCAAATGGTGAACTTGTGTGACGCAGGTCTTGCCGGTAATAAGGAGCAAGTAATTAATATCAATAGACCATTACAATCTTTACATCGCTTACTTTTTGTCGAATCTAATCCTATTCCTACTAAATGGGCTTTAAGCAGAATGGGATTAATAGAGCCGGAGTTGCGTTTACCTCTTACGCCATTATCTAAAGAACATCAAGCAACTTTAGAGCAGGCCTTAAGTCAGTTACAGTTAATTTAATGAGGTTGGTTGTGAAAAAATTTGTTTTAGTGTTGTTAACACTGGGGCTTGCAGCATGCTCGCAGTATGCAAGTAATGGTGAAAAAATTTATTTACAAAGTAAAAATGGGGCGTCTATCAATGTCCCTTCGCCGCTAACGGCAAGTAATATTGGCCATTTTTATGATTTACCTACACCCGGGCCAAATTTTAATATAGGTATTGCACCGCCATCTACAGCGCCGACTACTTAAGGCTAAAGTGAAGGTAAAATTATGGAATCGACTGAGTTAGCTGTTATTCAAGAATTATCGATGCGACTTGTTGAAGCACAAAATCAAATTCGTATTCTAGACAGCATTAAATGGGATGATTCCATACGCCAGCAATTTTTTAATGATAAAGCAGGTAAACTGCCAGCTGTCGATAAAACCTATTATGATAATCGACCACTTCCTTTTGATGCCCAGGAAAAACAAGAAGAATTTCGTTTAATCTTACGTGATGCACAAAATCAATTAGGTCAATATTCGCCTGTTACGCGTTTACTTAAGCGTCAATGCGAAGAATATATTAAAGCAGTTGATATGTTAGCTGCTCGGGGAACTCCTGCATTTAGTCAGCTTGCTACTGAATTATATGGCAGCCCTGATGATGTGTTTTATTTAGGTGGACCTCGTTTATGTGATCTAGGAACAGTACTTTTCGATGTATTAACAGCGCTTGATGTTCAATTGCAATCGGACGCTGACTTAAAACGTTACACACCTGAAGAGGCTCAACAAATTTTGCAGGCTCAGTTAAGTGATTTCTTTCATCTTCATCCAGGTAAAATTACGGTTATGATTAGTGACGATATGATTGCTGACGCTTCTGCAGGTGCCGATAACATTAAATTAAGTCAGCACGCAAAGTTTAGTGATCGAGATGTGAAATATTTAGAAGTTCATGAAGGCTGGGTGCATGTTGGTACGACCCTAAATGGCACGACACAACCTTATTGTACTTTTCTCTCGAAAGGTTCACCTTCTTGTAGTGTTATTCAGGAAGGCTTAGCTGTTATTACCGAAGTAGTTACTTTTTCTTCTTATCCTGGACGAATACGTAAAATCACTAATCGAGTTATTGCGCTTGAGAAAGTGCGTCAAGGCGCTAATTTTCTTGATATTTATCGCTATTTTATCGATTGCGGCTTAAGTCCTATGGACAGTTATAATCATGCGGTGCGAATCTTTCGGGGCAGTATACCGACAGGTGGGCCTTTTACAAAAGACTTATCTTATGCAAAGGGCTTTTTATTAATTTATAATTTCATTCGCTTTGCTATAAGCCAGCATCGGGTAGAGATGATTCCATTATTATTTGTTGGTAAATTAGTGCTTGATGATTTGCCTTTATTAATGGAGCTTTTAGAAAGGGAACTTATAGCGCCACCCATTTATTTACCGCCGCCGTTTCGCGATTTAGCTGCGCTTAGCGCTTGGATGAGTTTTTCTTTATTTCTTAATAAATTTGATTTAAATGAAATCCAAAAGAATTTTCGTTTTTTACTAGCTTAATATAAAGAAATGTAATGAATTTAATTGTTAAAAATTAAGGATACGCTATGGGGCTTTTAGTTGACGGGCAATGGCAAGATACTTGGTATGATACATCAAAATCAAAAGGCGCTTTTAAACGAGAGCCTTCTAAATTCCATCATGCCATTAGCGCACAACCTGACGCATTGTTTCCTGCTGTAGCCAATCGTTATCACTTATATGTTTCCTTAGCTTGTCCTTGGGCACATCGCACATTAATCTTTCGAGTGCTTAAAGGATTGACTGATTTTATGGATGTCTCCATTGTCCACCCGCATATGCTAGACCGAGGTTGGGAGTTTAAAGTAGGAATGGGTGCTACCGGTGATAAACTTTATGGCCTTCGCTATCTCTATGAGCTGTATTGCAAAGCCGATGCTAATTATACAGGCCGAGTGACGGTTCCTGTATTATGGGATAAAGAAAAACAAACGATAGTGTGTAATGAATCTGCTGAGATTATTCGCCAATTCAATACCGCTTTTAACCATTTAACAGGTGATGAACAAGATTTCTATCCACCTTCTTTACGTTCTGAGATTGATACTATTAATGAGAAAATTTATCATACCGTAAATAATGGGGTATATCGCTGCGGTTTTGCCACATCTCAAGAAGCTTATGAAGAAGCATTTGAGCAATTATTTGCGACTTTAGATGAGTTAGAAGCACATTTAGAGCAGCACAGTTATTTGGTTGGTGGGCAATTAACTGAAGCTGATTGGCGCTTATTTACCACGCTTATTCGCTTCGATGCAGTTTATTATAGTCATTTTAAAACAAATAAAAAACGAATCGTTGACTATCCCGCTCTACAAGAATATCTTAAACGACTTTATCATCATCCAGGTATCAAAGAGACTGTTAATTTTGTGCACATTAAGCAACATTACTATTACAGTCATGACACCATAAATCCAACCCGTATTGTGCCTGTGGGCCCGATACTTCATTTAGATGATTGATAGATAATAAGCGATGTAAAACTAAGCTAGCCGAAGTAAGGCAAGTTATGTTTTAATAACAATTATTTTTAAAACTTTGGCGATTTTAAAATGACTTTTGTTGTGACTGAAAGTTGTATTAAATGTAAATACACCGATTGTGTTGAAGTTTGCCCTGTCGATTGTTTTTATGAAGGGCCTAATTTCTTAGTAATTCATCCAGATGAATGTATTGATTGTGCGCTTTGTGAACCTGAGTGTCCGGTGCAAGCGATTATGTCTGAGGATGATTTAACGCCTGAGCAAAAGAAATTTCAAGAGCTTAATGCAGAACTTGCTCAAAAATGGCCCAATATTACAGCAAAGAAAGAAGCACCAGCTGACGCTAAAGAATGGGAAGAGGTTAAGGATAAATTACAATTTCTTGAGAAAGAGTGGGAATAGAGCATTTAACTGATGATGTATCTTCGCATTGTCAACATGTTTTAAGTGAAAAAGGACGTTTATCTACTGCGATTCCTGGCTTTATAGCGCGTCAAGCACAAATTACATTAGCAGCTGCAGTAGCCGACGCTATTACGCAAAAAACAATTTTAGTTGCAGAAGCAGGCACAGGCACAGGTAAAACCTTTGCCTACTTAATTCCATCATTATTAAGTGGTAAGAAGACCGTGATCTCAACAGCAACTAAAACACTGCAAGATCAATTATTTCAAAAAGATTTACCACTACTTATACGTGCTCTTGGACGCCCTATCAATGTGCAAAATTTAAAAGGAAGAGCCAATTACCTTTGCCGTTATCGTATTGAGCAGCATGCAGAAGAAGGTTTTTTTATTGCGCCTCATCTTATTCATGATATTTTAAAAGTTAAAGAAAAGGTGCCCCAGTTAACCCATGGCGAACGCAGTGAGTTGCTTGAAATTAAAGAAGACTCCGCGCTTTGGCCTTATATTACCTCTACCATCGATAACTGTTTAGGTAGTGAATGCAACTATTATCAAGACTGCTTCTTGGTCAAAGCAAGGAAACGTGCGCTTGAAGCTGATCTAATTATCATAAACCATCATCTATTTTTTGCTGATTCCCGTTTAAAAGAAGAAGGGTTTGGAGAGCTCCTACCAGACGTAGAAGTGATTATTTTTGATGAAGCACACCAGTTAGCAGAAATTGCTGCTCATTTTAATGAAGAGCGTTTAGGCACCCGGCAATTGCGAGACTTAGTTGATGATGTTATTCATGAGTGGCCAGTTCTTGATTTAGCTAATCAGCCGCTTAAAAAATTAAGTTTAGAAACCAATCAAATTATTGAGCAGTTAATTACCAGTTTATCTACCAAAGAGGATAAGCTAAGTTGGGATGTTGTTGAGCGCAATCAACTTTTTCAAAAAGCTTGGCAACAATTAATTGATTTAATTGACGCTTTATTAGCCTGTATAAAAGATATTGAACATGAGGAAAGTGCAGGACTTAAACGGTGTGCTAAACGCCTTGAAGCCTTTAAAACAACAGCAGTAGCATTTCAAAAATCAGATAAAACACTCATTCGCTGGATTGAGCGTTATAAACACGCTTTAGTTTTACATGCAACGCCTTATGATATTGCTGACTCTTTCAAAGCCCTTTTAAAACAGCAATTATCTTGTGCTTACATTTTTACGTCTGCAACACTTACCATGGGTTCCTCTTTTGACTGTTTCACTAAACCACTGGGGCTAGATAAAGCACGGACACTTCTTTTACCAAGCCCTTTTAACTATGCTAGACAAGCATTACTATATCTACCAAGGTTTTTACCTGACCCCAATGATCCTGCTTACTATCGAGAGCTAGTTATAAAAGCATTACCTATTATTAAAGCATGTCAAGGCCGGTGCTTTTTCTTATTTACCAGCCACCGCGCTTTAAAATTAGTTGCTGAGCTTTTGGTTGATACTTTAAACTACCCCTTATTAATCCAGGGAGAAGAAGCTAAACCTATTTTGTTAGCCCGCTTTCGACAATTAGGGAATGCAGTTTTATTGGGGACTGCTACTTTTTGGGAAGGGGTGGATGTTAAGGGAGAGGCTTTATCATGTGTGATTATTGATAAATTGCCTTTTGCCAGTCCCGTTGACCCCGTTATGCGTGGTAAAATGGCTTATTTAAAGGCGCGTGGTTTATCTGGTTTTGATGAATTATCCTTACCTAATGCAGTTTTAGCTTTAAAACAGGGCGTTGGTCGTTTAATTCGGGATGTTACTGATAAAGGGGTATTGATGATTGCTGATCCGCGTTTGACGGGCAGGTCTTATGGGCAGCAAATTTTTGCAAGCCTTCCGCCTCTACAAAAAACACGTGATGAGCAGAGTGTTTTAAATTTTATTGATCAATGGGTGTTTAATCATGAAGTTGTTAGCGCTTGATACATCGACCCCGGTGGCATCTATCGCCTTATTAAATCAGGGCGAAATTGTTGAACGAAGCCAAGTTGGGCAAGGTCAGCATGCTCAAGTTATCTTAAGTATTATTGAGGCGCTATTAGCAGAAGCAGCTTTATCTATAACTCAATTAGATGGCATTGTGTTTGGTCGTGGACCCGGTAGTTTTACCGGCCTTAGGGTTGCTTGTAGTATTGCGCAAGGTTTAGCCTATCCTCATGATTTACCACTATTTCCAGTAAGCAGTTTAGCAACACTAGCTTATGAACTTAAGACACTTCAGGAAGATAAAGAGTATCCAATCTTAGCGCTGATTGATGCGCGCATGAATCAAGTTTATTGGGCTTATTATGATCGTTCTTCATTAATAGATAGACCTGAGTATGTTTCGGCTGCACAAGACATCAACATTACTATCAATAGGCCGTTGCAATTAATAGGCATTAATTTTGCACCTTACTTTCTAGACTTACCTGAAGCATTGCGAGCTAACGTTGTAAAGCAACAAGAGGCTCCTATACGTGCGAGTACCATGCTGCATTTAGTGCAATCACAACCAATTAAACCCATTAGAGCAGACCAAGCCCTTCCTACCTATATCCGTAATCAAGTGGCACATCTGCCTAAGTCAGTCTAAGCATAGCAATATTAAAACCTTTTCCACATCATTCTTAATCTTGTATTAACTTTAGTCAATACAAGCGTGTAATCGGCTATTTAATAATGCTTTTCTATCTTTTGGGCTAATATATAAATTTGATGTATTTAGCGTTGAAATTAGCTGTTGTGCTGCTTTCATTTTTTCGTCTCAAGTCAATTAACATTTGCAGTTCTGATGCAGATATGGAGTCTTCTAGACTTGAGAATATTTCTACTGACTGCATATCATCCTGAGTCAGCTTATATGGCTCTACGATAATAGGTTTCCTTTCCTTAATAAATTCCTCAAAATTAGTTTTCTTAATGGTTGGCAGGATAACACTTTTATAATCTTTTCTTACTGATAAATTTGAAAATTCTTTATGTAATTTTTTACAAGCTAAGTTGCTTTCTGAGAAAACTGTCAAGAATAAGAAGGGCAAGTGGGGGTTTGGTTTGTTTTAAGATAGTGATGAGCTTTGCCCGCTTCTCTTTTGGCAAAGATATATAATCACTTATCTTTAGTTCACGAGCTAATACTGAGTTTTTTGTATCATCATTAAATGAGAAATCCAATAGTCATCTAAAATAAAAGTTTCATCATAGACAAGTTGCTTATTGACTTGTCTAATTTCATCAAAAAAAGTGGGCGTCATTGCTTTACGAGTTTTGTTGGCTCTAAGCGTGACTAATTGGTCTTTATTTAAATCATCTATCTATACTGCTCCAAGATTAATAATAGGTGGTACATAGTTTAATTTTTCATTTAAATCCTAAGGTGCTTTAGGCATGAAGCGGAGTACTAGTACAGCTATTGCCTAATGATGCTTAATAATGTTACAATAAGACTATATTTTTATCTTATTTAATTCTGGTTTAATTAGAAATGCCTAGAAAGATACTCATACGGCCTGAGCTACTAAGCAAGCTCAGCAACGTTGAATTTGCTGGCTATAAAAAAGCACTAAGCCGCTTTATGGATGAACAAGAAAAAAACGGCTTAAACTTAGAAAAGCTGCACGGCAAGCTTGATAAACAATCAGTTTACTCAATTCGAATGAACGGTAAAGGTCGCCTTGTTCTCTGCGCTATCGACCGCCCTGAAGGTCAAGTCTGGTGTTTAATTGATGTCTTGCCCAATCATGAATATCAGAAATTAAAAGAAAAGCCAAAAGGATGGTTAAGTCATCAAATTGATAAATCATTAAACAATGAGATGGAATTTACCGACTTTGTTGAGGCGTCCCAAGACGACGTAGTGGATGTTGATGAAGACATTAATATTGATGTCTCAAGTGGAATTGAATTTTGTGGTAGTAGAGGGTTTATTTTGTTTGATGAAGGACAAGCGCAGGCCAAGGAAAAAGGAATGAAATCGATGCCGGCCATTATTACCGGCCCACCTGGGTCAGGTAAAACGAGTGTTGGGTTATCGGTTGTGTGGCAGAATATCCAACATGCAGTTGAAAATGGGTTAGAGCCAAAGCCTATTTTAATGATAGCAAAATCGGCAAATTTGATTCAGTTCATCAGAAGTGAATTTACCACCATGTGTGCAGAGCATGATGGGATTCGACCTGAGTGGGTTGAGTTTAAAACCCCACAAGCGATTTATCTAGAACGCCATGAAGGTGTGAATATCAAAGGCGAAGACGACTTTATTACTTGGTTTTGCCATGAGCTCGCAACCCAGAACAAATTAAAGAAAAAAGACAAAACAGCACCACTGGTTCGTGCAGAGGAAGCATCGTTAGTTTATCAAGAATTACACACTATGTCAGGTTACAGCTCCTTTGAGGAGTATAGTCGGTTAGTTACCAGTAAGTTATCGTTATTTCCTAATCCAGAAACACGCAAGTGGCTATGGCAAGTGTATCAAAATTACATGAAGAAACTGACTAGCAATAACGAAGTTGATTTAGCTTTCCTGCCGATTGAATTGCAGAAAGCATATGATTTTATTGTCGTTGATGAAGCGCAAGATTTATCCAGACGACAAATCAGCTCGCTTGCTCAGCAATCAGAGCGTGTAATTTTTTGTATCGGCGACCATCAGCGCTTGTTTGGTAGTGAAACGACGGTGCCCTTTATTCGCTCCGTTTACTGGCAAAAAAACCAAAAAGATATCACCACCCTAGCTAAGTTAGACGCCTCCTATCGCTGTCCAAGAGAAGTGACTGAACTTGCTAATGGTGTCTTAAAGCTTAAATATCAAGCCATAGGTGGCAGGGAGTATCTGGATAAGAATGAGCTAGTTTATATTCAATCCAATCCTGTTTTAAGTCAAGCAGGAAACATCTATTGGCTAGAGCAAGAAAAAGAGCTTGCCCCACTTACTGAGGACAGAAGCAATGCCCAGTTTGCGGTGATTACCAGTCCTCAATTTATTGACGAAGCAGCCAAGTTATTTGGTCGTGAGCGTGTCTTTACACCCGCGCAGATTAAAGGGTTGGAATACGATCATATCTTAATCTTTAAACTCTTAGAGCAAGATGAATACAAAGCTGCTGATCCAGTCATTGGCGAGGAATTCGATATACAAAATACAGGTATAGCTAAGAACACTGAAGGAAGTATTCGCCACGGCACTGCCTTTAATGAACTATTTGTCGCAGTCACACGAGCGCAACGGTCTTTATCCATTTATCAGCCGTCTTTAAGAGAGATTCGCTGCATTTGTGGAAAATTAAGGGACAAAATTGCAGCCATTAACAACAGCAATAATAACAATAATAATAACAACCAAGCTCATGTTCAAAGTAGGCCTAACCAATCCTCTGAGGAAGAATGGCGGCGGCGGGCGGTACTTCTCGAACAACAAGGTTTAACCGAACAAGCACAAGCCATCATTAATGAGCATTTAAACGGCAACAGGACACCTCACTTACCTGTAACAGCTGCCGTAAAGCGCCCGTCAGTTATAAGCAACGTGCCTGCAACTGTAAATGCAGCTAAATCTAAATCTACTAATCAAGTTAGCCAAGGAAAAAAAGCCAACAAAAAAGGTACCTTATCTAACCCGCCACTCCACTTACTTGAGAAGGTAGTAAACAAGATACCAGGGGCGATGAAGGAGCTTCTCCAACACAAAGATGTTATTAACTATCTATTCCATATCTCCTTAAACACAATTAACGCAGACCTTCCTGTCCTTTCATTAGTGGAATACTTTAAAAAGGAGCAAGACGATGGCAAAAGAAACGAGCTTTTGGACGCACTAGTTACTCGTTTAAACGATGTTCTACGAGGTAATACAGCAAGAGAACAACAAGATGCTTTCATGGCGCTACTTTACTATAAACCAGCTAGCTTTCCTGTTAGTTTATCTACACCCTTGCTAAAACAACTCCCTCCAGGCTCAACTGCTTTTAATTTTCTCTGTTTTTTTAAGCAAAACAGACGAAACGAACTGAATGAAGGAATCGTTAAAGGCCAGCTTAAGGTAGTACGTACCTTAGAATGTCTAGGACTTCTTGATGCTTGGGATAGCCAGGGCGATACGCCCGCGCAGGTTGCAATACGCAGTAGGCAGTGGGCGATACTTTTGGCGTTAGCTAAAAGCGGTATAGATGTGAATAAGCCTAGTAAAAATGGTGTCAGTCCGCTTGCGTTTGCGGTGCAAAAGAACGATGTGGAAGCAATAAATAAGTTGAAAGCACTAGGCGTAGAGTTAGACAGTAGTACTAGGGCAGAAGGTCTTGCCTCACTTTTTGTTGCAGCACAAGATGGCCGTGTACATGTAGATGCAATTCATGCATTGATAAAAGGTTTAAGTGCGAAGGAAATTGGAGATCTTCTCAATCAGCCCACTATGAATGGTGCCACCCCGCTTTATACTGCGGCAGAAATGGGCCAGGTAGCAGTCATTAACACATTGATAGCATTGGGCGCTAAGGTCGACATTCCCTATAAAACTGGTGCCACCCCGTTTTTTATTGCAGCAAAAAATGGCCATGCAGACGCAATTAATGCATTAATAAAAAATTTAAGTGCAAAGGAAGTTGCAGAGCTTGTCAATAAGCCCACTACGGATGGTGCCACCCCGCTTTATATTGCGGCACAAAATGGCCATATAGCAGTCATTAACACATTGATAGCTTTGGGCGCTAAGGTTGACATTCCCCATAAAACTGGCGCCACCCCGCTTTTTATTGCGGCATTCAAGGGCCATGCAGACGTAATTGATGCATTAATAAAAAATTTAAGTGCAAAGGAAGTTGCAGAGCTCGTCAATAAGCCCACTATGAATGGCGCTACCCCGCTTTATATTGCGGCAGAAATGGGCCATGCAGACGTAATTGATGCATTAATAAAAAATTTAAGTGCAAAGGAAGTTGCAGAGCTCGTCAATAAGCCTACTGTGAATGGCGCTACCCCGCTTTATATTGCGGCACAAAATGGCCATATAGCAGTCATTAACACATTGATAGCTTTGGGCGCTAAGGTCGACATTTCCTATGACACTGGCGCCACCTCGCTTTATATTGCGGCAGAAAATGGCCATGCAGACGCAATTAATGCATTAATAAAAAATTTAAGTGCAAAGGAAGTTGCAGAGCTCGTCAATAAGCCCACTATGAATGGCGCTACCCCGCTTTATATTGCGGCACTTAAGGGTCATGCAGACGTAATTGATGCATTAATAAAAAATTTAAGTGCAAAGGAAGTTGCAGCGCTCGTCAGTAAGCCCAATACGGATGGCGCCACCCCTCTCTATGCTGCGGCAGGCAATGGCCATGTAGATGCAATTCGTGCATTGATAGAAGAGTTAAGTGAAGCGGAAAGCGAAAAGCTAATCAATCAGCCTAATGCTAAGAATGCAACACCTCTTTTTATAGCAGCACAATACGGGCATACTAATGTTGTGTCTTGTCTACTGGAAATGGGGGCTTCCTGCTCTGTTGCTTGCCAATCAAGCAGTAATATATTAATTGGTCTTGCCAAGGATTCAGGAAAAGAAGAGGCATTAATTAGAGCAAAAACCTTTATTAAAAGTAAAGGATTAACCGTTGATTCAGCAGAGACTCTGCCTATTTTACCTCATGAAATTGCTTATATTCTGGGCTATAGCGAGATAGAACAACTAGTTCAAGCTACGATGTCTTCGCCTCAAAAACTTGTTAACAGCCATTTTGGATTGTTTAAGGAAGTAAAAGTTGAAAAGGCAAAAGTTGATGATGAGAATGAGGCCTCGCAAAGCAG
The DNA here is from genome assembly GCF_052527395.1 of Legionella pelazae. Classification (NCBI taxonomy): domain Bacteria; kingdom Pseudomonadati; phylum Pseudomonadota; class Gammaproteobacteria; order Legionellales; family Legionellaceae; genus Legionella; species Legionella pelazae. Next base: position 71,092 of record NZ_JBNVZS010000016.1, read on the forward strand.
TAAATGTTCCGTTAGGGACAAGGTGTTTACCTACACCTAGCTTCGAGGGTGTGGTATCCTGTGCTACAGGCGCCAATCCAATCAATAAGAGTAACAACTTCCTGTGCTTCTTATAATATTATCCTAAAAACCAAATCCATTTAGCTTGACCAATGTAATGAGAGCTCTTATCATCCTTTTTTTAATTTAACGTGAATTAGACATAAAAGTTATCACATAGTTTCTATGTCGAATTGGTTTATTTTTCTTTGGATCCCACACAAATGCTACGCATTTTACGGGCTAACGTTCGTTTGGCGACACAAAAGAGACTTCGTCTCTTCTATGTCGAACTCATGTTAATTTAACGTAAGTTCATGGATTAATTAGGCCCTATAGTTACAAGCTAAATTAAAGGAGCTCTTTTGGATAAACGTCTCTTAGAAATATTAGTGTGCCCTCTATGTAAAGGGAAATTATTACTGAAAAATGAAGAGCTTATTTGCCGATTCGACAGGCTTGCCTACCCAATAAGAGGGGGTATTCCTGTCATGCTTGAGCAAGAAGCGCGTTTAATTCCACTTGAGGAAAAGGAATCCTTATGAACTTTGATTTTCATGTTGTCATCCCTGCACGTTATCAATCTTCGCGTCTGCCAGGTAAACTAATGATGGAGATTGGTGGAAAAACGGTTATTCAACGGGTTTATGAACAGGCGCTGCAGGCAGAACCTAAAACCATTACTATAGCTACTGATGATGAACAAATTGCCACCCATGCAAGAGAATTTGGCGCTCATGTTGAAATGACTTTGCCTTCCCATGCCACAGGAACTGATAGAATTGCGGAGGTCATTGCGCGCGGTTTTTATACTGAAAATGATATTATTGTTAATGTGCAAGGTGATGAGCCTTTTATCGAACCTGCTTTAATTAATCAAGTTGCACGTATTTTAACAAATCTTGAGTTAAATATGGCAACACTTTGCTGGCCTATCGAAAAACAGGAGCAACTATTAAACCCAAATATTGTAAAAGTGGTTCGTGACCGTTTCAATAATGCCCTTTATTTTTCTAGAGCACCTATCCCTAGTAACCGCAATGAACCTAATAGCATTAGTCATGTTTTTAGACACATTGGTCTTTATGCTTATCGAGCTAAATTTCTCGTTGACTTTGTTAGCTGGCTGCCTTGTAAACTAGAAATCTGTGAAGCTTTAGAACAATTACGCGCGCTTTGGGCGGGTCATAAAATACGGGTTGATGTTGCTTGTGCCATCCCGCAACAAGATATTAATACGGCAGATGATTTAGCTAAAGCAAGGCGGGAGGCTTTAACAAGATGATTAAACGAATAGAATTGCAAAATTTACAATGATTAAAGTAAGGCAACTTACCGATTGCTGTTAAGAACTTTAACTAAGTTATTTCCTGCATCAACGAGAACTTTTTCTGTTGCACAAGCGCCTAAGCTTGTTTTAAAAAAAGGATGATGATTTGCAGCTTGTTGGTTAACTGAATCTTTTTTACTACTAAATCTTTTTATTATTGATCGTATCCAGCTAATAAATCCAGATCGTTTATCAACCGAGATATCTTGCATGTCATCTGTACGCAACTCATCGAACTTCTTACCTAATTTCTCCTTATACGAAGAATCAGCAGTCGCTTGAGGATCTTTAAGATAATCATCATTTATGCACTTAACGCTTTGATATATATCATGTAATTTTTTAAGTCTTGAATCCAAAAGAAATATACTTCTATTTTCTTCATTAAAAGGTATTTCAATGTTACACATAGATATTTTAGATTGCTGTAAGCTTTGAGCCTTCGCTGGGTCATTTTTAACTTTTTGAATCTTCTTATTGATGCCACTATATTTAATTACGATGCGCTCATATTCTTTTGCTAACTCTTGCAAAAATTCATTAGAACTTTTATAAAGCGGTAGTGCTTTACGTCTTGCAGTTTCCTGAGTTTGCTTATTATATTGTTCACACCCGTTTTGAAGTGCTAAGGAACATTGTTTAGCCTGTCGGCAGTTATTATAAAGGTTTTTTTGCCAAGCAATAAGTTCTTCGCTTGTTTTGAGAGTGTATAATGTATCAAAAGCTGAATTTAATTCCCCTAAAATGCCTTGAGCCTCTTTTCTAGATTCAACAATGTTGTTCTCTAATTGATTTCTCGGGTTTTCTATAGACGGAGAAGCATTCAATTGCTGAGTTAGCTGCATACTTATAGTTGTTACGGTCTCCTTATAAACCTCTTCTAAGGCGTTTTTAAGTTTAACTAAATTATCGTCTATCGTGCCTAAATTTGTATCTATTAATTGTTGTAGATTCATTAAAGGCATCTTAGGTTGAGTAATTAAATGGAGAGCTTCCTTATAAGTTTCGATCTGTTTTTTCAACTCTTCTCTTAGATTTTTTAATAATTTTGGTATATTATTATCGCCATCATAACTTTTTGCTATATCATCAAAAACTGACATACTTTTTTCAAGTTTCGTAATAGCTGCTTGAAATACTTTAAGTAAGTTAGTTCTTTGTGTTTGAAATTCGTGGTCAAGCGAAACAATTATCTGTTGATTAGAAGGCTTAGGCGCTTTTTGTGCCTCTCCTATTTTGTTTTCCTGTTCTTCAAACTTCTCTAACAAGGTTTGCTGTTGCGAAAGAATTAAACCTAATATTTCTAATTTAGAGTTCTCCGTGCCTTGGGTAGGTTCTTTTCGCTTAGTCTTGTATTCTTCGTATAACTTGTCAAATTCAACTTTTGAGGTTTCTAACAATTTTTTACGATCACGAGCGTTTTTGACTACTCCATTATTAGAGTCAGACGGAAATAGGTTAAGTAAGCTAGTTAGCTGTTCTGAATCACTCTTAAGTAGAGCAGTCATTCTTTCATATTGTTGTGAAATTAATATTTCCTGAAGCTCTGAAATTTGTTTTAAATAGCATTCTTTAAGTTCTTTTAAATCCAACGATTTAACTTTAAGTAATTCTGCAAATTTACTTTCTTGGTTTTTGCGTAATTCAGTTAGTTCTGTTTCTGAGTATCCAGATTCAATTAGTTTTTGTTCCAAGTTAACAATAGCATTTCTATACTCTTCAGTTAAGTCTTGCCTAGCTTTTAAATAAAGTTCTTCTATCTTTTTGCGCTCGCTGTCAATTGGAGGTATGAGAGGAGAGGACTCAACTGATAATTCCTCTTTTCTAGCCTTGGGGATTTCTAGAAGTAAATTAGAAATACTTTCTAAATGCTCTTTCTTAGCAGCTTCTATAGTTTTTTGAAATTTTATAATTTCTGCTGTAAGTTGAGTTAAAAGGATCATTTTTGCTTTTAAAACGGGTTTTTCTATAGCCTTCACTTGTATTAGGTAGTTATTAATTAATTCCTCCTTTAATTCTTGGAGTTGCTTTAGATAATTATCGGGTTTTTTAGGCTGTAAAAGCAATTTCTGTAACTTTTCAAGCAAATTTTTGCTGAAACTAGGCGGTGTTTTATCTCTTAATAAGTCCTTAAATAATTTATCTACAAACTTCTCTAAATCTTTTTCAAAAACTTGTCTGTTATTAACATGTTTATCTAAATCAAGGTCAGCTAAATATGCAAACAATGAATCTAAAGTGGATGAAAAGGAGGTAACATCAAAATCATGTTTATTTTCCCAGTGTATAATATCAGTTTCTTGTTGTTTTGAATTAATGCCTCCCTTTGAAATGCTATTTTCGATAGTTTGATATCTGTCTTGAATATTTTTTAATAATTCAGCGCGTTGTTGATTTAATTGACTTAAATTTTTCGTGATATCAGTTAATTCCTTCTGCATTCTAGTACTATAGATTGCATCCTGCTGATTCTTAAATATAGAATAGGTTTTTTCACCTGAAACGATAAGAGCATGTGCTTTACTTTCAAATTCCTTAAATTCTTGGATCCAAGCATTTAATTGAAAATCAGTTCTTGCTAATTCATCTGGCAAAATATCCCTTATTAATTTAGAGTGTTCTTTATAAGTAGTTTTTTGTTTCTTAAAATTTTCATACTCTTTATTTTGCTCTGTATTCAATTTATCCAGCAAAGTATTAAAATACTCAATAATCGCGTTGAGAGATTCTACAGTAAGTGGCTCGGTTAAAGAGATTTGCTTAGCAGAAAGATCTCCTAACATTCCTATCTGCCCAATATTTTGTTGAAGAGAATTAAATAAACCTTCAAATTTTGATAATATTTCACTATCAGGTATTTCAGTGTGAGTTCTACTTTTAAATATTGGAATTGAGAAAAGACTGCTCTTGCTGGCTGAGTGCTCTTCTTTAGTATTATAATTTTTACTAATTGATTCACGAAGTTTCTCAATTTCTTTTCGATGTTCGCTTGTAAGGTCTATATTTCTTACAGGAACTCGGCAAAATAAGATTTCTATGTCATTTAAGCAGTCTAATACATCTCTAACTAACATCTTTGAAACTTAACTAATATAAGTATTATTAAGGATAGCAATTAAAGCTTAAGTAAATATTAATTTTTGCCATAATGTTGTAAAAATATATATTTTGTTCTCATATTAATCAGTTTGTGGTACAGGTTATTAAAATAATGACTTACTATATATTCTCATAGTAATTATTTAGGAGGGGATAATAATTAAACTAATTTATGATGGTTTTAATATTTAGACTATTGAAATTCGCAAGCTAATTCTATTTAACTAGGCTCTGTTCTTTAATTAATTTAGTAGAAATATTTCCTTTTCTCTTACGAGAATATAATAAAAAAGCCGGCAGTAGCATACAGATAATTCCTAAACTAAACACTACTCGAAAGTGATCAGCGCCGCCAATATCCATGCTACTTTCTGGCGGAATAAAACCGATAATAAGTGTAATCGTACAACCTACTAATCCTAAACCACAAGTTAAATAATAACCCAATTTGCCACCGGGAATTTCAAAAGGACGTGGTAGGTGCGCAAATTTACTTTTTAAGCGCCAGGCTGCCAGAAACATTAAAATATACATTAAAATGTAGAGCTCCGTACTTAGATCAGTAAACAGCCAGTAAATCGCATTAACGTTTGGAAAAAGTAAAAAGCCACTGCAAAGAAGCGTTACCATGGTTGCTTGTAAAAGTAAGATTCGAGAGGCAACGCCATGTTTATTTAAGCGATAGAGCCAATGAGGCAGAAAGCCATGATCAGCTGCTAATAATAATCCTTTAGCAGGTGAAATAATCCAATTAACCATGCTTCCTAAGCTTCCTAATAAGAGTAATATAATGAGCACGGGCATTAAAAAATTTAAACGATAAACTTGAAAAAAGTTATCAAAAGCTTGCATCACACCACCAACCAGATTAATTTTTTCTTGAGGCAAAACAAAAGCAATAGCAAGTGAGCCAAAAATCATCGTTATTAAAATTAAAATAACTGATAAAAACATAGCTCGCGGAAAGTTTCGCTGGGGCGAGTGCACATTACGGACATGCACTGCAGCTAATTCCATGCCTAAGAAAGAGGTCATTATCGCTGTAAGCGATACCCAAGATTGCGTATCAGTCCAATGTGGAATAAGGTTAGTTAAACTAAGATCGATGGCTAATGGATGACCTTTTATAAGCCAAATAAACGCAAGTAAGATAATAAAACCCATGGGTAAAATCATACCCACAATAGCACAAAAACTGGCAAACGCAGCCGACGCTCTAAGGCCTGCTAACCCTAAAAAGGTAAGCGACCAAAAGACAATTAATATAATGGAAATTAAATAATATTTATTTTGAATCAGTTCTGGATTAATTAAATACGCCAAAGTTCCGGCAATAAAAGATAAGATAGTTGGGTACCAGACGAGGGTATTAATCCACTGTAACCAAATAGTAAAAAAAGCGACATTTTCGCCAAAAGCTGATTTTACCCAGCTATAAACACCACCTTCTTCCTCGGACCAAGTTGAGGAAAGTTCTGCAGAAACTAAGGCAACAGGAATTAAGAATATAATAGCTGAGAAAATAAAAAAGAAAATCAGTGAGGAGCCAAATAAAGCAGTCCCGGGTAAATTACGAATACTGTCAATGGCCCCTGTAATTAATAAAACAAGAGCAAAAACAGATATTTTTTCAGAAGACCATGCTTTCATCGCAGACAGTACTCAGCTAATGGATTGCCAAAAGGTAACCATTATAAGGTAAATAATAGCTAGTATAAAATAATTTTATTAACGAAAACTTATTTTATTATTTTAAAGCTTAATATTTAGAAGCATTCCTATACTTGAAAGCGGTCAATAGAATTCATAAAATTACATTGAAAACCTAATCAGCTACTCTAGAACTCTATCCCAAACTCTGTTATTCCGAACCCCTCATTTCCAAGCTTTTGTCACTCTCAAACCTATGTTATTCCCAAACTTCTGTCATTCCCGTGTAGGCGGGAATCCATTTACAGACCGCGCATACTGTAAATAAAACCTTATAAAAATAATCCAACTTAATAAACCTGCTGTTAAACATAAAATAGGAATAAAGTTATAGTGCGTGGAAGCAATTAACCCGATGGAAGCAGGACCAATAATAATCGCTAATGATAATAACGATTGGGTTACTCCTAACACTTTGCCTTGTACTTGGATATCTACCATATTTGCAATAATTGCATTTTGTTGCGACCAAATTGTGGCACAGGTAAGGCCTACTAATCCATAAGCTAGATAAAGCCAATTAGCGCTTGGCGTAAATAAATAGAGCGCATATCCTAAGCACAAGATACCACTCGCTAATAAAACAATAACATAGGAATTAAATTTTTTACTAAGCTGTTTATTTAAATAGATGGAGCTAAATGCGGCGACTAACGAGCCAAAACCAAATAGATAACCTAGCCAAGTGCTAGATACCTGAAATTTCTCTACTGCAAATATAGGTAAACCAGTAAACGTACTTTCTGTACTTAACACGAAGAGGAAATAGATTAATAACATAATATTAACTTGTGGCATTTTGAAACATTCAACAATATTGTGAAGGCCAGTCGTTAAACTTAATGTGCGACGTTGATAAATACCTGTATCTTGATAAACCACAGCAATGAGTAATAAGTTGAGTAAGAAAATAATAGCCATAAATAAAAATGGCGTATACCAGCTAAACCAAGGTATTAAAGCCGAACTAGATAAATGCGAACCCACCATGGGCGCTAATACACAGCCTAGGGAAGCCGCGCCAGCAAGATAACCTAAATTAATGCCGCGTTCCGTATCATTGCTACTCATATTAGATACAGCTGCAAAAATAACCGAACCATTACCAGAAGCAACGCCAGTTAAGAAACGTCCAACAAAGAGTAGCCATAAAATATTAGCTATAAGCGCAACAGCACCGAGAAGATTAGCAATAACTAAAACGGACAGGCCTAACATTAGAATACGTTTGCGACCAAACTGATCTGATAATTCACCTAGCAAGGGGCCACCAAAAAATTGTCCTACACCATAAATCATCGTTAAAGTCCCGACAATCAGGGTTCGAGTAAAATGCGATGTATTCGGATCTAACATTGGGCTATTAGTATCTAGAAACAATGGTGCGAAAATAGGATAGACCATAAATAAACCAACAAAATCTAGAAAAAAAGTCAGCATCATACTATATATGGCAAGTCGATTATTGAGCGTAGTTTCCATAAATATCTCAACCGTAATTAAGTTTTAACTTATGATAAAGTACCTTTTCTTTAATAATAGAGTACTTCGCTGCAATCATGTGTCTATGTATGTAATTTCAAATTAAGTTAAGGCAAAGAAAAACTTAAACATAGGGTTATTGTTTCTTCTAATTGCTTATAATCCTTAAAGGAAATTAATTTTAGCAAGTCTATAGAAAGTAAATGGAAGAAAAACAATATTACGTTTATATATTAGCCAACAAAAAATATGGAACTCTTTATACAGGAATCACCAGCAATCTTATACAGCGAATTAGCCAGCATAAAGCTGAGCTAGTTGAAAGATTCACTAAAAAATACAGTATCTATCGACTGGTGTATTATGAAATTCACTTGGATGTTTATGAAGCAATAACCAGAGAAAAGCGCATAAAAAAGTGGTACCGCCAGTGGAAAATAAACCTAATCGAGCAACATAACCCGCAGTGGCTCGACTTATCCATCGGATTGTTTTGAAAGATGGATAACTGCCTACGCGGGTATGACAGATTTAATGAGTATAACAAATTGGTGAGTATGACAGATTTAATGGGTATAACAGATTTAGTAAGTATAACAAATTTAGTGAATATGACAGATTTAGGAAGCATAACGGATTAATTTTAAACAACTTGTTTAAACGCTTGTCATTCCTGCGCAGGCGGGAATCCATTTATGCCGTGGCGCCTAGGGAAAGTAAGAAAAGAACTATTTTAAGCTAAGCCTAGCGCAGCCCAACAATTTTAGTCATACAAGTATAGCCTATTCATAATT